>NZ_BAABKC010000112.1:0-244913 GCF_039543625.1 Streptomyces similanensis | reverse complement strand
CACCACACCCCCCTCCCCACCTACCCCTTCCAACACCAACGCTACTGGCTCGACAACACCCCACCCCGAACCACCGACCTCGACGCAGCGGGACTGGACAGCAGTGGCCACGCCCTGGTGACGTCGGTGATCGCCGATCCGGAGACGGGCGCGATGATGTTCTGCGGCCGCGTCGGCGCCGACGCGCATCCGTGGCTGGCCGATCACGTCGTCGCGGGTGAGATGGTGTTGCCGGGGACCGCGTTCGTCGATCTCCTGCTGCACGCGGGCGCGGCGTGCGAGCTGCCCGAGGTGGAGGATCTGACACTGGAGGCGCCTCTGGTGATTCCGCGGGACGCGGTGGTCGACCTTCGGATGACCGTCGAGCCGCCCGACACGGCAGGACGTCGGACGGTCCGGGTGCACAGCCGCGGTTCGGACTCCGGCGGTGAGTGGAACCGGAACGCCCGGGCGGTCCTCACCGAGGCCCGCGCGCTCTCCGCACCCGGTGGCCCGGGGGCATGGCCGCCGCCGGACGCCCGGCCGATCGACCTCGCGGCGTTGCATCCCACGCTCGCGGCCCACGGGTTGCACTACGGTCCCGTCTTCCAGGGAGTCCACCGCGCCTGGTCACGAACCGGAGAGCTGTTCGCCGAAGTCGTCCTTCCCGAGGGCGTCGACGTGACCGGGCACGTGCTGCACCCGGCGCTGCTGGACGCCGCCCTGCACACCATAGGTTTCGGCGGCCTCGTGGACGCGGCCGAGACCGGTCCGAGGCTGCCGTTCGCCTGGCGCGGCGTACGGGTCGACCGTCCCGGAGCGACGGCCCTTCGGGTACGTCTGGCGGCCGGCGGCCCGGACACCGTCACCCTGCAACTGTTCGACGGCGGCGGACACGGCGTCGGCAGTGTGGACGCCCTCACCCTCCGTGGCGTGCCCGCGGGCGGCGCGTCGACGGCCGTTCCCCGGTCGCTGCTCGGCGTGCGGTGGCAGGACCTTCCCACGCCGTCCGACGCCCGGCCGAACTGGTGGGTCATGCTCGGCGACGACGAGCTCGGGCTGACGTCGCTGCTGCGGGGCGCGAACAGCCGGATCGAGACGTACGCCGGCCTCGACGACCTCGCAGCGGCCGCGGCCGCCTCCGGCGCGCAGCCCGACGCGGTGTTCTGCGCACCGGCCGCGACGACCGGCGCCGACGTGCCGGCGGCCACGGCCCAGCTGGCTTCCCGGGCCCTGGCGTTGCTGCGGACGTGGCTCGCCGATCAGCGCTTCGCCACCACGCGTCTCGTGCTGCTCACCCGGAACGCCGCGACGGATCCCGCCGCGGCCGCGCTGGCCGGCCTCGTCCGGGCCGCCCAGGCGGAACACCCGGGCCGGCTCGCCGTGCTCGATGTCGACGCCGGCACGACTCGCCTCGATCACCGGGTGCTGGCTGGGGCGCTGGCCTCCGGGGAGCCGCATGTGAGGGTCGGCGACGACGTCGCGCGGGTGCCCCGGTTCGCTCCGCTTCCGGCGGCCGACCCGGCCGCGGTGGACCTGTCGACCGGCACCGTCCTGGTCACCGGGGCCTCCGGGGCGCTCGGCCGCCTGGTCGCCCGTCACCTCGTCGATCAGCACGGGGTCCGCGACCTGCTGATCGTCAACCGCGACGGCGAGATGCCGGAGCTCCGCGCCGAGCTGGAGACCTCGGGAGCCACCGTCGAGGTGGCCGCCTGCGACATCGCGGAGCGGGACCAGGTCGCCGCGCTGTTGTCGTCGCGGTCCTTGTGTGCCGTCGTGCACGCTGCCGGAGTGCTCGACGACGGTGTCGTGGAGTCGTTGACCGACGAGCAGCTCTCCCGGGTGCTGCGCCCGAAACTCGCCGGGGCCTGCCACTTGGACGAGTTCGCCGGGGACACGACCCTCCTCGTACTGTTCTCTTCGGTCGCGGGGATCCTCGGCTCGGCGGGACAGGCGGCCTACGCCGCGGCGAACAGCGCTCTGGACGCCCTTGCCGCGCACCGGAGCGCCCGCGGGCTCCCCGCGCGGTCTCTGGCGTGGGGACCCTGGAGCACCGAGAGCGGTATGTCCGCGGGCCGCCGGCGGCTGGAACGGGCCGGGTTGGCGCCGTTGAGCCCCGAGGAGGCGCTGACGCTGTTCGACGTGGCCCTGACCCGGCCCGAACCGCTGCTGGCTCCGGTGCACGCGGACCTCGCCGCGCTGAGCGCCGCGGCACGGGATCACCAGGTGCCGTCGATCTGGCACGGACTGGTCGGGGTTCCGGCGCGGGACGCGCGCCGCGTGGAGCGGGACACGCCGGCCCGGTTCGGGCAGCTGCCCGAGGAGGAGCGCGACGGCGAGCTCCTGGACCTGGTCCGCCGGGAGGTGGCCGCGGTGCTCGGCTACCCCACGCCGGACGGGCTCGACGGCGAACTCGCCTTCTCCGAGCTCGGATTCGACTCACTGACCGCCGTCGATCTGCGCAACCGGCTGGAGGGGGCGACGGGGCTGCGCCTGCCGGCCGGCCTGGTCTTCGACCATCCGACCGCGCCCCGTCTCGTACGGTTCCTGTCCGCGGAGATCGGCACGGCGGCACCGCACGCCACGGAACCGGAGGACACGCTCGGCGCCCTGTTCACCCAGGCATGTGAGCAGGGAAGGATCGAGGAGGGCATCGAGCTGGCCGGCCTGGCGGCGCGTTTCCGGCCCGTCTTCCGGACGGCGGACGAGTTCGGCCGACGACCGCACGCGGTGCCGCTGTCCCGTGGCGCGGCGAAGCCGATGCTGCTGTGCTTTCCCGCGGTCGTGGCGATGTCGGGGGCACACCAGTACGCCCGGTTCGCCGCCGCGCTCCGCGACAGCCGCCGTACCGTGGTGCTGCCCGAGCCCGGATTCGCGGCCGGTGAGCGTCTTCCGGCGGATGTGGCCGCCCTCGTCGAGGTGCAGGCGCGGGCGGTCCTGGAACAGGCCGACGGGGCGCCGTACGCCTTGCTGGGTTACTCGTCGGGCGGCTGGATCGCCCACGAGGTGGCCCTCGCCCTGGCCGGCACGGACACACCCCCGAGCGGGGTGGTGCTGCTGGACACCTACCTGGCCAGGGAGATGAATCCGCGGCTCAACCAGGCCTTCACCCACGGACTCTTCGCCCGGCGCAGCGAACTGGTGGCGACCGACCACGTGTCGCTCACCGCCATGGGCGGATACTTCTCGGTCTTCGGCGACTGGGAACCGCGACGTTCCCCGGTGCCGACCCTGTTCCTGCGGGCCGCCGACGCGCTGCCCGACCCGGACGGGAAGCCGCTGCCGGACTGCGACTGGGGTCCTGGGTGGGACCGGTGCGACGAGGACAGGGAGATCTCCGGCGACCACTTCACCATCGTCTCGGAGTACGCCGAAAGCACCGCGCGGACCGTGGACGCGTGGCTGGGGACCCTGTGACCGGCCGGTCTCCGGCGCGGCACGCCCGTTGACCGACGGCTTGCCGAAGACCGTGCCGCCCGGCTCTGCGATACCCGGGCGGCACGGTCTCCGGTTCCTTCCCCGGGGCGCGGTACGGCCTCTCAGGCGCGCGGCGCGGGCGTGCGGCGCGCGCCGGACTGAGTGAGGGGGCGGTGCCGGCAGACCGCAGGGCCGAGCGGCGGGCGGGATGATCCCGTCCGCCGCTCGGCCCGATGTGACGGTCCGGCCGGAGCCGGTACCGGTGTCGCGGTCGTCGTCGGCCTCTCCTGAGGCACGTCCGTCAGCGGACGGCCCGACAGGTGTTCGTCCGTCAGCGGACGACCCGATAGGTGATGTGTGTGGCCAGGCCGGTCGAGACGACCTTCCGCGGTTCGAGAACCGGGTTCCCGGCGTTCTCCAGCAGGCGCTCACCCGCGCCCAGGAGGATCGGCCGGAGGTGCAGGGTCAACTCGTCGAGCAGGCCGGCGGCGAGGTACTGCTGTACGACCTTCGCTCCGCCCGCGAGTGAGACGTCCCGCCCGTCGGCGGCCGCCCGCGCCTGGTCGAGCGCGGATTCGATGCCGTCGGTGACGAAGGTGAACGTGGTGCCGCCCTTCATCTCCAGCGGCTCCCGCGGGTGGTGGGTCAGCACGAACACGGGTGCCCGGAAGGCCGGTTCGTCTCCCCACCAGCCCCGCCACGCCGAGTCCCACGGGCCGTCGCCGCCACCGAACATCCCCCGGCCCATGATGTAGGCGCCGATGCCGTGCATGGCGTCCGCGAGGACGTCGGAGTCGGCGGACTCCTCGCCGCCTTCCAGGCCACGGTGTTCGCACCACGCCCTGGTGCCGAGCAGCCACTCGTGCAGCCGCATTCCGCCCACCCCGACCGGGTTCCGCGCGCTCTGGTGAGGGCCGGCGGCGAACCCGTCGAGGGACATGCCGATGTGCGCGGTCACCGCCGTCATGGCCGGTGCGTCTCCGTCAGGCCGGAGACGCGGGGGTAGCGGCCGTCGGGCAGCTGCTCGCCGGGCACCAGCTCCTCGTCCATCCGCGCATGCCCGGGGCGCGGTCGGTAGATCGCCGACGCGCCGGTGTAGGAGATGATGAAGGCCAGTCGCACCCCGTCGGAGTGGTTGCCGTTGCTGGCGTGCCCGACGGTGCTCTGGTGGAAGGTGACGTCTCCGGCGCGCACCGGCACCGTGACCCGCGGGTACCACTCGAGATCGGGCCACTCCTCGAACATGTATGTCGTGGCGTGGCTCTTCACCGCGGACATCTCGGCCCGGTGCGGCTCGGGGCGCTTGTGCGAGTCGGGCAGGAAGATCAGACAGCCTCGCTCGACGGGCACGTCGACCAGGGCGACCCAGGCGTTCACGTTCATCGGGGAGTCGAGCGGCGTGAGCGTGAGGTCCTCGTGCCAGATGGTGGGCACCTCGTCGTGCGGATGCTTGGCGTACGCCTGTCCGCTCCACACCCGCATGGGAGTGCCGGCCAGTTGCTCCGCGGCGGCGCCGACGCGGGGGTGACGAACGAGGTCGCGCAGGCTGTCGTGCTTCCACCACGGGTCCGAAGTGGTCCTGAGCGCGGTGCCGCCGCCCCCCATGCCGGCCCGCCGGCCGTCCTCTTCGATCGTGTCCAGCGCGATCTTGCGCCAGTGCGCCACTTCCTCCGCGGGGATCAGGCCCGGGATGCGGGTGAAGCCGTGCTCCCGGAAGTTCGTGATGTGCTGTTCATCGATAGCGAAGGGTGCGGTCGGAGACGTCATGTCGCTCATCGTTTCCCCTCAGAGACGGCCGTCTTGCACAGGCAATTTCCATTCTTAACAGCGGCCCATACCGGACGCATAGTGGACTTTCGTCCACGTCGCAATGGGTTGGGGGAAACATCCACTCCAAGGTGCTGGTTGCTTCCTGAATTTCGCGAAATGCCACCGCACATCGCCTCGTGCTCCTCGTGTCCCCGCCCGTCGGACGAGCCCGCGCGACCAGGGCGGTCGGCATCGACAGTCCGCCGAACTCGCTTCGCTGGACGCGGTGTTGACTGCGGCAATGCCGGAGCAGCGCCTCACGATCCATCGTCGTGAGGGTATGCTCCGCGTTATGGATGTCGACGCGGTCCGCACCTTCGTCACCGTTGCGGAAGTCAGCCAGTTCCAAGCCGCTGCCGAGAATCTCGGAATCACCCAGCAGGGTGCGTCGAAGCGGATAGCGAGCCTGGAGCGAGAACTCGGTGTGCAACTGTTCGCGCGGATCGCCAGAGGGGTCCGACTGACAGTCGACGGGCAGGCGTTCCTGCCTCATGCCCGGGAACTCCTCCGCGCCGCCGAGCGCGCCAGAGCCGCCGTGGCCACGGAGCGCAGGACGCTGCGGATCGATGTCGTCGGCCGTCGGATCGCGCCCGCCAACATCCTCTTGGCCTTCTATCAGCAACACCCCGATATCGAGCTCGACGTGGTGACCCTGACCAATCTCGACGCCACGTCGGCGTTAGGCGCCGTCAGCGCGGGCGCGCTGGACGCCACCTTCAGATCCCTGCGGGACTCCGCCGGCACGGTTCCGAGCGGACTGCGCTCATCGCGCGTCATCGACGACCGGCACGAGCTCCTGGTCGGCCCGCAGCACCCCCTGGCGAACGCCAAGACCGTGACCATGACCGAACTCGCCGATCACCCCATCTGGATGCCGGGCATAGCGGACGCCGAGCCGATGGGCTACTACGGGGACCTGGCCGAGGAATTCGACCTCACCATCGACACGATCGGACCGAGCTTCGGCGTCGAGGCGCTCCTGACCGAGATCGCCGAATCGACCCGGCTCGCCACCTTCGTCTGCGAGGGCTCACGGTACCTCTGGCCGGAGAGCTACGACCTCCGCCGTATCCCGGTCGTGGCCCCGACCCCGGTCTACCCGCTGTCGGTGATCTGGCGGGCCGACAATCCGCACCCCGTCCTCGCGAACTTCCTCGCCTACCTCAGCGCCACCTACCAGACGACGCGACGCGAGGATCTGTGGACCCCCGCGTGGGCCCGCTGAGGTGCCGGCCGGGGGCGTCATCGGGGAGGCGACGCAGCACCCCTGATGACGTGTGTCCCTTCACTCGGAGGACGCGCCGAGGCGGTGGTAGGCGCCGAGGTACCGGATCAGCGGTCCCGGCCCGCCGACGATGCCGAGGTGACGGACCCGGGCGACGACGATGTCGTGGTCCCCCGCCCAGTGCTCCGCGTCGACGTCTCCTTCCAGCCACGCGAGCACGCCGTCGAGCACGGGGAGTCCTCCCGGCGACGGGGACCAGCCCAGTTCGCCGAACTTGCTTCCGCCGCTGCGGGCGAGCGAGTCCGAGACGTCCCGCTGCCGCTCACTCAGTATGTTGACGCAGACACCCGATGAGGCGCGCAGCAGCGGCCAGGTGCGGCTGGTCCGCCCTACGCAGAACGACACCATGCGCGGGTTCAGCGACACCGAGGTGAATGAGCTCACGGTCAGTCCGGCCGGGGCTCCGTCGGGTGACAGACCCGTGACGGCGACCACGCCGCTGGCGAAGTGGCTCAGCACCCTGCGGAACATCTCCTCGTTCGGCGCCAGGCCCGGTTCGGCGTGTGTCCTCACTGCGTCATCCCTTCGCCGTGTCTGCTTGCTGACTCAACATCCCGTCGAACGTGCGGACATCGACCGAGCGGCAGACCGTCACGGGGAGGTGCGGAAGACGTCGTAGCGGCCCGCGCCACGGTCCCGCAGGCCCTGATCCGTCACACCGAGGCCGGGTCGGGGAGCCAGGCACAGAATGCCGATCTTCCCGTGGTGAACGTTTCGCTGGACCTCGCGCACGGCTGTCGCCGCCTGTGCCAGTGGGTATGTCTTGGACAGCGTCGGGAATATCTTCCCGCGTCTGATGAGGTCGTTCGCACGCCAGGCCTCCTGATAGTTGGCGAAGTGCGACCCGATGATCCTCTTGAGATGCATCCACAGATGGCGGTTGTCGAAGTAGTGGTCATACCCGCTCGTCGACGCGCAGGTCACGACGGCGCCGCCGCGGCGCGCCACGTAGACGCTGGCCGCGAAGGTTTCCCGGCCGGGGTGCTCGAAGACGATGTCGGGGTCGAGCCCATCGGTGAGATCACGGATCCTCGCCCCGAGCCGGCGCCATTCCTTGCGGTCCGGAGTATGCGGTCCGCTCCAGAACCGGTAGTCCTCCGCGACCCGGTCGATCACCAGCTCGGCGCCCATGTCCCGGCACAGACCGGCTTTCTCCGCGGACGATACGACGCACACCGGCGTCCCTCCGCCGTTCAGCGTCAACTGAGTGGCGTACGCCCCCAGCCCGCCGCAGGCGCCCCAGACCAGCACCACATCGCCCTGTTTCATGTCGGCTCCGTTGCGGGAGACCAACTGCCGGTACGCGGTGGAGTTCACGAGCCCCGAGGCGGCGGCTTCCTCCCAGGTCAACTGCTCGGGTTTGGGCATGAGCTGGTTCGCTTTCACCAGCGCGATCTCGCCGAGGCCGCCGAAGTTCGTCTCGAATCCCCAGATGCGCTGCTGCGGGTCGAGCATGGAGTCATCGTGCCCTGCCGGGTCCTCAAGCTCTACCGAAAGGCAATGGGCCACCACCTGGTCGCCCGCCTTCCAGCGTCGTACGCCGGCGCCGACACGGAGCACCACACCCGACAGATCGGATCCCAGCACGTGATAGGGCAGGTCATGTCTTTTCGCCAGGTCCGAAGTACGGCCGTAGCGCTCCAGGAAGCCGAAGGTGGGAATGGGCTCGAAGATGGAGGACCATACGGTGTTGTAATTGATGGAACTCGCCATCACGGCTACCAGGGCTTCACCCGGGCCCAGCTCGGGAACCGGGACAGGCTCGACGTGCAGGGATTTCTCCGGGTTCTTGTCACGGGTCGACAGGCCCTCGAACATGCCGATCTCACTTCTGTGGACAGTGAGGGCCAGATAGGATTCCGGAACCTGGACGTGGGCCCACTCCTCCGAGGAGGCGCCCGCTTCCATCGCCTGGATCAAATCCTTCACCCTGACCCCCAGCCGTCGACGCGGGATTAAATTCCGCGATTTGTGTTATACGCCAACAATAGGGCGTACGCGTCATGGGGTGAACTGGGCTTTCGTACACCGTGCAATCCTCACATTCCCTCCTCCCTGCCTGCTTTCGGACAGTCCAGGAACCGCGGTCCGCAGGGGAACTGACGATCGCACCTCCGCCCCTGGGAGTGCGGCCGGCTGATCCACCTCGAACAACAACGGTCGGTTGTGGACAAGCGACAGCGCAGTTGTTTGACCGGCCGTCGGGCCGCTTGCTTAGCTTCACGGACGCGAGCTCGTTCGCAGGGAAGATTGAGGGGCGGCCCGAGCATGGTGAGCAGGAGACCCCTGGGCCGGCAGTTCAGCTGGCTCTGGGCGGCTTATGCGGTGAGCGCCTACGGGTCAGGTCTGGGGTTCGGCGCCTTCCCGCTCATCGCCGTCCTGGCACTGCACGCCAGCACGGCGCAGGTGTCCGCCCTGTCCGCGGTGGGGCCGACCGTGGGCGCGCTGATCGCGGTACCGCTGGCGCCCTGGGTGGAGTTCCGCCGCAAGCGGCCGGTCATGATCGCCATGGACCTGGTCCGGTTCGCGGTCATGGCGACCGTCCCCGTCTTCTACGCCTTCGGCTGGCTCAGTTTCGCGCAGTTGCTCGTCGTCTCGGCCCTGGCCGCGGCGGCCAAGATCGCCTTCAACGCGGCCAGCGGCGCCTACCTGCAAACCCTCGTCCGGGCCGACGACCTCCTCGTGGCGAACGCTCGCTTCGAGTCGACCAACTGGAGCTCCATCGCGGTCGGGCCACCGCTGGGCGGCGCGGCCGTCGGTCTCTTCGGACCGGTCGCCACCGTCGTGGCCGACGCGTTCAGCTACCTGTTCTCCGCGGCGGCCATCACCGCCATCGGGGGACGCGAAGAGGTCAGCCACGACAGCGGGAGGAAACGCGTCCGGGCAGGGGACCTGCTGGACGGACTGCGGCACATCATGGACCATCCCGGGCTGCGGGCGCTCTTCCTCAACAACATGCTCGTCTCCGGACTCATCATGGCCACCGAGCCGTTGCTCGCCGTGCTCCTGCTGCGCGAACTGGGCTTCGCGCCCTGGCAGTACGGCTTGGCGTTCGCCGCCCCCTGCGTCGGGGGCCTGATCGGGTCCCGGCTGGCCAACCGTGTCGTGGCGCGCTACGGCCAGCACCGCGTGTTGCGCACCGTGGGCACCTTGCGCGTCGTCTGGTTGATCGGCCTCGCCTTCGTCCGTCCGGGCACCGTCGGCCTCGTCACCGTGATAGCCGTCGAACTGGCGATCATCATCAGCATGAGCCTGTACAGCCCGGTCGTCGCCACCTACCGGCTCCAGCACACCCCCCACCAGCGCGTCGCCCGTGCCCTGTCGGCCTGGGCGATCGGCCAGCAGGCCGGGATCGCCGTCTTCACCGCCCTGGGCGGGCTGCTCGCGGACGCCACCAGCCCCCGCGTCGCGCTCGCGATCATCGGTCTGTCGATCCTCTCCAGTCCGCTGTTGCTGCCCCAAAAGGATCAAACCCCGCGCCGACAGGCGGCCTTGACCCACAATCACTCATGACGCCGCGGCGCACCGCCGAACTCGTCTGCCGAGTCCGCCGAGTCCGCCGCGCACGTCTGCCCGTACTGATCCGCCCCGCACTCCCACAACCAAGGAGCACATCCGAGTGAGCACCACCCCGGCACTGGACCCCGCGCACACCGCTCTTCTCGTCATGGACTACCAGCCGGCCATCCTGGCCGGCCTGCCCGAGGAGAGCGACCGCGAGGCCCTTCTCGACGCCGTCGAAGGGGCCATCGCCGAAGTCCGCGCGCACGGCGGAACCATCGCCTACGTACGCGTCGGATTCACGGAGGACGACTGGGAGGCGATCCCGGCCGCCAACAAGACCTTCGCCCCGCTGGCCGAATACCGCGTCATGCACCACGAGGATCCGGTCACCGCCGTGCACGAGCGGCTGGCGCCCCGGGAGGACGACATCGTGGTGCGCAAGCTGCGCTTCGGCGGCATGTCGACCACCGACCTGGACCGGCACCTGCGCGAGCGCGGCATCACCACCCTGGTCGTCGCCGGCGTCAGCACCAGCGGCGTCGTCCTCTCCACCGTCATCGACGCGGCCGACCGTGACTACCGGATCTACGTCCTGTCCGACGGCGTCGCCGACCCGGACACCGAAGTCCACGACGTCCTGATCCACCGCGTCCTGCCCACGCGGTCCCATGTCATCGACACCGCCGAGCTGCGCACTCTGCTCAAAGCCGGCTGAGTCCGGCCGCTGATCGGCTCCGGGCGGCCGCCGCTCCCCCAGACGCGACGGCCGCCCGAAACCGCTGCCCGGCCCACGGAGTCGCCCGCACAACAAGCAACGCCGCTAGGCGAGTTGACGTTCGATGATCATTCCTGGCACACGGCATGGCGGTAGCCTCATAAGCCAACTCCTGTAGCCCTGAGCACGTAAGCTGAGGGCCTTCAGCTACGCCCCGGAGGTGCCCTGGCCGTGTCGGATTCATTCGTTCACCTGCACAATCACACCGAGTACTCCATGCTCGACGGAGCACAGCGGATGAAACCGATGTTCGAGGAGGTCGCGCGCCAGGGCATGCCGGCGATCGCCATGAGCGACCACGGCAACATGTTCGGGGCCTACGAGTTCCAATCCGTGTCCAAGGGATTCGACAGCGTCAAGCCGATCATCGGCATCGAGGCGTACGTCGCCCCCTCCTCACGGAGGAATCGGAAACCGGAGTTCTGGGGGCCGGGCGGACGACGGGCGATGAGCGACGACGGGGAGGGGTCGAAAGACGTCTCCGGCGGCGGCCGATTCACCCACATGACCATGTGGGCGGAGAACGTCCAAGGTCTGCGCAATCTTTTCCACCTCTCGACCGAAGCGTCCTACACGGGTCAGTTCCCGGCCGGCAAGCCGCGCATGGACATGGAACTGATCAGTGAGCACGCCCAAGGGATCATCGCCACCACAGGATGCCCCTCGGGCGCCATTCAGACCCGGCTGCGCCTGGGACAGTACGAGGAGGCCCGGGAGACCGCCGGCTCATATCAGGAGATCTTCGGGAAGGACAGCTACTTCCTGGAACTGATGGATCATGGTCTGTCCATCGAGCGCGAGGTGCGGGACGGTCTGCTTCGCCTCGCGAAGGACCTGGACATTCCTCTCCTGGCCACCAATGACGCCCACTACATCCGCCCGACCGACGCGGAGGCGCACGACAACCTCCTCTGCATCGGAGTGGGAAAGAACAAGGACGACCCGAACCGGTTCAAGTTCCAAGGCTCCGGCTACTATCTCAAGACAGCGGCAGAGATGCGCGAGCTCTTCGGGGAATTACCCGCAGCGTGCGACAATACGCTGCTGATCGCGGAACGCATCGGATCCTACGACGACGTTTTCGACTATGTCGACGAGATGCCGCAGTTCCCCGACGTCCCCGACGGAATGTCGCAGGAAGCGTATCTGCGCCAGGAAGTCCTCAAGGGGCTGGTGATGCGCTACGGCGATCCGATCCCCGAGCACGTCACGGCGCGGTTCGAGACCGAGATGAGCATCATCGGTCCGATGGGATTCTCCTCGTACTTCCTCGTCGTCGCGGACATCTGCCGGCACGCACGCGAGAACGGCATCCCGGTGGGACCCGGCCGCGGCTCGGCGACGGGCTCGATCGTCGCGTACGCCACCCGCATCACCGAACTGTGCCCCCTGGAGCACGGGCTGCTGTTCGAGCGCTTCCTCAACCCCGAGCGCATCAACCCGCCGGACGTCGACCTCGACTTCGACGACCGCCAGCGCGACCAGATGGTGCGCTACGTCACCGAGAAGTACGGCGACGCGTACACCGCCATGGTGAACACGTTCGGCAAGATCAAGGCCAAGAACGCGATCAAGGACTCCTCTCGCATCCTCGGCTACCCCTTCTCCCACGGCGAGCGGATCGTCAAGGCGCTGCCGCCGGACGTGGCGGGCAAGACCATCCCCCTGTCGGGCATCTGGGACGACGCCCATCCCCGGTTCGGTGAGGCCGGCGAGATCCGGGCGCTGTACGAGAACGAGCCGGATGTCAGGAAGGTCATGGACACCGCCAAGGGTGTCGAGGGCCTGATGCGCGGAACCGGCGTTCACGCAGCCGCGGTGATCCTCTCCAAGACCCGTCTCACGGACCGCATCCCGCTGCACATGCGCGCCTCGGACGGCGTGAAGATCACCGGATTCGACTACCCCAGCTGCGAGGCCATGGGGTTGATCAAGATGGACTTCCTGGGTCTGCGGAACCTGGGCGTCATCGATCAGGCCATTCAGAACATCCGCGAGAACCGCGGTATCAAGCTCGCGACCGTCGACCCGATGGACGGCGACCCGGAGACCGTCGTCATCCCCTTGGACGATGCCAAGACCTACGAGCTGCTGTCGGAGGGGAACACGTTCGGCGTCTTCCAGCTCGACGGCGGCGGCATGCGCGCGCTGCTGAAGCTGATGCAGCCGTCCCGATTCGAGGACATCGCGGTGGCGCTCGCGCTGTACCGGCCCGGCCCCATGGCCGCCAACGCCCATACCAACTACGCGCTCCGGCAGAGTGGTAAGCAGGATCCCGCCCCGATCCATCCGGAGTTGAAGGAAGCGCTCGACCCGATCCTGGGGTCCACCCACCATCTGCTGGTCTACCAAGAGCAGATCATGGCCATCGCGCGGCAGCTCGCGGGATACACCCTGGGTGGCGCCGACATGCTGCGCCGAGCCATGGGCAAGAAGAAGCCCGAGGTACTGGCCGCGGAGTGGGACAAATTCGCGGGCGGCATGCTCGGGAACGAGTTCTCGGAAGATTCGATCAAGGCCATCTGGGACGTCATGCTGCCGTTCTCCGGCTACGCCTTCAACAAGTCTCATACCGCCGGTTACGGATTGGTCTCCTACTGGACGGCCTATCTGAAGGCCAACTATCCCGCCGAGTACATGGCGGCGCTGCTGACGTCGGTCGGAGACGACAAGGACAAGGCGGCGGTCTATCTCGCCGATTCCCGCGCGAACGGCGTCCGGGTCCTGCCGCCGGACGTCAACGAATCCACCGCCGAGTTCACCGCCGTCGGGGACGACGTGCGTTTCGGCATGCGTGCCGTACGGAACGTGGGAGACGCCGTGATCGAGGCGATCGTCGCGGCCCGCCGTTCCAAGGGGAAGTTCTCCTCCTTCGCCGACATGCTGGACAAGTGCGAACTTCCCGCCCTGAACAAGCGAGCCATCGAGTCACTGATCAAATCCGGAGCCTTCGACTCCCTCGGCCACACCCGGCGCGGTCTGTGCGCGATTCACGAAGACGCGGTCGATTCCATCGTGCCCGTCAAGAAGGCCGCCGCCTACGGGCAGGACGATCTGTTCGCCGCGCTGGGGGGCGACGATACGGCGGGCTCCGCGGCCGGATTCGCCTTCGACTTCCCGGTGGACGAGAAGGAATGGCCCCGTCGGCAGCTCCTCGCCACGGAACGGGAGATGCTGGGCCTGTACGTGTCGGCCCATCCCCTGGACGGCGCGGAGCACATCCTCTCGGGAGCCAGGGACACCACCATCGCGGAACTCCTGGCGTCGGGGCGCACTCAGGGAGACGTTCAGCTCGCGGGCCTGATCACCGGCGTCCAGCGGAAGATCACCAAGCAGGGGAACAACTGGGCCATCGTCAATCTGGCGGACCGCGACGGGTCCATCGAAGTACTGTTCTTCCCCGCCGTCTACCAGCTCGTCGCCCACGCTCTGAGCGAGGACAACGTCATCTCGGTCAAGGGAAAGGTCGAGGACCGCGACGGCACCCTCAATATCTTCGGCCGGGAACTGTCGATGCTGGACGTTTCGAGCGCCGAGCACGGTGGCAGGCCGCCCGTCCGGCTGTCCCTGCCCCTCCACCGGATTTCCGAGCAGTCGGTCGCCCACCTGAAGCGCATCCTGCACGCGCACCCCGGTGACAGTCCCGTGCACCTCAGCGTGCACGGTCCGCGGAAGACGACTGTGTACGCCCTGGCGGCACAGGTCGACGCTTCCTCGCTCGCCTCCGACATCAAGGGATCGTTCGGGCCGGACGCCTGGCAGGGTGTGGCATGACCGAGGCGAATCCGGAGACCGTCGTTCCCGCACTCACCTGCCAGGATGAACTGCTCATCAGGATCGCGGACGTACCGGCCTGTCCGGCGTGCGACAGCCCGGGTCTTCTGTTGGTCCGCTTCAGGAATTCCTGGAAGAACCAGAGCGGTGACGACGTCCACGGCATGCGCGAGATTCTCCTGTGTCCGCTCTGCTCCCGAGGAAACAACACTGCGGCGGAATTAGTCTCGTACCTCGAAGCGGACGAGAAGACGGCTCTTGAGGAAATCGAGGAACTCGAAGAGATCGGCGGGATGATCGCCGCATGGGTGGAGTCCTTGCGTCAGCAACACGTGGACGAGGGGCTTTTGGCGGCAGAGTACGATCAATGGTTACGCGGAACTCTCTGACGGGGAGGGCGTGACCTGTCCGCCAGCGGCAGCGCTCCGCCGGGTCGTCGCCGGCCCGGGGGCGCTGCCGCGGCCACCGCTTCGCCCTAGAAGCAGAACCAGCCGTTCTGCACGTAGCCCTCCGCGTTGACGGTGCCCCAGGCGAAGCCGCGCACGTACTCGCTGCCGAACTCCGCGTAGTTCTGGTGCACGGTGAACGTCTCCCCCTGCGTGAGATGGGCGAAGGCCGCGCCGCCGTACGAGCTCCGGACGTCCAGTGTCGCCGCGCAGACGGTGAGGCGCTTGCCGACGTGGCTGTCGTTCGCCCACAGGTAGGGTCCGCCGGCGTAGGCGGCGGTTTGGGAGAAGGCGAAGATCAGCGCCGTGCACACGGCGGTGAGTGAACCGAGGACGGCGCGCCGCGCGTGGCGCCGAGGACGCCGGCCGTTGACGAGCGGAGCGGATCGCGACCGCTGACGTAACGCGGTGACCATGGTGTTCTCCCCATGCATCAACTGGCGCGGCCCGTACGGCACACGCCTCACGAGGCAGCCACGGTAGAGGGCCAGGTGTCGCCTGGCCACCCCGCGTGGCGACCGAGAGGCCCGCGACGGCCGGTTCGCGCCGGGGCGGGGCGTCAGAGCACGGCGAGCCGGTCGACCAGCAGCTCCACCCTCCGCGCGGCGTCCTCCGGCAGCAGCCGTTCCGCCCGGGACAGGGTGGCGAGGCCGTGCAGGGACGCCCAGAACACCTCGGTGAACAATCCCGGGGGGACGCCGTCCCCGGCGACCTCCTCCAGACTCTCCAGCAGGGCGGCGAAGGCGTCCTTCAGCGGCTCCGGGGTGTCCTCCCGCGCGTACGCCAGGCCGCCGTCGAGCTGGAACAGGGCGTCGTAGACCGCCGGGTTGCGCGCGGCGAAGTCGAGGTAGGCGCGGGCGAGGGCGGCGACCCGCTCGCGCGGGCCGCTCGCCGCGGAGGTCGCGGCACGCACCGCCGCGGCCATCTCGGCGGCGCCCTGCAGGGCGACGGCGCCGATGATCTCGCGCTTGCCGCGGAAGTGGCTGTAGAGGACGGGCTGGCTGTACTCGATGCGCTCGGCGAGCCGGCGCGTGGTGACCGCGTCCCAGCCCTGCTGTTCGGCGAGTTCGCGGGCCGTCGCCACGATGAGGCGCTCGCGCTCCGCCCGTTCGCGCTGCTTGCGTTCCTGTACGGACATGACTGGGATCCTAGCACCGCTAGACAAGGAAGCGGCAGTAGTACTAGCGTTGCTCTCATCGGTTAGCAGCGCTAGATCCCGGGAGGGGCAGCATGCTCAGCGCACTCGAGGTCATCACCACCGTGGTCGTCGGCATCATGGTGGGGGTCGAATTCGCCGTCGCCTTCGTCATGAACCCGATCCTCAACGCACTCCCCGAGGACAGCGGCCAACTCGGCCACGCCCACGGGGGCCGGATGCTCGGCGCCGTGATGCCGTTCTGGTACATCGGCTCGCTCGTCCTCGTCGCGGTCTGGGCCGTCGCGGGACGGCACCACCACGGCACCGGCCTCGTCATCACCGCCGGCGCGCTGCTGCTCCTGAGCGTGATCATGTCGGTCCTGCTGCTCGTCCCGATCAACGACCGGAACAGGACGTGGACCCCTGACAACCGGCCCGCCGACTGGAGGGAGCAGATGAACCGATGGGTCCGCTACCACTACCTCCGCGTCGCCGTCATCATCGCCGCCTTCACCCTGCTCGTCGTCGCCCTCGCCTGAGCCCGCCAGGAGGCGAGTCGCTCCCTTCGCGCCGTTCCGGCAGGCCGCCGGGGCGGTCGCGAAGGCGTGCCGTCAATCTGAGCGCGGGGGATGATCGGAGCGTGAGCAGCGACGACGTACGTGCCGCGGGGCCGGCGCCGCGGGTACCGGACCACGGCGCACTGGTGAGCGGCACCGCACTGGTCACGGAGCCCTCGCTCCGGTTGCGGGAGCGGGCGGGAGCGTTCGCGGAACTGTTCGGGTCCTGGGCGCCGGGCCGACCGGCCGGCACCGCCCTCGCGCACGACTGGGCCGCCCCGCTGCTGGAGTTGCTGCGCCGGGTCCGGGCCGAGCGGAGGCCCGGGCACGTCGGCCTCCTGCTCCGGACCGGCCGCGACGGGTGCGTGAGCGGGGCCCGCTTCGTCAGCTGCTTCCCCGTCGACAGTCCGTACGGCCCGGCGCTGCTGCTCCTCGCGGCGGGCCCGGCGACCTCGCCCGCACCGCCACGGGGCGCGGCGGGGGCAGCGGAACGGCATCTGCTCGAACGGTACGAGACACTCCTGTCCGCGCTGCCCCAGACGGTCTGGACCCTGGCTCCGGACGGGACGGTGACCCTGCCGATGGCCGCCACCGCACCGGCCCCGGCGGGCTTGTGGCATCCCGGGGCGGACGCCCTGTGGATGGACTCCGTCCATCCGAAGGACCGGGACCGGTTCGGGCGGGTGTGGCGCGAGGCCACCCGTGAGCGGTCCCTCGTCGACACCGTCGTGCGCGTGCGGCTGGGCGACGATCCCGACCGCTACCGCCACCTCAAGCTCGTCGCGGTGCCCGTGCCGGACGGCGGCGCCGAGCCGGAGTGGATCGGCACGGTCTCCGACGCCGAGGACGACTGGAGGATCCGTAAACGGGAACAGTTGCTGGCCGGTATGGCCGCGGTCCCGGCGGCCCGTGACCTGTCCGAGGCGTTCCGGATGACCGCGGCGGCCGTCGTGCCCGATCTGGTCGACGCCATCGCCATCTTCCGGGTCCCGCAGGCGGCGGGGTACGGCTCGCGCGCCTTCGACGCGCCGTCGGTGACGCGTGTCGCCGTGGCGCCCGGCCTGCCCGAGCTACCTCCCCTCGGGGAGCACTTCAGGCTGGGACCGGCCGCGGACGAGGCCGTGAACAGCCAGGAGACGATGCTGTTCGCCTTCCCGGCCGGCGCACCGCCCGGCCATCTCATCTCGGACGTGTCCACGGGGTGGCTGCGCGAGGCCGGCGCGACCTGCCTGGCGCTGTTGCCGGTCGTCGTGGACGGCCGGACCGTGGCGCTGGCGAGCGCGGCCAACTGCCGCGGGAACCCGCCTCCGGACGAGACCGATCTCGCGCTGCTCCAGGACGTCCTGCGGCACATGGACGGGCCGCTGCGCCGCACCCTGGAGCTCCAGTCGGTCCGCGACATGGCTCTCGCCCTGCAACAGTCCTTCCTCGCCCCTCCGCCGGAGGTCGAGGAGGCCACCCTGACCGCGCTCTATCACCCGGCCGACGCGGCCGCGGAGGTCGGCGGCGACTGGTACGACGCCGTCCGCCTGCCCGACGGCTCCGTCGCGCTGACCATCGGTGACATCGCCGGCCACGACATGGCGGCGGCCACCGCGATGGGCCGCGTCAACAGCATGCTCCGGGGGCTGGCGTACGACGGCGGCCCGACCGCCAGCCCGGCGGCCACACTGAGCCGCTTGGACCGCGTCGTACAGGCACTCGACACGCCCTCGCTGATCACCGCGGTGCACGCCCTCCTGCGTCCGGGCCCGCGCGACGGGCGACGCCTCGTGCTGTCCAACGCCGGTCACCCACCGCCCCTGCTGATTCCCTCCGACGCGCCTCCCCGGTTCCTGCACGACCCCGCGCGGACGGACCCACCGCTGTGCGTCGCCGACTCCGTGCCGCGCACCGATCTCCACGCCGTCCTGCGCGGGGGCGACATCCTGGTGCTCTACACCGACGGGCTCGTGGAGGTCCCGGGCACGGACATCGACCACAGCCTCCAACGCCTGTGCGAGCGGGCGGAAACGCTGAGCCGCCGGGGTCTGCCCCTCCCGGACCTGATCCGCAGCCTGCTGCCCGCCTTCCCCGACCGCAGGGACGACATCGCCGTCATCGCCCTCCAGACGAGCCCCCGGACGAGAAACGACGCGTGAGACGGCGACGGCGGGAGCGCGAGCACAGCACTCGGTCGCCTCACCGTGGCACGGCCTGCGGCGGGCTCACGGCCCCGCGACTGCGGGAGGCGGGGGCATCGCCCAGCGGATGGCGGCGGTGACGGCGGTGCCCAGCGGGCGTACGCACAGGTCCTCGGCGAGCGGGAGGCGGGGCAGCCGCAGCGCTCGTGCCGCCCAGGTCGGCAGCAGGGCGACGGCGCCGGCGGCGATCGCCCCGTACGGCGGCCGGGCGAGCAGGGGAAGGGGCGGGTGGAGCAGGAGGAACCGGGCGGTGCTGCGCGCCTCGGGGGTCACGCGCAGTTCGCCGCGGTAGGCAGCCATGCGCTCGGCGAGTTCGGCCCGGGTGGTGGGCGGTCGCCGGACTCCGAGGGCGAGGGCGATGCGAGCCGTGTCGGCCACGTAGGCGTCGCAGCCCTCGTCGTCCAGCGGGCGGGCGCCGTAGAGCTGGTGGGCGCGCAGGAAGCTGTCGACCTCGGCGGTGTGCACCCAGCCCAGCAGGTGCGGGTCCGAGGCGGCGTAGGGCTGCCCGTCCGAGGTGGCGCCCCGTACCCGCTCGTGGACGGCTCGCACCCGGGCGCAGGCTTCGTAGGCGCTGTCGGAGGTCCCGAAGGTCGTCACGGCGAGGAAGGCGCTCGTGCGCTGGAGCCGGCCCCACGGGTCGCCGCGGAACCCCGAGTGGGCTGCCACGGCCGCCATGGCCTGGGGGTGCAACGACTGAAGGAGGAGGGCGGAGAGGCCGCCGATGAACATGGCCGCGTCCCCGTGCACCCGCCGGACCGGCCGTTCGGGTCCGAACCAGCGCGGCCCCGGGGTGTCGTGGATGCGGGCGCGGAGGCCGGGCCCGTCCGGCCCCGCCACCCGCGAGAAGATCAGGTGCCCGAGGCGGCCGCGTACGGAGGTGCGTGGGCTGGGGAGAGGGTTCATGGGGGTCGCCTCCGCGTCGTGCGTCGACGTGCCCGGCACGTCACCGGCCGGACTCGTCGCCCCGCTCGGAGGACCGCGGTCGGGCCCGCCCCGTTCCGGCGTGAGGGGTGCGAGGGCTATGAGGGGTATGAGTGCCTTGTACCCCGTTCTCCCGCTCGCACCGGTGCGGAGTGCGGGGTGCGGAGTGGGTGCCGCGCGGTGGTGGGTATCCGGCCGTGCACTCCCCTGCGCGCGGCGGGAGCCGACCGGCCGGTTCCGCTCGGCGGACGCCGCTCGGCGCGCCGACACGACGCGGGAACGACGCGTCTTGCCGCACCGAGCCGGCGCCGCCGACGATGAGGTCATCGCGGGCGCGTCGGGAGAACGCGAGGGCCCGTGCCGTCCTGACCGGCCTGCCCGGACGAGGAGCAGATCATGAGACTGAGGGACGAGCTGCCCGTCGATCACCATCTGTCGACCGTCTACCGCTACGGCGCCGCGTTCTGCGGCCTGGTGCTCATCACCTTCGGCTGCCTCGGCTTCGCCGACCGGCTCAGCCCCTTCGACACCCACGGCACCTCGATCGCGGGGCTGTCCACCAACGGGCTGCTCAGCGTCATCTCCGTGGTGGTGGGCGCCGTACTGGTGCTCGGGGGTTTCGTGGGCGGCAACTTCGCCTCCGATCTCAACATGGCGGTGGGCGCGCTGTTCCTGTTGAGCGGCTTCGTCCACATCTTCATCCTGGACAGGCCCGCGAACATCCTGGACTTCAGGCTGAGCAACGTCATGTTCAGCTTCGTCATGGGACTGATCGTGCTCACCTTCGGGATGTACGGGCGCGTCACCGGGGGCCTGCCGCACGACAATCCGTACTGGCGCAGCCGGCATCCCGAGGAGGTCGCCCGCCAGGAGGCGCGGCAGCGTCTCCGCGAGCTGACCAGGGCCGCCCACGGCGCGGAGAAGTGAGGGGGCGACGTGTTCCCGTCCGCAGGCACCGGACCCGGCAGCCACCGGCTCGGGACGAGGAAGCCGCCTGACCGGCGGGGCCCGGACCACTGAGCCGATGGGGTGAGTGCCTCGGCCGATGGCGTGAGTGCCTCGGCCGATGGGGTGAGTGCCTCAGGGGACGGGCCGGACATCGGGCAGACATCACCGCATCCGCACACCGCCGTGCGGCCGGGGATCGCCCGCGCGGGCGACCGGGAGTGGGAAGGAGCGGGCATGCCGGGATCGCGGCCCGCCCCGACTGAGCCGATCAGCCCCGCCGAGGGCCCGCTCACGGCCCGGGACGCCATCGACGCCGTGGAGACGGAGCTCGACCGGGTGCTCGGCGAAGCGCTGTCCCGGGCCCGCGAGGTGGACGCGCTGTTCGCCCGCGAGGTCGCCGACCGGATCGCCGCGTTCGTCGGACAGGGCGGGAAGCGTTCGCGCACCGCGTTCGCGTGGTGCGGGTGGCGTGCCGCGGGGGGCGCGGGCGACGCCACGGCGGTGATCCGTACGGGCGCCGCACTCGAACTCGTCCAGGCCTGCGCGCTGATCCACGACGACGTCATGGACGGATCGTCGATGCGACGGGGCTCGCCCGCGATGCACGTGGCCGTGGCCCGTATGCACCGGGCCGCGCGGCTCACCGGCTCCCCGGAGGCGTTCGCGACCGCCGCCGCCGTGCTCGCCGGGGACTTGGCGCTGGCCTGGGCGGACGATCTGCTGACCCGGACCGCACTCGGCTCGCCGTACGGTCAGCGGCTGCACCGTGAGTGGGAGGCGATGCGGGGCGAGATGGTCGCCGGCCAGTACCGGGATCTCCGGGCGCAGGCGTCCGGGACCACCGACGTCGAGGAAGCGCTGACCATCGCCACGCTCAAGAGCGCCCTGTACACGGTCGAGCGTCCGCTGGCGCTGGGCGCGTCGCTGGCCGACGCCGACGCGCCCGTCCTGGCGGCGCTGCGCTGCGCCGGGCGGTGCGCGGGACTGGCCTTCCAGCTCCGCGACGACCTCCTCGGCGCCTTCGGCGACCCGCTGGTGACGGGCAAGTCGGCCGACGACGACCTGCGCACGCGCAAGCTCACCTACCTGCTCGCCACCGGTGTCCGGCTCGCCCGCGCCGACGGCGACGAAGAGGCGCTCGCCGCGCTCACCGCGGCGGGACCCGACCGGTCGGACGAGACGGTACGGCGGATGCGGGCGGCGATGGAGCGGACCGGGGCGCGGGCGGTCGTCGAGTCGGAGATCGCCGGACTGGCCGCGACGAGCCTGCGCCACTTCGCCGAGACGGGCGCAGACGAGGCCGTGCGCAGGGAGTTCGTCCTGCTGGTCGAGCGGGTCTCGGGTGTGGCGCTGGAACCCGCCGGTCAGCCCGCGCCCGGCCGCTGCCCGGCTCCACCCGGTCCCGACGGCGCCTCGGACGACGACCGCTGACGAACCCGCCCCGCCCCGCCCCGGCCCGAGCCGGTACGGGTACTGGCTGAGCATCGGCGTTTCGGCCATGACGCCATCGGACGTGTGCTCTTGCCCCGCAAGGGTCGGTGCATGGCACACCTTCGAAAATCCGCTCCATTCCAGGGTGCGCGACCCGTCCGAAAGCGCAGGTGTTCGAAACCGGTGCGGCGTCGTTGAGCACGGCGACACCACCATGACGTCCAGAAGGGGGAACGCGTTGACGCCCGTCGAACGAGGCAGCGGTGGAGCCGGCGACCCGCCGAAGCCCGCGGCCGGCTCCCGCTGCGCCCGGCCGCCCGAGCACGGGACGGTGGGCCGACCCGCCGGCACGAGGCCCACCGCCCGTCCTCTGGAACCACCCCACGTCGAAGGCGAGACGCCGACGATGCTGCCGTCGACCAGGGCGTTCCTGGAGCGGCATGCCGCCGAGCACCCCGTCGCCGCCGCACCCGCGGCGGCCGCGGGGCCCGCAGCGGCGGCGGCGCCGTCCGGGACCGTGCCGAACGTGGTCGGCGTCCACCTCCTCCTGGAACGCGACGGCCAAGTCCTGCTGGGCCTGCGGCACCCGGACTCGGCGTACGCGGGAGGGTCCTGGCACGTGCTCGCGGGCCACTGCGAGGCGGAGTCCGCGACCGCCTGCCTGCTGAGGGAGGCGTACGAGGAGGCGGGGCTGGTGATCGACCCGGCCGGCGTCGAGCTCGTCCACACCGTGCACATGCGGGAGCGGCCCGCGGACCCGCCCCGGATCCAGCTGTTCTTCCGGGCCCGCCGCTGGGAGGGCACGCCCCGCCTGCGGGAGCCGGACAAGTGCGCGGCCTGGCAGTGGTGGAACGCCGAGGAGCTGCCCGAGCCGATCGTCCCCTACGCGCGCGCCGCGATCGAGGGCGTCCGGGCCGGCCGCGTCTACACGGAGCTGGGGTGGGGACGGTGACAGGGTGCGACGGGGAACGGATGAGCGGCGGTCAGCGGCACACTGAACCCCTCGACGTCCACCTGATCGCGGTGCGCGACGGCACGGCCGGGACCGAGGTGCTGCTCTCCCGGCGGGCCGGTGACGTGTACGCCGCCGGGTGCTGGCACCTGCCGTCCGGGCATCTCGACGGCCCGTGGGAGGACGTGGTCACGGCGCTGGTGCGCGAAACCCGCGAGGAGACCGGCCTCGTGGTCGACCCGGCCGAGGTGCGCGCGGCCCTCACCGTGCACCACCGCTCCCCCGCCGGCGGGGCGCGCCTCGGCGTCTTCTTCGAGGTGCGGCGCTGGCACGGCGCCCCACAGGTCAGGGAGCCCCAGGTGTGCGACGCCATCGGCTGGTTCCCGATCGACGCCCTGCCGGAGCCGATGGTCGCGTACTGCCGGGCCGGGCTGGACGCCTACCGGGCCGGCGCGCGGCTGGCCGTGCACTTCCAGGAGCCCGGCGACTCGATCGCCTTCGCCCCGGGCGCCGACCGTCTGCGCATCGTGCCGGACGTGACCGGCCGGGCATGAGCCGATCACCCCGTGGCCGCGGTCGTCGCGTTCGCGGAGCGGTCGGCCGGCCGGCCGGTCGGTCGGTCGGTCGGTCGGTCGGATCATCGCGCGGACGGACACGTCGTAGGCGCGCGGCAAGAGCCGTGTGCCGTGGGCCCGGGGCGCCTAGGGCGGCATCTGGTATCTGGTATCTGGTATCTGGGACGAGGGGAACGCATGAGCAGCAGCGTCGTGTTGATGTCCGACCCGCGGGTGGCCGCGATACCCGTGCGGGACTGCGGCGAGGTTCTCGTCGACGTCCGCGCGCACGGCCTGACGGTCGACGACCGCAAACGTGACGGGACCGGAGCCTGGGCCCATGTCCGGCGAGGGCTCCTTCCCCGCCTGCTGCACGCCCGGTCGCTGCTGCCCGCCGGCACGTCGTTGCTCTTCGTGGAAGGCTTCCGGCCGCCGGCCCTGCAGCGGAGGTACTTCGAGGAGTACTCCGACCGGCTCGCCCGCGTCCACCCGCACTGGCAGGCCGCCGAGTTGCGGGACGCCGCCAGCCGCTTCGTCTCGCCTCCGGAGATCGCGCCGCACTCCGCCGGCGCGGCCGTCGACCTGACACTGATCGACCACCGCGGCCGCGAGCTGGACATGGGCACTGACGTCAACGCCTCCCCGGAGGAGTCCGACGGCGCCTGCTACACCGAAGCGCCCGGCCTCAGCGACCGGGCCCGCACGAACCGGGCCACGCTGCGCCGCGCGCTGGACTCCGCAGGCCTGATCAACTACGGGACCGAGTGGTGGCACTGGTCGTTCGGCGACCGGTACTGGGCGATGCGGACCAAGCAGCCGGCCGCCCTGTACGGCCCCGTCGGCCTGCCTGACACCGCACCGCCACCCCGCCGTTCATGAACGAGGAGCGAGCGGTGGCAGACACCCGGGCCGACTGGTCCGAGCACTCGCTCGGACACACCGTCGACGGCGCGGACTTCACCGCGGGCGCACTGGAGCGGGCCTGGCCGGCGGCGGATCGCCGCCGGCCAGGTGACCGAGTGGGCTGGAGTGGGCCGGGGAGGCGCCGTTCCCGGGGCGTAAGGGCCTCGCGGGATGGGCGGTCCTCCGTGGTCCGAGGGCGGCGTCAGGTGGTGGGCCGCGCACGGGGTCCGGCTCCGCGGCCACTCGCCGTACGTCCGGGCGAAGGGTCGCCCTACAGGGCGGCGACCACCTCCGCGTCGCCGTACCTGAACCCGTCGTTGTCGAAGTAGAAGACGGTGACCTTGACCTTGTCCCCCTTGTCGAAGTGCGCGCTTGCGGCCGGGCGCATGGTCACCAGTGCGGCATGGTTCTTGTAGTCGCAGACCAGATGGTCCTTCTTGACGGTGCCCGCGGCGATGGACTGGTCGTGAGAGCTGTGGTTGAGCGTCGTCGCGTTGGCCACGAGTTCGTGGTCCATGCCGACGTCGCAGGAGTAGGTGACCTTCACCTGCAGGCCGCCGCTGCTCCGCGACACCTTGCCGATGGAGAGCAGGTTGGCCTTGGCCGCCGCGGACGGCGCGGTCGCCAGGGCGCCGGCGCCGACCAGGAGCACGGTGACCGCGGCTCCCGCGGCACGTCGGCGAAGAATGGATGACGTCATCTTGAGTGCTTCCTCCCCCTTGCGCGGACACCCTTGGTCGAGGTGCGGAGAAGTCTCCAGCTGGAGGGGTGACCGCGGCAGTTGATCAATTCGACCTGGATGCTATGTGATCATCGACCGATTCCCGGGTCGGACAACCGATGGCATCCCGTGAGGAATGCCGCACCCCGCCGGATGAACCGCTCCTGGCTCGCTGCCGTCCGCGGCGGAGCGCCGACGAGCCGGTCCGCCGGAAGCCCCGCAGTCGAGGGAAGCCACAGGACCGTGTTCGAGAGAGCACGAGGCCACCACGGGCCGCCGTGCCGTATCCGGTCACGAGGGTGTGTCAGTACGCGTACGGTCATGGCGGGTTGCTGGCATGATGGCGTCATGACCGCATACCGAAAGGCCGATGCCGCGTAGACGGCCCGGCAGGCTCCGCGCCGACCGACGACATGGCCCGCGTGCCTGGGGCGATCCGCCACCAGGCCGGATCCCCTGGCTTTCACCCCGCGCCAGCCTGGCGGTCCATCGAGTGGAGCGGCTCTCGACCGACTACTACGTCTACCCCGGTGCCACGGACCGGGCGTTGCGACGGTACCGAGCCTTTGCGCAGTCGCCAGGACGCCGCCCCCTGTATCCCCAGGACGCCGAGTGCTCGTGCCGTGGTTGTTCCTTCGACGACGTGCGGCACGCGCGGGACGTCCTCGACGAGGTTCTGCGGCAACTGCCGGCCCGTGCGCGCGAGGAACTGAGGCGTCGGGTGGCTCGCCTGGACGCCGCGTACCTCCAGCGCACTTTGCCGGATCCGTTCGCCGATCGACGTCAGTGGCGCTCCGACCTCTGGTGGCGTCGCCGTCTCGCCGACGGCAGGGAAGGCCCGTGAACGCCTCCACCCCCTCTGTACGGGAACGTTCTCAGCGGGTCCGGTCGACGAGCGCGTGGAGGAGTGTGTAGGGCCCGGTGTCGTGTCCGCCGATGCGGGTGTTGTCGTCGGGGGAGGTGGTGTCGGCCCACTCACGGACGAGGTGCGCGCGTCGCCGGTCGGGCGTCAGGTGGACGTGGGTGGCGAGGAGGCCGGGTCGCGGTGTGAGGGCGGCATCGATGTCGTGCGCGGCCAGAGGGGTCACGGTGAACACCTCGGCGGGACGGTCCGGGTCATGGATGACGCTGCGCGCGAGGCGGGTGCGGTGGAGGCCGGGGCGCTGGATGGCGGGGACGAGGGTGTCCACGCGGCTGACCACGTCGTCGCGGTGGGCTCGCGCCCAGGTCAGATGGGCGTCGTCGCTGGTCCACTGTGCGTAGAAGAGCAGGCCGGTGCCGTCCAGGGACAGAAGGACGTGCTGGGACAGGCGGCTGGGAGGTGACGGAGCGGCGGCCCATTCCTCGCTCACCGCTGCCGCAGCGGCGCGTGAGCGTGCGGCGGTTCCGGTGAGCCACCGGCTCATCAGGGCGGTGCCGGCCGCGGGCTGGAGGAGATCCGTGAAGCGGGTCATGGGCTGAGGCTCCGATCGTCGGGTGTTTCAGACGGAGACGAAGTAGTTAGGAGCCATACAATATGGAGGCGTATCAATGACGTCAACATGATTAGGGGCCGTACGGTTAGGCTCCATACATGACACGTGAGGTGGAACAGCTGGAACAGGCGGTCGCGGATCTCTTCGCCGCCTTCCGGCGCAAGCGCGGCCGTGAGCAGGCGAGTGGCGACGGCCTGTCCGGAACCCAGTTGCGCGCGCTGGACGGTCTGGCCGACGCGGGCCAGGCCACCGCACGCCGGCTCGCCGAGTACGCCGACGTGACCCCGGCCACCATGACGGGGCTGCTGGACACCCTGGAAGCCAAGGGACTGATCCGGCGCGACCGCAGCCCCGTCGACCGCCGCGCGATCCAGGTCGTCCTGACCGACCGCGGACGCGAGTTGACCGAGGAGGCCAGGGAGCGGTGGCGGAAGCGGTGGCAGCAGGCGATGGCTGACGTCCCGCCCGAAGAACTGCAGGCCGCGATCCGGGTCCTCGGCAAGGCCGCCGGCATCTACGACCGGATGTAGCACCGGCGCACCCGGCGACGCCGGGGGCGCACGTCGAGACGCGTGGCCGCGCCGTATCGGGCGCGGCGAACTCGGGGCCTCACGGGGCCGCCGGGAGGCCGACGGCGCTACCGCCCGGGGCCGCGCTTACGGCGACGCCGCGCTCGCTGTACTCAAGGGCGGTGCGGCGGCCCGCTGACACCGGCCGGCCGAGCGGTCCGGTCCGGATGGCCCGCCCGGGAGTTGAGCTTCGACTCGGGCAGGAGGTGCCGGCGTCGCGCCGTTCGTGCCATCCGGTCTCAGCCGGCGGGGTGGGCGGGGCGGCGGCCTCGACGCCTGCGCAGCGCTGCGGGGGCGGCCGTCTCCTCTTCCCAGTCCGCGTCGATGTCCACGTCGAGGTCCGCGGCCATGTCGCCGCGATAAGCGGGTGCCAGGAACAGGTTCTGCCACTGCGGCGCGGCTGTCACCGGCGGTCGTCCGACCGTCTCCACACGCCGTTCCGTCTGAACTTCACGCATCCGCATACCTTCACTCACTCCACCGACAGAGAAACAGCCCCCGCACGACAGCGGCAGGGCCGGCCGTGAAGCAGCCTTACATTCGATGTCCCGTGCGAAGGCGATCAAACAGTCCTTCAGCAGCAGAGGTTACTCCCGGACGTCCGTGTCGCCCGCATCGGACCACCGCGCCGCGGGAACGCGGCGCACCCGTGGCCGGCAGGCACTGGCATGACAGGCGTCCGTCTGGTGTACGACCGGAGCGGCGGATGACCGATGAAACCGCCGTGCCGGGGCATCCGGTGTTCGACCGGAGGGGACGGAAGAGGGCAGGTGGCGGCGGATGGACTTCGATGACGACGCGGAGCTGGACAGCTCACAGGTGGACGACCGGCGCGGCATGAGCCGCGGCGGCCTGGCAGTGGGCGGCGGTGCGGTCGGTGTCGTCGGGCTGCTGATCGCGCTGTTCTTCGGCATCGACGTGACCGGCGGCGGTGACGGCGGCAGCCCGGCGGGTCCCGCGGCGTCCGGCTCGCAGGACGTGCGCGGCGACTGCCGCTCGGGCGCGGACGCCGACGCGCGTACGGACTGCCGGGTCGTCGGCGTCGTCAACAGCGTGCAGGAGTACTGGACGTCCGAGTTCAAGGCCGAGAACCGCACGTACCAGCCCGCGAAGACCGTGCTGTTCACGTCCCGCACCCAGAGCGCGTGCGGGACCGCCGACAGCGACGTAGGGCCGTTCTACTGCCCCGGCGACAAGGAGGTCTACCTCGACGTCGGCTTCTTCCGTGAGCTCAGCTCCCGCTTCGGCGCGAAGGGCGGCCCCTTCGCGCAGGCGTATGTCGTCGCCCACGAGTACGGGCACCACGTCCAGGACCTGCTCGGCACGATGGACAAGGTCGGCGACGACCGCCGGGGCGCGGACAGCGCGTCGGTGAAGCTGGAACTCCAGGCGGACTGCTACGCGGGTGTGTGGGCCCGTCACGCCGATTCCACGCCCGACGAGAAGACGGGCCGCCCGCTCCTGGACAAGGTGACCCCGGCCGACATCGACGACGCCCTCGACGCCGCGGCCGCGGTGGGTGACGACCGGATCCAGCAGGGCTCCCAGGGCCGTGTCGACCCCGACACCTGGACCCATGGGTCGTCGGCGGAGCGCAAGCGCTGGTTCACGACGGGCTACCGCTCGGGCAAGCCGGCGTCCTGCTCGACCTTCGGGTGACGCCCCGCTCCCCCAGCAGGCGTGCGCTGTTGGAGCAGTGGATCCGTACGTACTCGGCGCGCGGGGACCTGGACCGCCTCATCGCTGCGTCGCGCGAGGACGCTTCCTGAACCGCGCCTCCCGAGGCGGGCCGGGCCGGTTTCGACGCCCCTGCCCTTGGGGACGTCGCCGAGTTCCCCGGTCCGCGCGTGTCCGGCGACCGGACACGCGCCGTACCGCAGGCCGCCGTGTCGGGGGGCTGTCGGCGGTCGGCGTGATCTGTCGGTGATATGTCGGTGGGCGGTGCGACGTTGGGCGGGTCGGTGCTCTTCATGAGCACACTGCCGCCGAGCGCAAGGAGCCGGTCATCGTGTCTTCCGTCATCCAGAGCCGACCGTGGGACGTTCACCGGCTGCCGTCCGCCGAGGGCCGCGTCTTCCTGGTCACCGGAGGCAACGCCGGGATCGGCTACTTCGTCACGGAGCAGCTCGCCACCACCGGCGCCGTCGTCGTCCTGGGCAGCCGGGACCGCGCGAAGGCAGACGCCGCGATGGCCTCGATCCGCTCGCGCGTCCCCGGCGCACAGGTGCGGCACCTTCTCCTGGACCTCGCCGACCTGGCGTCCCTGAAGAGCGCCGTGGACCGGCTGGACGTCGATCGTCTCGACGCGGTGGTCCACAACGCGGGCGTCGCGCTCGACGACCCGCCGCGCCGGGAGACCGCGGACGGCCACGAGCTGATGTTCGGCACCAACCACCTCGGCCACTTCGCGCTGACCCAGTGGCTGGCCCCGCTGCTGTCGGCGGCCCCGGCGGGCCGCGTCGTGACGGTGGGCAGCTTCGCGGCGCGGTCCGAACGACTGGACCTCGGCGACCTGGAGTCCACCCGGGACTACCGGCCCAAGCGCGCCTACGGCCGCTCGAAGCTGGCGCAGATGTCCTTCGGCTTCGCACTCGACCGCCGTCTGCGCGCCGCCGGCAGCACGGTGCTCAGTGTGGTGGCCCACCCCGGCGGCGCACTGGACTCGCTCACCCCCTCCCGCCCGCCGGTGTGCGCGACCACTCCCGGCCGGCGGCTGTCTTCCTTGCCCGCCGCGCTCCTGGTGCAGGGCAAGGAGGCCGGAGCCTGGCCCGTCGTCCGTGCCGTGCTCGACGCGCGGGTGCGGGGAGGACAGCTGTGGGGGCCGCGCGTCTTCGGGCTGCGGGGGATGCCGCGCCGGGAGCCCGTCCCCGCTCACATGGCCGATCCGGTCACCGCCGCGGGCCTGTGGGCCGCCAGCTGTGCGGCGGCCGGCGCCGAGCCGCACCTCGGCTTCCGGTAGGCCCTGAGCCGCACTTCGACTCCGGTCGCGGCCGGGGCGAGCGGCAGGGCGGCCGCGGCCGGCCTTGCCGTGAGCGGCCGGCGAGTCATCCTCCGGGCACGGCTGCGGGGCGACGCACCTCCAGCACCACCGCGGTCCCGGCCACGGTCCGATTCTCGTGCATGGTGATCCGCCGGCCGGGCCGGACGTGTGTCCAGTCGGAGGGGGTGAGGGGCAGGAGGCGCACCGTGGCCTGCCCACCGGGCTCCAGCACGGGCGTGTTCTCCACCCAGAGCGCGGCGATGCTGACCGCACGTGCGCCGGTGGGCGAGAGGTGCCCGATGTCCCACATCGGTCGCAGAACACCGGCGCCGGAGAAGGGTGTCGTACGCCGGCCCTCGCCGGCGGACCGGAGCGTCAGCTGTGCCCGGATCACGCCGTGGCGGATCTCCAAGCACCGCCAGTGGCACCAGGCCGCACTGCGCTCCATCCGGAGCTGCTCAGCCGCTTCGGCGAGCTTCTCCCACAGATCCAGCGGAATCGAGCGACCGTCCCCGAGGTCCTCCAGCAGACTCAGGGCGATCTCCCACTCGTCGCGGACGAGGTAGTCCCAGATGTCCGACACCGTGATGGCGTTCTCGGCGGCCTCCTCGTCCGAGACCAGCAGGGAGGCTGATTCGAGCAGCGCGGGAACGTCCATGCGCTGATTCTCGATACCGCGCGCAGGCCCGTCCAGCGGGATTCGCTGAGTGATCGCACCGGCCTTCGTGGGACCACGCGGCGCGGACATCTCACCCGCGCCGGCCCGCGCCCGCGCGTCCCCCGCTGGGGGGACGCGCGGGCGCGGCGGTCAGCAGTCGTGCCAGAGCCGGGTCATGACCCGTACGCCGAAGCGCAGTCCCTCCAGCGGCACCCGCTCGTCCACGCCGTGGAACAGGCGGCCGTAGTCGAGGTCGTGGGGCAGTTTGAGGCCCTTGAAGCCGAAGCAGCGGATGTCCAGCTTGGTGAACGCCTTGGCGTCGGTGCCGCCGGGGTTGCAGTACGGCACGGGGTGGCCGTCGGGGTCCTCGGCGCGTACGGCGTCGCACATGGCGTCCACGAGCGGGCCGTCGAAGGACGTCTCCATCGCGATGTCGTGGTTGACCCACGCGCGGGAGACCGAGGGCAGCAGCAGCGCGTCGACGGTGTCGATCAGCTCCTGCTCGTGGCCCGGCAGGAAGCGGCCGTCGACGCGTGCGGTGGCCCGGCCCGGAATCACGTTGGTCTGGTAACCGGCCGAGAACATGGTCGGGTTGGCCGAGTTGCGCAGCACCACCTGGAGGAAGTCGGCGACATGGCCGAGTTTGGCCAGCTCCGCCTCCAGGGTCTCGGCGTCCTCGGCGTCCAGGTCGACGTCGACGCCCTGGAGCCGGGCGGCCTCCTCCAGCACGGCGCGTACCGGGGCGATCAGCCGGACGGGGAAGGTGTGGCGGCCGATGCGGGTGAGGGACTCGGCGAGGTCGGTGACGGCGTTCTCGCTGTTCGGGGACGAGCCGTGCCCGGCGCGTCCGGTGGCCGTCAGCTCCATCCAGGCCATGCCGCGCTGGGCGTTCTCGATCGGGTAGAGGCGGCGGGTGTCGTCGAGGGCGTAGCTGAATCCGCCGCCCTCCCCGATCGCCTCGGTGACCCCGGCGAACAGCTCGGGCCGGTGCTCGACCAGCCAGTGGGCGCCGAACCTGCCGCCCGCCTCCTCGTCGGCGAGGAAGGCGAGGACGATCTCGCGGGCGGGTCGGGCGCCGGTGCGGGCGAAGTGCCGGGCGGTGGCCAGCATGACGGCCACCGTGTCCTTCATGTCGATGGCGCCGCGGCCCCACAGGTAGCCGTCGCGTATCTCGCCGGAGAACGGCGGGACCCGCCATTCGGCGGCGTCGGCGGGTACGACGTCCAGGTGGCCGTGGACGAGGAGGGCGCCGCGGGCCGGGTCGGCGCCGGGGATGCGGGCGATGACGTTGGCGCGGCCCGGGGCGCTCTCCACCAGTTCGGAGGCGATGCCCGCCTCGGCGAGCCGGGCCACGACCCAGTCGGCGCAGGCCCGTTCGTCGCTGGTCGGGTTGGAGGTGTCGAAGCGGATCAGCTCCGCGCACAGCTCGACGACTTCCCTCTGCGCCTCCTCGGAGGCCGGGACGAGGGCGGGGGCGGTGCTGGTCATGGTGCTCCTACGGGGGCCGTGCCGGAGGCGGCCGGGGTCGTGGTGCCGGCGATGCCGGGGTGGTCCTCGACGGTGGTGGTGCCGTACGGCCTGATCCAGCCGGCGAGGCCGAGGACGGCGTAGAGGACGAAGGCGGTGAGCAGGGAGTTCAGGGCGGGGATGCCGCCGTCGTAGAACTTGCCGACGCAGAACGCGGCGGCCCAGATGACCAGGGACATCGGGACCCAGGTCGGTGAGGTGGCGGGCAGGGTGCCGGCGTCGCGGGTGGCGTCGAGCGGGGCGCGCATGCGGCGGACGACCCAGTACTCGGCGACGATGATGCCGCCCACCGGCGGGATGGCGACGCCGAGCACGGACAGGAAGTCGGTGAAGTGGGTCATGATGCCGACGGCGGACAGCACGGTGCCGGCGATGCCGAGGACGATGGTGACCGCGCCGCGGTGCAGGCGCTTGGCGAAGACGACCTGGAAGAAGTTGACGACGCCGAGCGAGGAGCCGTACAGGTTCCAGTCGTTGATCTTCGCCGTGGACATCAGGACGACGAGCACGCCGAAGACGCCGGAGGTGGAGAGCACGATCTGGGAGACCTGGCCGTTGCCGACCATGTGCCCGAGCAGGACGCCGGTCAGGCCGACGATGTACTCCGACAGGATCATCGACGAGGCGCTCTGCAGGAAGACGTGGCTGCCCTTGCGGTTGTAGCGGGTCATCTCCGGGGAGACGATGGCGCCGGTCATGTAGCCGCCCGCGATGGCGGTGGCGGCGACGGAGAGCGGGATCGCCTGGCCGGGGGCCGGTGAGTGGATCAGCTCGGACAGCGAGTGCTCGCTCAGGGCGTCGGTGACCGACCAGGCCACCATCGCGAAGAACAGCGGGGTGACGATCTTGGCGAAGACGGCCATGTAGCGGAAGCCGAAGATGACCAGGACGGTGATGGCGGCGCCCGCGACCACGCACCACAGCCAGGACGGCCCGCCGACGAGCGAGGCCACGCTGTCGCCGAAGATCGTGTTCTGGACGCCGAACCAGCCGACGAGGCTGATCGAGATGACGAGGCTGACCAGGGCCGAGCCGTTGCGGCCGAAGCCGGCCCAGCGGGTCAGCAGCGGGGTCGCCAGGCCCTCGCGCATGCCGGCCAGGCCGATCGCGAAGATCACCACTTCCAGGATCACCGCGCCGAGGGTGAAGGCCCAGAACGCGCCGGCGAAGGACATGCCGACGCCGATGGTGGCGCCGAGGGTGAACTGCGAGATGGAGCCCGACTGGGCCAGCCACTGGAGCAGCATGGTCCAGAAGCCGAGCCGCTTGTCGCGCGGGACGCGGGAGAGGGCGTAGTCGTCGCTGCCGACGGTTCTGGCGCCGCCCGGCTCCGAGGGCGCGGCCGTGTTCTCGTGTGTGGCCATGATCACGACTCCCTGGAGGCGTTGCCGAGCGTCTGGAGGTGGGCGAGCGAGCCGTAGCGGGAGACGAGCGCGGTGAACTCGGCCTCGTCGTGGAAGTCGAGGCGGCCGCCGCCGTACGCCTTCGCGGTCTCCACGGCGAACCGGGCCGCCGCCGCGATGTCGGTCTCGTGGCTCGCCCCCGTCTGGCATCCGGGCACGGCCGCCGCGGAGGTGACCGCGACGCCGACGACCGGGGCGGAGGTCGCCGTGGCCGGCTGCAGGATCGAATTGATGTGGTGTACACCGTTACCGTACGGGGTGATGTCCTGGGTGGTCACCGGGTACGTGACCAACAGCTCACCGGTGACCACGGCGAGCAGCTCGCCCAGCTGCTCGCTCACCCGGAGCACCCAGCCCTCCTTCACGGTGGGCGACAGGGCCAGGCCCTTGTGGTTGATGATCCGGTTGCCCTTGGTGGTGTCGATGGAGAGCACCGCCTCCATGTCGGCGGTGACCTCGTGCCGGTTCATGGTGGCGATGTCGACCGGTGAGTCCATGAACGGGACCGGGTCGTGCGGCGCGGTCGGGGCGTTCGGGCAGATGTGGGTGGCGACGACCACGTCGCCGTCGAGGACGTCGCCCCGGCGGCGCATGTCGAGGAGCTTGGCGGCGGTGGCCAGCGCGGCGACCGCGCCGTCCGCGTCCGAGACGAGCCCCGTCATCTCCGGGCGCGCGCCGACCCCGCCCAGGCGGCCCACCACGCCGAGGGTGCGGGCGGTGCCGCCGCGGGCCCGGCCGGCGCGGCCGGGTACGCGGACGAGGACGAAGTCCGTCGAGCCGCGCTCGCCGGTGACGGTGGTGACCTGGGCGCCGCAGCCCTCGGGGCCCGCGAGGGTGTCTAGGTGGGCGGCGACGCGCTTGCCGTCGACGTCGGGGTCGTCGAGCAGGTCGACGAGGTCCAGGACGTACTTCAACATGGGCAGTTCTCCTGATCCGCACCCGGGGCGGTGCTGACAGCAGGTTCCGGAGCGGTTAACGTTCTCCGCAACTGTTTCCCGCTATCTGCAATTGCCGTCTGCATGCCGAGATGCGGAGACGGGCGAGGCGTGAGCGCGCGGCTGAGTGCGTGTGCGAGCGCGTGGCTGAGTGCGTGTGCGAGCGCGTGATTGAGTGCGGGTGTGCGTGCGCGCAGGTGTGCGTGCTTGCACGTGTGAGTGAGAGGAGTGGCCCGTGTCCGGTCAGCCCGTCGACCGCAGGACCCCGGCCGGAGCCCTGCAGACCGTGGACCGCGCCCTGCTGGTCCTGCTCGCCTTCGAGCGGTCGCGGCCCGATTGGGGCGTGACGGAGGTGGCCGGCGAGTTCGGCTGGGACACCTCGGTCGCCCAGCGGCTGCTGTCCACGCTCGCGGGCCGCGGCTTCCTGGTCTCCGACCCGGCGACCCGCCGCTACCGCATCGGCCCGGCCGCGCTGCGCCTGGGCCGGCTGTGGGAGCGCTCGGGCTCCCTGGAGCTGCTGGCGGAACCGGTCCTGCGGGAGCTGCGCGCGGTGACCGGCGACACGGTGCTGTTCTGCCTGCCGGACAGCTTCCACATGCGCTGCGTGGCCGCAGTCGAGGGCGAGGAGGGGCCGCTGCGCTACTATCCGCTGGTCGGCGAGCTGTACCCGGCGCACGCGGGCGCCACCAGCAAGTCGTACTACGCCTTCCTGCCCGACGACCAGCGCCACCGGCTGTTCCGCGGCCGCCCCATGGCCCGCTTCACCGAGCGCACGGTCACCGACCCCGACCAGCTGGAGCGCGAGTTCCGTGAGGTGCGCGCGCGGGGGTACGCCTGGACCGTCGGCGAGTACGACGCCGGGATCGGCACCGTCGCCGTGCCCGTCTTCCTCGGCGCCGAGCCCTACGGCAGCCTGAGCCTGGGCGCGGCCAAGGAGCGCTTCCCGGACGGCCCCGAGGACCGTCTCGACGCGCTGCGCCGCGCCGCCCAGTTGCTGGAACGGCGTCTGACGCATCCGCCGCAGCACCACCGCCGTCCGCGCGCGCCCCGCCCGGCGTGAGCCACCACCGTCCCACCCCGTTCGATGAGGAACCCTTCGTGAATCTGCTGCTCCTGTCCAACTCCACCCAGCACGGCCGCGGTTACCTGGAACACGCCCTGGACGTCGTGACCGGTTTCCTGCCCGCCGGAGCGCGGCTGGCGTTCGTGCCGTACGCGCTCGCCGATCACGACGCGTACACCGCCAAGGTGCGCGGCGCGCTCGCGGACGCCGGGATCGCGGTACGGGGGGTGCACGAGGGCGGCGACCCGCTGGCGCGACTGGCCGCGTCGGACGCCGTGTTCGTCGGCGGCGGCAACTCGTTCCGGCTGCTGAGCGCCCTGTACCGGACGGGGTTGCTCGACGCGCTGCGGGACGCCGTGCGCGGCGGGCTGCCCTACATGGGGGCCAGCGCGGGCACGAACATGGCCGCGCCCACGCTGCGCACCACCAACGACATGCCGATCGTGCAGCCGCCGTCGTTCCGGACGCTGGATCTGGTGCCGTTCCAGATCAATCCGCACTACCTGGACCCCGACCCGCGCTCCACGCACAAGGGCGAGACCCGCGAGGAGCGGCTGACGGAGTTCCTGGAGGAGAACGACGTGCCGGTCCTGGGGCTGCGCGAGGGTTCCTGGCTGCGGGTGGCGGACGGCAGCGCCGCGGTCGGCGGGGAACGTCCGGCCCGTCTGTTCCTGCGGGGTGCGCGGCCGCGGGAGATCGCCTCCGGCTCGGACGTGTCCGAACTGCTCACGGTGACACCGGAGTTCGACCGGCGGGCGTAGCTCGACGCGGGGTGCGCCGGGCGCCTTGGGAGCGCGCACGGCGCGTCCCTGGAGGCGAGCGCACCGCCGTACGGCGATCCAGCCCGCGTGCCGGAGCACGAGGTGATCACGTGGCCGAAGCGGGTGTGTCGGACCGGAGCCGGCCCCGGCCTGACGGATGCCGGTGCTCAGCGACGGTACGCGGTGGTCGCGATCTCGAGGAAGGACCGGATCAGCGGGTTGGTGTCGCCCTCGTTGCACACCGCCACCACGCGGCTCGGCGGCATGTCGATCAGCGGTACCACGGCCAGTTCGGCGGGCAGGTCGTGTCCGAGCGGGGCCAGGCCGACCGTGCCGTTCCACAGCACGGCCTGGAGGCATTCCTGTACGGCCCGCACCACCGGGCCCTGGCGCGGCCTGCCGCCGTTCCAGTACGACTGCCAGACGGGATCGGTGCCCGGCGGGAACTGGAACCAGCGGCGGTCCTCCAGTTCGGCCAGCCGCAGCCCGTCGCGGCGGGCCAGCGGATCGTCGGCGCGCAGGACCACGCCGACCGGGTCGGTCCGCAGTGCGCGCACCGTCAGGGCGGTCTCGTCGAACGGCGCCCGGGTCAGCGCGACGTCGACCAGTCCGGCGCGCAGTCCGCAGGTCGGGTCGGTCAGGTCGGCGTCGCGGACGCGGATGTCGACGCCGGGGCGGCTTCGGCGGTAGGCGGCGGCCAGCCGGGCCGTTCCCGAGTCGGTGCCGTCGCCCAGGATGCCGATGGTGAGGGTCGCGGCGCCGGCCGCCGCGCTCACCCGGACCCGGACGCGGTCGGCGTGGTCGAGCAGCGAGCGCGCCTCGTCGAGCAGCACCGAGCCCACCGCGGTGAGCGTGATTCCCGTGGGCGAGCGGGCGAACAACTGGGCCCCGACGTCGGCCTCCAGCTGTCGGATCGCCCGGCTCAGCGGCGGCTGGCTCATGTGCAGCCGGGTGGCGGCCCGGCCGAAGTGGAGTTCCTCGGCGACCGCCACGAAGTAGCGCAAGGTCCGTAGCTCCACGCCGCAACGATACCCATGGGGTATCGGCGTCGCGGAACGGGTCTTGGACACCGGTGGGTCGCCCGCGGTGGACTCGTGGGTATGACCGAAGACGCGCAGACCAGCCGGCCGCAGGCCCCTCCCGCCGTATCGGTGGTGGGCGCGGGCGACGGCGAGACGATCGTCCTGGGCACCACGCGCATGCGGGTCCTGGAGGACGGCAGCCACACCGGGCACCGCCTCGCGATCACCGAGTCCGTCCTCGCCCCGCACACCCAGGGACCGCCGCAGCACCGTCACACCCGGCACGACGAGAGCTTCTACGTCCTCTCCGGCACCGTGCGGTTCACCGTCGGGGACGAGCACCACGACGCCGTCGCGGGCACGCTCGTGGTGGTTCCGCCCGGCGCCCCGCACACCTTCGCCAACCCGACCGGCCGACCCGCCGTCCTGCTCAGCGTGTTCACCCCCGACCTGTACGTGCGGTACTTCCGGGACCTCCAGGAGTCGCTCGCCGCCGGCCGGCCGCTGATGCCGCGGGCCCACGCCGAGGTGATGGGCCGCTACGCGACCGAGCCCGCCGACGACCGCGCCTGACGCCGACGGCACGCCGCCCGGCAGGTAGGGTGGTGATCTTCGGCCGGCGGAAGCCACCGGAGTCCCCTTGAGGTTGAGTGAACAGCGATGGACCTCGACGACACTCGCGTACGGCTCCGACTCGACCGTGCGCTGGACCGCTTGGACGTCACGTTCCGCGGCATGACCGCCCGCGGTCACGAGACCCAGTGCGACTGCCACTGGGGCAGCCGAGAAGAGCTCGCGCAGCTCAAGGTCCCGGACGTGGTGCTCGCCCCGGACCTCCTGCGCCGCACGTGGAACGCGCCCGACTGGGACGATCACGGCGCGGTGCTGCGCCGTATCCTGCCGCAACTCGCCAGGGCGCTGGTCGATGGCCCCGTGGAGCGTAGGTTCGGCATGGCGGAAGTCGGACGTTCGTTCTCCCGCGGCCACTGGCGGCAGTGGCCCGCGGACCAGAGCGCGGCGGTGTGGGAGTTCCTGCACGCCTGGTGGGCGCACACCCTCACCGAACCGCGTCCCGCCGTCCCCGCGCACGACCTCCTCGCCCTGTGCGCCGAGGCGTCCGGCGTGCTCGGACCGTGGCTCGACGCCTGGGAGGCCCTCGAACACCGCTTCGCCGACCGGCACTTGGCCGCAGCGGCCGCCCGGTGGGAGTACGACCTGCTGGAGGACCGGCTTCCCTGGGCGGCGTGGGACGACGACTCGGACGACCTGCGCTCCGAACTGGCGGCCTGGCTGGTCCGCCACGCCCCCGCACGGCTCCGCGGTCAGGACGTGCCCGAGGAACTCCCGCACCGGATCCGGCTCCTCGGGCTCACCGGTCCCGCCCGCTGGGAGGATCCGCACTGGCCCGACCGCCGCCGCTGAGCCGGCTTCGCCGGGCCGTGCTCAGGCCGACAGGCGCTTCCGCGCCTCGGCGTACGAAAGCCCCGGGACCAGCTCGGACATCTTGTCGAAGAAACTCAGCCCGGCGGTTCTCAGGGAATTCAGGAGATCGGCGGAGGAAGCGATCGCCTTTTTCACCTCACCGCCGCTCTTGACGGTCACCACGACGCGGGAGCCGGATTCCTGGAAGGACAGCCTGATCGGCTGGTCCGGGAAATACGTCTCCGCACGGCCCGTGGAACGCAACCGCGACGCCATCTCCGCGACGTAGCACCAGAGCTGATCGACGTAGTCCCATTCCCGGAGGCCGATCAGCTCACGCCCGTCCACGGACAGCCGGATGGCGCCCTCGATGTAGTCGGGGTCCGGCGGCGGGCCGTGGCAGGCTTCCACCCGCACGAACCCGCCGTCCGGCGCCCTGAGGAACGTCTCGATCTCCACCATGGCGTCAGGTTATCCGGCTACTCGCTCACCGGATAGAACTGTCCCACCCGGCCCCGGTTCAGACCGAGCACATAGCGGACCCCGTCGACCATTCCCCGGATCTGGTACATCCCCCCGCTGCCGCGTCGCACCAGCTTTTCCCGGTTCTGCCGGAGGACTTCACCGATCGCGCTCTCCACGTCCTTGACGCTCATGCGGGAATCGAAGAAGGACTGCTCCTTCTTGGTCGAACCGTCCCAGTACTTCGGGTGGTGACGCGTGAGGATGTGCTGCATTCCCTTCTTGTCGAGCAGGAAAGTCTGGTTCCCGATGGAGAAGCGCCTGCTGTTCCAGTCCTTGAGGGCGGCAAGGCACCCTCCGCCGCCGGTCGCCGAGACGGGCTGCGCCATCGGGCGGGTGCCGCGGCCGAGCTGAGCCGAAACACCGGAGGCGGGGCTGCGGCCGGTCAGGCACGGCTCGCCACGCCGCTCCCGCCCCACCTGGTCCACGAGGCGGTCCACCTCGCCCACGGCCAGGGCGCGGGCGTCGATGAGGGTGTTGGCCCGCGAGGAGAAGCGGACCGTGACCCGCCCGCCGGATGCCCGCGCCTGCTGCTGTGCCCGCGCCTTGTACCGCGCGTCGACCGCGGCGAAGACGGGACCGGCCTCGGGGGCGGAACAGGACAGGGTGCCGGAGACGGAGTTCCCGGTGAAGGGGAAGGCACGGCCGGGGACCGTGCAGCCGCCGGCGGGCCGGCCGTCGATGGTGATGGTCGCGCTCATGGTGGCGGTGACCGTGCCGCCGGTGATCCTGCTCCTGGCCTCGGTGGACAGCTTCCCGGTGAACTTCTGCCGGACCGAGCATCCGCCGGATCCGCAGTCCAGCTTGCCTGAGCCGTCCAGCGTGAAGTCGACCCCGTCGTCCACCGCGCTGTTCAGCTGCTTGACGTACTGCTCCAGGGTGTCGTACATCGTGTCGGCCTGCTCGCCGACGAGCGGGGACAGCTCCATCCCCTGGGAGTCGCCGTCCTTCAGCGGCCCGGTGGTCACCCGCGGCGCCACGGACGGCGTCGCGCCCGCTTCGAGCTGCTCGCGGGCGTCCTTGATCTGCTCGCGCAGGTCGTAGGGTTCCAGCCGCAGCACGCGGTAGGGCTTGTTCTTGGCGACGACGAGCCGGCCCGCCGAGGTGTCGGCCCGCAACGCGGGCACGCCGCCCACGGTCAGGGGCGGCAGGCCGGGGTCGTCCGGGTCGGGCAGTGCGTCCAGCCGGTCGAGGGCGTCGGAGAGCTGGAACGCCAGGTCGCTCGGAGGCAGGTACTGGGCCATGACCGGGTCGAGGGAGTACGCCTCCCCCGGGGAGCCGATGGTCCACCTGCCCGGTGCGTCCGGTTCCTTCCGCTTCCCGTCCGGGCTCTCGTAGTCCCGGCCCTTCTCCCAGCGGGTGTAGGTCTTGCCGCCGATGCGCAGGACGTCCCGGTCCAGGCTCTTCACGCCATCGCCCGTCGAGCCGAACACCGTGCCGGACTCGGTGACGGTGACGGCCCGTTCGGTGATGCCGACCAGCGCCGTGTCCTGGTAGCGCAGCCCCTGGGCCCGCGCCAGTTCGGACAGCGCTTGGACGAACGGCTCCCGGTCGCGCTCCGCCGCCTTCGACCCGCCGCCGCCGTCGTCCGACGACGCCAGCCGGACCATCAGCCCGGCCACCAGGACCAGTACGACGCCCAGGGCGCCGGCGAACCGCAGGAGCGTCCCGCGTTCCCGCCACCGAGGCCGTGCGCCGGACGGTTCGAGCTCTTCCCCCGTCACGTGTGTTCCTTCCCCCGCCGCACAAGCCGTGCGCGCGATGCCCGCGGCGGTGTTCGGTCGTGTCCCGCCCACCGTGGCCGCGGGCCATGAAACTTCGATGACGCGGGGAAGAGCCGCTGGCGGAAGCCCACTTGAGGTGTCCGGGACGCATGGCGCCACCGAACCTCAATAGTCACTCAAATCCCTTACCGTGCGCACATTCCAGCCAACAGAATGCAGGTGTTCCTGACAGACCTTGAGTTACGGGGGATCTACGTGAAGCGTGTCATGAGCGCCGCGCTCGCCACCGCTCTGCTGAGCGCCGGAGCCGTGGCGGTCTCGGCCACACCCGCCGCGGCCGGCGCCGCGTGCGACTCGTCGCCGATCTACTCGATCGGCGACAAGAAGACGGTGTGGAGTGCGACCAACGTGCACAGCGACTGGGCGCGGCCGGGCGTGACCATCAGTTACGCGAAGAATGTGACCGGCTCCTGGACGGCCACCGGCACCGCCACGGTCGGCACCGAGGCGGGCGCCATCTTCGCCAAGGCGTCGGCGTCGTTCAGCGTCTCCCTGGGCAAGACCTGGACGAAGTCCGACACCTGGACGTACGCGGCCGCGGTCCAGAAGAAGAAGGGCAAGAGCCGGGGCCGCCTGATGATGTACCACGAGGCCAAGGGCTTCAGCGTCACCAAGTACCGCATGGAGCCGAAGTTCGGCGGCGGCTGCAAGAAGGTGAAGCTCTGGAAGAAGTCCAACAACGTCGCCCCGGTCAAGAAGAACAGCAACCTGTGGGGCATCCAGTACGCGTGACCTGACGGGTGGACGGACCGGCGCACCATCGGACCAGCGGAGGGGGCGGTGCGCCGGTCACGGCCGTCGAGCGGCGGATCGCCCCGACGGCCCTTCTGTGTCCCGGTCCTCCTCGCGGCTCAGTCCTCCGGGCTGCCCGCCCGGACGATCGTTCCCTGCGCCACGGCGACGAGGTGCTCCTCGCCCTGCTCCGAGACGACGTAGACCGAGCACTGGCACACGGCCTGCCGCCGGGTCGTGGCGGTCGCCTCGGCGCGGGCGACGACGAGATCGCCCACGGCCGGCCGAACATAGTTGATCTTGTACTCGGCGGTGAGCGCGTCGCCGCCCAGCGCGAGTCCTCCGGCGAAGGTCAGCGCGTTGTCGGCCAGGTAGCTGAGGACTCCGCCGTGCACGAAGCCGTGCTGCTGCTGGATCTCGGGCCGGTTGACGACGCGGATCTCGGCCGAGTCCGGCCCCACGGCGGTGAGTTCGGCGCCCAGGAACATGCTGAACGGCTGGGCCTGGAAGATGCGGTGCGCGAAACGGGTGAGGTCCGTGGTCATGGGTGTCGTCCTGTCGTTCGGGGAGGGGGCCCACCGTAGCGGTGGTGATCCGCCGGCGGCCGAGGGCCCCGTGAGCGCACGGCGTCGCCCTTACGGGTTTCTTGACGAACCACAGGACTGGAAGGCCGACCGAGGGCAATGCGCCAAGGGTGACCCGCATCGCAATCGTCGTCCTGACCCTGACACTCGGCCTCCTCGCGGCCGCCGCCGCCGTGCTGGCGTCGCCGTGGTGGTGCCTCGGCGCCGTGCCGCTCCTCGCACTGGGCCTGCTGGGCGCGTGGGACCTGCTCCAGCGCCAGCACTCGGTGTTGCGCAACTATCCCGTGCTGGGCCACGCCCGCTTCCTCCTGGAGCAAATCCGCCCCGAGCTCCAGCAGTACTTCATCGAGCGGAACTTCGACGGCCGCCCCTTCGACCGGGACGTCCGCACCATCGTCTACGAGCGGGCCAAGGGCACGGACGCCGAGCAGCCCTACGGCACCGAACGCGACGTCTACCTGGCCGGATACGAATACCTGGTGCCCTCCATGGCCCCGCGTCAGGCGCCGGGCACGCCCCCGCGGGTCCAGATCGGCGGCCCCGACTGCCGCCACCCCTACGACATGGCCCTGCTGAACGTGTCGGCGATGAGCTTCGGCTCGCTGTCGGCCAACGCGATCCTCGCCCTCAACGGCGGCGCCGCGGCCGGCGGCTTCGCCCACGACACCGGCGAGGGCGGCCTGTCGGAGTACCACCTGCGGCCGGGCGGTGACCTCGTCTGGGAGATCGGCACCGGCTACTTCGGCTGCCGCACCCAGGACGGCGACTTCGACCCCGCCGAGTTCGCCGACAAGGCCGCGCACGACCACGTCAAGTGCGTCTCCCTGAAGCTGTCGCAGGGCGCCAAGCCCGGCATCGGCGGCGTCCTGCCGGGAACCAAGGTCAACGCGGAGATAGCGAAGGTACGCGACGTGCCCCAGGGGCAGACGGTGATCTCACCGCCGTACCACAAGCTGTTCTCCACCCCGCGCGAACTCGTCCGCGCCGTCGCCCGGCTGCGGGAGCTGTCCGGGGGCAAGCCGACCGGGTTCAAGCTGTGTGTGGGCTCGCGGCAGCAGTTCCTCGCCGTGTGCAAGGCCATGCTGGAAGAGGGCGCCACGCCCGACTTCATCATCGTGGACGGCGGAGAGGGCGGCACCGGGGCCGCACCCATGGAGTTCGCCGACCACGTGGGCGCCCCGCTGACCGAGGGCCTGCTCACCGTGCACAACGCCCTGGTCGGCGCCGGTCTGCGCGATCGCGTCCGGATCGGGGCGAGCGGCAAGATCGCCACCGGCACCGACCTGGTCAAACGCCTCGTCCAGGGCGCCGACTACGGCAACGCCGCGCGGGCGATGATGTTCGCCGTCGGCTGCATCCAGGCCCAGCGGTGCCACACCAACACCTGCCCCAGCGGCGTGGCCACCCAGGACCCCCGGCGCGCCCGCGCCCTCGACGTCCGGGACAAGACCCCGCGCGTGCGGCGCTTCCAGGAGGCGACCGTGGCCAGCGCCCTGGAGATCATGGCGTCCATGGGCGTCACCGACCCCGCCGAACTGCGCCCGCACATGCTCCGCCGGCGCATCGACCCGCACACCGAGCGCTCCTACGAGGAGCTGTACGAGTGGCTGGAGCCCGGGCAGCTGCTCGCCGAGCCGCCCGAGGCCTGGGCGGCCGACTGGAAGACCGCCGACCCCGACCGTTTCACCGTCTGAACCGTCTGAACCGTCTGACCTGGAGGACCGAAGTGGCCCGTACTGTCGCCCGCGTCATCGTGGACGCCCTGAGCGAACTCGGCGTGCGCCAGGTGTTCGGCGTCGTGGGAGACGCCCTGAACCCCTTGACGGACGCCCTGCGCACCACGGACGGCGTGGAGTGGGTGGGATGCCGGCACGAGGAGGCGGCGGCGTTCGCCGCGAGCGCCCAGTCGCAGCTCAGCGGCACCCTGGGCGTGTGCATGGGCACGGTCGGACCGGGCTCCGTGCACCTGCTCAACGGGCTGTACGACGCGGCCAAGAGCCACGCGCCGGTGCTGGCCATCGCCGGTCAGGTGCCGCTCGGCGAACTGGGCAGCGACTACTTCCAGGAGGTCGACAACGACGCCCTCTTCAGCGACGTGGCCGTCTTCCGCGCGACCGTCACCTCGCCCGACCAGCTGCCGCAGCTGCTGGAGCTGGCCGTGCGCAACGCGTTCGGCCGCAAGGGCGTCGCCGTCCTGACGGTGCCGGGCGACCTCGGCGAACGCGAGCTGAGCACGGACCGTCCGGCCCGCTTCTCCCTGAACCCGCCGGTGACCCGCCCGGAGGAGTCCGCCGTGCGCGAGGCGGCCGGACTCCTCGACCGCGCCGAGCGGGTCACACTGCTCGTCGGACGGGGCGCCCGCCACGCCCGCGAGGACGTCCTCGCCCTGGCCGACCGGCTGGCCGCGCCGATGGTCCTCACCCTCAAGGCCAAGGAGGGCTTCGAGGGCGACGCCAACCCCTTCCAGGTCGGCCAGACCGGACTGATCGGCAACCCGGCCGCCGCGTCGGCCCTGGAGGACGCGGACACCCTGCTCCTCCTGGGCACCGACTTCCCCTACCGGGACTGGTATCCCGAGGGGAAGACCGTCGTGCAGGTGGACACGGAGGCGACCCACATCGGGCGGCGGGTACCGGTCGAGGCCGGCCTCGTCGGCGACACGGGCGCGACCGTCCGCGATCTGCTCACCCACCTCACCGCCCCCGCGGCCGGGACGGACGGCGCGCGGGACCGCTCACACCTGGAGAAGGCGCGGAAGCGGTTCGAGGAGTGGCGCGGCGGTCAGGCGCGGCTCGCCGACCCGTCGCACGACAAGGGTCTGATCGGCCGGCTGCGGTCCACCTTCGACAACCGCTCCGACGACATCCGCCCCGAGGCGCTGGCGGCCGTGGTGGACCGGCTCGCCGCCGACGACGCCGTCTTCACCTCCGACACCGGCATGGCCACGGTGTGGCTGTCCCGGTTCGTCGAGATGCGCGGCGAGCGGCGGCTGATCGGCTCCTACAACCTCGGCTCGATGGCCAACGCGATGCCGCAGGCGCTGGGCGCCCAGTGCCTGGACCGGGAGCGGCAGGTCGTGGCCTTCTGCGGGGACGGCGGGCTGAGCATGCTGCTGGGCGACCTGATGACGCTGAAGACGCACCGGCTCCCCGTCAAACTCGTCGTCTTCGACAACCGCCGCCTGGGCATGGTCAAACTGGAGCAGGAGCAGGCCGGGCTCCCGGAGTTCGGCACGGTGCTGGACAACCCCGACTTCGCCGCCGTCGCCGAGGCGATGGGCATCCCCGGCATCCGCGTCACCGAGCCGGCCGAGCTGGAGAAGGCCGTGCGCCGCGCCTTCGACACACCGGGGCCGGTGCTGCTCGACGTGCTCACCAACCCGGACGAGGTCGCGGTCCCGGCCAAGCCGACCGTCGAGCAGGGCTGGGGGTTCGCGGTGGCCAAGGTCAAGGAGATCGTCCGCAGCCACGGCGACGACGGCACCGCCTGATCCCGCCCGCCTTCACGGGCGCGCGCCCGTGAAGGCGGGCGCGCGACCCGTTGTCCGGTCGTGGTCGGGAGCGGCGGGGTGGGGCCGGGGGCGCCGGGGGCGCCACACCCCGGCGGCTCCCGGTCGAGGTCAGGTCGTCGTAGACGCTTTCTCGGTCGACGCTTTCTCGGTCGACGTCTTCCCGGCGGACGGCTTCTCGCGGAGGGTGTCGACGACGGCGCGTTCCAGGACCGCGGACTTGTTGATCAGGGTGCCTTTCCTGCCCAGGGAGGTGTCCTTGGTGAGGTAGGTCCGTTCGCCCAGGTATTCCAGGGTGGTCGGGTTGAAGATCCAGGTGGTGCGGTCGCCGGTGCGGGTGTTGTCGCGGGCCACGCCGATCCCGTGCCGGCCGGCCGCGTCGACCGCGTCGGAGTCCACGCTCACGCCGGGGATCCTCGCCGCGGCCTTGTACAAGGCGGCCGCGGTCTTCGGCGGCATCAGCGTCTCCCGCAGCAGTTCGCCGATGGCGTCGAAGGTGTCCTGGGCCCGGTCCCGGTCCTTCGCCGGGGTGTCCCGCCGGTCCTGGTCCCGGGTGATCTCGGTGGTGAGCCGCTGGAGCAGGGCGTCGGGGTCGGTGGGCAGCGAGGCCAGCCACCGGTACGTGGGCCGGTCGAGGCCGGCCGGGTAGCCGACGGCGGTCTCGCCGTCCGGCACGCCGACCTCGATCGGGTAGTACGAGCCGTCCTCGTGGATCAGGCCCACATGGATCACCGGTCCGGGCTGCTGCGCCATCCAGACCTCGCGCTCGCGGGGGCCGGTCAGCTTCACGGGGCCGCCGAACCTGCCCTCGTTCTCGCTCTGGAGGGTCTTGACGTACACGAACTGGTCGTCGCCGACCCTCTGTTCGTCCTTCTCCGCGGCGACCGCGGCGATCCGGTCGAGCAGCACGGCCGCGCCTCGCGGGGCCTCGGCCCGGGCGTGCGAGCCAGCGGCGGACGGCGCCGGGACGCCGTCCCGGCCGGTGACGGCGAGCGTGGTCAACAGCACTCCGCCCAGAGCCAGTCCGGCGGCGGGCAGCAGAACGGCGGGACGCAGGAGACGGGGACGGGCGGAGGTGCGGGCGCCGTCCTGGTCGATCAGACGCATCAGGGTTTCCCTGTGGTGGAGATGACGGCCAGGGGGCAGGTCCCGCTCGGCCGGGGCCGGCAACAGCCGGGCCAGTTCCTCTCGTTCGGCCCGCTCGGGGCCGGAGGTACGGTCGTTCATCAGGCTTCCTCCTGGATGGACAGGGCCACGAACGCGGCCCTGCTCTCTACCTCTCCGCGGCCGGGGCGGGGTTCCCCCGCGGACCGGACCGGTTCCGCCGGGTGTGCTTCCCGCGCGGCGGGCCCGCCCGGCGCCGAGCCGAGTTCCTCGTCGGTGAGGCGGCGCAGCCGGGTCCGGGCACGCGACAGCCGCGAGCGCACGGTGCCCACCGGGACGCCCAGGGCCTCGGCGGCCTCGGCGTAGTTCAGTCCGGACCAGACGCAGAGGGCCAGCACCTCGCGTTCCTGACGGCGCAGCCCGCCCAGCGCCCGCCGCACCGCGGCGAGCCGCCGTGCGTCATCGACGCGCCCGGCCGTGGCGTCCGCGATGTCCGCCACCCGTTCCGGGGCGGGGCGGCGGGCCAGGAAGGCCAGGCGCCGCCCGATACCGCGGTTGGCGTTGCGCGCCTTGTTGGTGGCGATCCCCAGCAACCACGGCCGCAGCGAGTCGCCCTCCGGCTCGACGGTGTGCCGGGTACGCCAGGCCGCCAGGAACGTCTCGGACAACACCTCCTCGGCCGTCGACGGGTTGCCCGTCAGCCGGTAGGCGTGGTTGTAGACCTCCCGCGCGTACGCGTCGTAGAGCGCGGTGAACGCCGCGTGGTCGCCCGCACCGACCCGTGCGCGCATGCGCTCCCGATCTCCCTGCTCATCACATCTCACACCCACTACCTCTCCGGCCGGACCGAGGGGTTCCCGTGACCCGCGCCACACCACAGGGCGGGGCCACGGACCGCGGACGGCCGAAGGGGACAAGCTACCCGCGGACTGGCCCACCGCACCGTCGGGGGAGATCCGCCGGCCTGGGAGCGGGGCGCCGTCCGGGGCGCGGGGTCAGTGGGTGTGACCGCCGTGGCGCGGGGTCAGTGGGTGTGACCGCCGTGGTGCGCGGGGTTCGTGTCGCAGACGCCGTCGCGGACCATGTCCAGGTGCATGGCCACCACGGGCCTGGCCGAGCGGGCCGCGGCCACCACGCCGCTGTTCCTCCCCTGAGAGATCTCCTTGTCGATGACGACCAGCGTCTTGCGGTGGGCCGTGTCCTGCGCCTTCAGCCACGCCGCGTCGTAGGCGGAGCCGCCCGCCTCGGCCTGGACGGCCTTCAGCTGCTGCTGCTGCGCCGCGGTCGGCTGGGTGGGCAGGGTGGTGTTCGTCTCGGCGGCCAGCTTGCGCACCGAGGCGTCCAGCTTGGTGTGGTCGCGCACCAGGGTCCGTCCGACGTCCTTGACGCAGGCGGTGGTGGCGTGCGTTCCGGCATCCTTGCCCGCGGCGATCTCGGCCAGGTTGCCCTGGTGGACCTGCACCAGGAACGTCTGGTCCTGGGATGTCTGGTCCTGGGACGTGTCGGAGGCGGCCGCGAAGACCTGGGGTGCGCACAGGCCGGTCAGGGACGCGGCCGCCACCACGGCGGCCAGAGTGTGTGAGCGCATGGGGATCGTGCTCCTTCGGTCCCGCCGGCCCGTACGCATGGGCCGGCCGAGAGGGGGACGGACGCAGGTCCGCATGCGGGACGGGTGCCACATCCCACGCCACCCATCACACCGATGCGGTCCCCGATTCACGCCGACAGGAGCTGCCACCGCCGCCCCTCCGTCTACTCTCCGGGCGCCCGCCGCCGCGCGGGGTGACCGACGCACCGCTCCGGATGCTCGTCGGCGCGGCCGCCCGGAGACGATCGTCGCCGCGCGACGCGGGCCCGGGTGGCGTCCGGCGTACGGGTCACACGTGTGTGTCCTGGTGGGTCATGATCACAGCGGATCGGGGTGTGAACCGCCCCGTCCAAGACCGCGGTGGGGCGGGCCGCTCGGGCACGCTCCTCCACGTCGGATCACGAGACCGCACCGAGCGCGTCAGACCCGTACCGCGCACGAGTCCCAGCGAGCCCATGCACCCCTTCCTCGGTGAAACGGTTTCTCGGGATGTCCGGCAGACTTAACGATATTGAGTTCCGGGAAGCGCCTTATTGCCCGGCTCGGACGACCGGGTCTCGAATGAGGGGAGAGGCCGTGGGTCATGTGAAGCCCGGACACTTACCCGAGCGGGCGACGCTGGGCGTCGAGGAGGAGTTCATTCTCCTCGACCGTCACACGCGCCGCCCCGTCGCCCGCAGCGATCAAGTGCTCGAAACCGGCCGCCCGTTCCTGGGCGCCGGTCACCTGGTGCCGGAGATCTCCCAGTCGATGATCGAGACGGTCAGCCGGGTGTGCGTCACCGCCACGGAACTGCGACGGGAACTGACACGGCTGCGCCGGGGCGCGGCGCGCGCGGCGCGGGCGCACGACTGCGCTCCGCTGGCCTCGGGGACCTCGCTGCTCGGTCGCGCCGGCCCGGCGTCCGAGGGGGACCCGGCCGGTGTGCCGCGCGTGCGCGACCACCCCCGCTACGTCAGGATCACGGAGCGCTTCGGGCCCCTGGTGAAGGATCAGGGCGTGTGCTCCTGCCACGTCCACGTGGGTGTTCCCGATCTGGCCACCGCCGTCGCCGTCACCAACCACCTGCGGCCCTGGCTGCCGCTGTTCCTGGCGCTGACCGCGAACTCGCCCTTCTGGCACGGCGCCGACACCGGTCACGCGAGCTGGCGGGTCATGGTCTGGAGCCGGTGGCCCACCGCCGGGCCGCCGCCCTTCCTGCACTCGGCCGAGCACTACGAAGAGGTCGTCCGGTCCCTCGTGACCAGCGGCGCGGCCCTGGATCCCGGAATGCTCTACTGGTACGCCCGCCCCTCGCGCCACGTGCCCACCGTCGAGGTCCGGGTCGCCGACGTCCTGCCCACCGTGACGCAGACGGTGGCCTACGCCCTGCTGGTCCGAGCCGTCGTCGCGCGGGCCCGCGCCGCGGTGGCCGCCGAGGCCCCCGCACCGCGCGTCGATCAGGACGTGCTCACCGCGGCCTGCTGGCGGGCGGCCCGCGACGGCGTCACCGGCCACCTGCTCGACATGTTCTCCCACTCGGCCGGCGCACCCCTGGCGTCCGTACCTGCCGCGGAGCAGATCGCCGAGGCGCGCCGCCTCGCCCGGCCCCACCTCGCCCCCCAGGACCGCGCCCTCGTCGACGCCTGGCTGGGCCGCCTCGCCAGCGAGGGCACCGGCGCCGATCTGCAGCGGGCCGCCCACCTCGGCACGGGATGCCTGGAAGGCGTGGCCGACGGCCTCACCTTCGCGGCGGGCCCCGCGCCATACGCCCTGAACGGCTGTCCGCCGCGCCCGCGTCCCTTCGCCCCCACCGAGGAGATGACCTGACCGGACCCCCGCCCGATGCCTCGGCCCCTCCTCCGGGGCGCCCCGGGCGCGGTCGTCGGGGCGGACGGCGGCACTATCCGCGTCGCGAGCGCCCTATGACGGCCGCGACCACGAGGACGGCCACGACGATGAGCAGCAGAACGGGGACGGGCGTTCCGGACGGCCATCCCTTGTAGGCCGTCGTCACGTCGTCCATGGCACCTCGCGAAGCGGCTCGGTCCTTCGGTCCCACGGTTTCGCGCGCGTCACTTGCCGCGCGCTTTCCAGGCGATCGCGCAGACCACGAACAGAGCGATGACGACGACCCCGAACCACCAGCCGCGCAGCGCGCCGTCGTACATGACCGCGAGGACCTCCGAGGGGGCGCGGGCGCCGGCCCTCGTGCCGTCCGCGTCCGCGAGGCCGCTCACCGACCCGATCGCGTCGGCGAGGCCGCCCTGGCTCATGCCTTCGGTCGTCATGAAGTCCCACGTGCCCCCGGGCTCCCGATCCAAGCCTGCGGTCCCGGCGGGCGTGTGATGAGTCCGACAACGGCCACGACCTTGTCCCGTGGCTGGTCGATGACGCGTACTGCGCGATGAAGTAGCCTCCGGCCGTCGCCACGTCCCCGCGTCCCCGCGCCCGGCGCCGGCGGTGTGTCAGCGGTCCGGGTGGACGGGCTCCCAGGGGGCGTCCACCGCGGACACCGCCCGCGGGTTCTGCCACACCAGGCAGCCCAGGGACACCCCCGGCACCACTCCGTCGCGGTCCGCCAGCGGCCCCGTGCCCGTCTCCAACGCCTCCGCGACGGCCGTGAGATACCCGCCGAGGGTGGTGTACGCACCGTGCAGGCGAGCCCGGTCGGTGGCGGACCAGCGGCCCATCCGGCCGGCGTCCGGCCCGTCGACCACCACCATCTCCCCCGCGTAGTCGTCGTCGGCGCCCGACAGCGGCACCCAGCCGGTGCATCCGACGGCGCCGGTGTCCGGATCGCTGCGGGCGGCGTGCACCCGGACGGCCTCGTCCAGCGGCAGGAAGGTGTATCCGGCCAGGAACTTCGCCGGATCGACCTCGCCCTCCTCGTCGCCGTCGACCTCGAAGCCCTCCGCGCCGTCGTGCCGCAGCCACAGCGCCGCCACCTCCCGCGGCCAGGTCACCCCCATGCGCGCCTGCGCCGCCGCGACCCGTTCCGGCCCGGCGGGCGGCCGCAACGAGGCGTACGAACAAGGTGCGTTGGCCTTCAGCCAGTCCTCGACGCGATCCCACGCCGCCAAAGGTTCATCGTTCATCCGCCCACCGTACCCACGCGTGCGGAGCCTTCACCGTGATCCGGCCCCGCAGGGGCCGTCAGCGGTCTCGGCCCCTGCGCCCGGGGCGCTCGGTGGCGGCGCATCAGACCATGGTCATGAACTCGGCCAGGTCCTTGTTGAGGCGGTCGGCGTGGGTGACGTACAGGCCGTGGCCGCCGTCGTCGTAGACCTTCAGGGTGCTGTGGGGCAGCAGGTCGGCGCTGCGGCGGCCGGTCACCTCGAAGGGGGCCGAGGTGTCGTGGGTGCCGTGCACGACGAGTACGGGGAGGTCGAGCGCCGGCAGCTCGGGGGCCACGTTCATGCCGCGGACCACGGCGTTGACGGCGTCCGCGGCACGGGCGGTGGAGGCCAGGCAGCAGTCGACGGCGTAGCGGAGGTAGGTCGGCGACACCTCGTTGCCGGGCCGGTCCAGGGCGAAGTAGTCGTGGGCGCCGCCGTCGTAGAACGCCGCCCGGTCCCTGCGGATCACCTCGTGGGCGGCCCGCAGGGTCTCCAGGTCCATGCCGTCCGGGTTGTCGGCCGCGCGGATCAGTCCCGGGGCTATGCCGGCGACGAGGGCCGCCCGGCTCACCCGGTCCGCGCCGTGCCGGGTCAGGCAGCGCACGATCTCCGCGCTGCCCAGCGAGTGACCGATCAGGGTGACCTCGCGCAGGTCCAGGTGTTCCAGCAGTCCGTTCAGGTCGTCGGCCTGCGTGTCCAGGTCGAAGCCGCCCCACACGTCCTCGGACCGGCCGTGCCCCCGCCGGTCCAGGCCCACGCAGCGGTATCCGCTCTCGGCCAGAGGGAGCATCTGGAACTCCCACATCTCGGTGCCGAAGTAGGCGCCGTGCACGAAGACGGCCACGGGACCGTCGGCCGGCCCGTAGTCCGCGTAGTGCAGGCGGGTGCCGTCGACGGGGCTGGTGAAGTACGGCATGGCTCCTCCTGGAGTCCGGTGACGCGGTGCGTCGGGCGGGTACGTCGTCCATGATTGCGGAGCGCGGTGCACGGGGCGATTACCCACGAGGTCATGCCGGTCGGGGACGGCCGCGGCGCCCGGCCCAGTCCCGTCGCGCACCGCGGCCAGGGCATGGGGGGGAAAGCGCGGGCGTGTGTCGGCAGCGCTCCCCGGGGCTCGCGCCGGGCGCGGTCCGCGTCGTGTGATGCTGGCGTCATGACTGAACACCGCGAGGTCGCCGTCGTCGTCCGCCGGTCCGGCCACGACCCGTCGAGCGATGACGGCCTGGCCGCCCTGCTGGCGGCCTACCATCTGGCGACCGAGGCCGAGAAGGGCGCGCCGGTCGCCGGTGTGGACGGGCTGCCGGACCGTTACCGGGCCGAAGTCACCGATCCTCACGGCGTGTTCGCCGACGACGTCGTCCTGGTGGCCGTCTCGGGGGACGTCGCTGTGGGCTGTCTGGTGGTGACCTCCCCGGCCGACGGGCGGTCGGAGATCAAGCGGCTCTGGACCGACCCCGGGTTCCGGGGCCGGGGCATCGCGTCCGCCCTGCTCCGCGCCGCGCTCGCCCACACCGCGGAGAACGGCGTGCACACCGTCCGGCTCTCGGTGTGGCACTGGCGGACCGGGGCCATCGCCCTGTACGAACGGCTCGGCTTCACCGTCACCCGGTCGTGGGACGAGCGGGACGGACTGGTGTGCATGCGGCACGCTTCATGAGCGGGGACGGTCACGCCTTCCGGCGACGACGGCCGGCGAGTGCGCCCGCCGCCGTCGCTCCTCCGACGCCGAGCACGCCGACCGCCGTCCGTGCCGGAGAACGCTGCGGGCGTTCCCCCGGGTGGGTCGTTCGGGCCGGGGCGGGCCGGGAACCCGGAGATCATGACCGATGACACACGCCGTATCCGGCTGGTGCAGACCGTGCTCGACAGCACCGATGTCCGCCGGCTCGCCGAGTTCTACCGGTCCCTGCTGGGACTGGAGTACGCCGAGGGGGACGAGCCGCCGGAGCCGGGGCGGCCGGACGAGCGCGGCCGGGACTGGCTCGTCCTGCGCGGCCCCGACGGCGCGCCGCGGCTCGCCTTCCAGCAGGTGGAGCGGCTGCGCGCACCGGACTGGCCGGACGGTCCGGTGCCCCAGCAGATGCACCTCGACCTGAGCGTCGCCTCACTGGAGGAGCTGCTGAGGCAGCACGAGCGGGTGCTCGCCCTCGGCGGGGCCCTGCTCAGCGACCGGGACCGGCCGGATCCCGACGACGAGGAGCGCTTCCGGGTCTACCGGGACCCGGAGGGCCACCCGTTCTGCGTCTTCGTCACGGAGCGGGACGAGTAGCCCGCAAGAAGCCGCAGGCGTCGCGGGAGCCGAAGGGGTCGCGGGAGCCGCGAGGAGTTCGCGGGCGTGCCGTGGATGGCGGCGGCGTACGGGTATCCGGTGCCCATGACGATGGGACACCTGCTCGTGATCACGCCGGGCATCCGCGCATACCGCGAGTACCTGCTGCGGTCGATCAGCCGCGACTTCCGCGTCCACCTGGTGCTGACCGGGCCCCCCACGTGGGAACTGGCGTACACGGCCGGCCACACCGTGGTGGCGGACCTGGCCGACGTCGACGGCCTCGTGCGGGTCGCCCGGGCGGTGGACGCCGAACGGGCGCTGGACGGCGTCATCTGCTGGGACGAGACCTGGATCGAGCAGACCGCGCAGGTGGCCGTCGCCCTCGGCCTGCCGGGCGGGGACCCGCGGTGCGTCGAGCGCTGCCGGGACAAGCACCTCACCCGGGCGGCCCTGGCCGCCGCCCGGGTGCCCCAGCCGCGCTCGGTGCTCGTCGGCGGGCGCGCGGAGGCCCTCGCGGTGGCCGAGGACATCGGCTATCCGGTCGTCGTCAAGCCGCGCGCCCTGGCCGGGAGTTTCGGCGTGGTACGGGCCGACTCCCCCACCGCCCTGGTGGCGGCCGTCGAGTTCACGGACGCGAGCGGCGCGTGGGCGCCCGACCTTCCGACGCACGAACGCAACATCCTGGTCGAGGAGTTCGCCCGGGGGCCGGAGATCAGCGTCGACAGCGTGGTGCACCGCGGCACGGTGACCCCGGTCTGCCTGGCCCGCAAGGAGGTCGGCTTCGCGCCCTACTTCGAGGAGACCGGGCACGTCGTCGATCCGGACGACCCGCTGTGGTCCGATACGACGCTGACGGACGTCGTCGTGCGCACGCACGCCGCGCTGGACTTCACGGACGGCGTGACGCACACGGAGATCAGGCTGACGCCGGCCGGGCCGAAGGTCATCGAGGTCAACGCCCGGATCGGCGGGGGCATGATCCCCCTGCTGAATTTGATGGGCGGCGGCCCGGACCTCGCCTCGGCGGCCGCCGACGTCGCCTGCGGCAGAACGCCCAGGCTGCGGGCGGCCACCGGGGACCGCCGGGTCGCCGCCATCCGCTTCTACTATCCGCCCGAGGACGACTGCGTCATAGCGGACGTCCGCTTCGAGGAGTCGGTACTGCCGGAGCGGGTGGTGCGCTGCGGCCCGCTGGCGGCGGCGGGAGAGGTCAAGTCGCCGCCGCCGCGCGGGCTGATGGACGGCAGGGTCGCCTACGCGATCGCCCTGGCCGACGACGCCGCCGCCTGCCGTGCCGCGCTGGACGAGGCCGGGCGCGCCCTGCGGGTGGACGTGGCCTGAGCCGGCCCGTCCAGGACCGGCCGCCGGACCGCGGTCCCGCTCAGGGCGTGCTCGCCGGTGCGGCGGCCCGGGCCCCCTCGGGGGGTTCGGGCCTGAGGCTGTCCAGGGAGCGGACCTTGCGCAGCGGGGACAGGATCAGGAAGAGGCAGGTGCTCAGCAGCCCCACGGTCCCCACCCCCAGCGCCCCGCGCAGCCCCAGGTGGGTGCCCAGCCAGCCGCCGAGCAGCGAGCCGACCGGTTTCACGCCCAGGGCGACGAAGAGGTAGGCGGCGTTGGTACGGCCCAGGAGCCGCTGCGGGGTCACGGTCTGACGGATCGTCATGGTGTGGACGTTGCAGGCGGTGATGCCGAAGCCCTGCACGAAGAAGGCGCAGACGAGGAGCGGGGCCGCCCAGGTGCCGCGGTGCGCGGACGGCAGCAACAGCGGGGCCAGGTCGCCGATCACCGCCGCGATCACGAGGGTGCGGCCCAGGCCCACCCGGCGGGCGAGGCGGTCGGTGAACGCCGCGCCGAGCAGCGCTCCCACGGCGCCGACGGACAGCGTCAGGCCCAGCGTGCCCGGGCTCATGCGCAGTTCCTTCACCGCGAACAGGGTGAGGATCGTCAGGACGATCTGCCAGCACAGGTTGTAGCTGGCGGCCTCGCCGAGGGTGGCCCGCAGGTAGGCGCTGGAGAAGGTGAAGCGGAAGCCCTCGGACACCTGGGACCGTAACGGCGCGGGGTCGACGCGGGCGGCCTTCTCACGTTGGCGCACCGCGGAGACGCCCAGCGCGGAGGCGAGGTAGGAGACCGCGTCGACGAGCAGGGCGAACGGCGCCCCCACGAGCTGCGTCAGCGCCCCGCCCAGCCCCGGGCCGCCGATCTCCGCCACCGACTCGCTCGCCGTGAGGCGGGAGTTGGCGCCGGTGAGGTGTTCGGGTGGCACGATCGCCGGCAGGTACGAGCGGTAGGCGATGGTGAAGAACACCCGCGCGGTCCCGGCCGCGCAGGCCAGCGCCAGCAGCCGGCCGAAAGTGAGCAGGTCCAGCGCCGCCAGCAGCGGGATCGCGCCGATCGACAGCGCCTGCCCCAGGCTGGAGAGGATCAGCACGCCGCGCCGCTGCCACCGGTCGACCAGGACGCCGGCGGGCAGGCCGAGGAGGACGTACGGGGCGAACGTCAGCGCGCCCAGCAGCCCCAGCTGGGTCGCGTCCGCGTCGAGGGTGAGCACCGCGGTCAGCGGCATGGCCAGCTGGTACACCTGGGTTCCGACCAGCGAGGCGGTCTCGCCCGCCCAGACGAAGTTGAAGTCCCTGCGCCAGCCTCCGGCCACGATGCTCCCTCGATGTCGCTCCTGCCGCCGGCGCCGGGCGGCGCCGGCCGCCGCCCCCGGACGGCGGTCCGGGAGCGGCGGTGGGACTGTCTCAGTGCCCCGGTTCCCCGTCGCGGAACCCGGAGCCGCGCGTTCCGGGTGGCCGGCGCTCCGGCCGCGCCGGCCGCCCCGGGCGCCGCGGGTCATGCGCCGTGGTCCGGCTCCACGTCGTAGAAGCCGTGCCCGTCGAGGTAGCAGACGGTCTGGAAGTCCTTCTCGACCGTCGCGGCGTCGGCGTGCGCGAGGCCGACGCAGAGGGGTTCGGTGCTGTCGTCGACCGTGCGGCGCAGCCGCTGACCGGGGGTGACGCGCAGCGTCATGCCCTGGTAGGCGGCGAGGTGCTCCACCTCGCCGAGCAGCGGGTACGACCTCAGGCGGCCCTCCAGCGGGGAGGCGAGGAACGCCATCGCGGCGTGCCCGTTCGCCCGGTAGGGGGTGTCGACGTCGGCGAGGAACGCCTCGGGGTCGGTGTACGCCTGCACCGTGCGGTCGATCTGCGACTCACCGGTGGCGAGGACGGCGTAGCGGGCCACGTCCGAGCCGCACAGGCGGGCGCCGACCTCCACCAGGCGGGGCCCGTCGGGGGTGAGGATGATTTCGAGGTGGGCGGGTCCGTGGGCGATGCCGAGGGCGTCGAGCACCGCGAGGGCGTAGTCGCGCAGCGGGCTCCAGCGCGGGTCCGACGGCGGCAGCGAGAGGATGCCGTTGATGCGGTCGCGGACGCCGTTGACGTCGATCTTCTGGTAGCGCCAGGTGTCGGTGACGCGGTGCCGCCCGTCCCGGCTGACGGTGTTGACGACGAACTCCGTGCCGGTCAGGTACTCCTGGGCCACCACTGCCTCGTTGCGCAGGCCGAACTCGTTGACGGCGTGGCGGATCCGCTCGTAGGCGGCGACGGACTCGGCGGGACTGTCGCAGACGCTCACTCCGTCGTTGCGGGCGCTGCGGACGGGTTTGACCACGGCCCGCCCGCCCAGCCGGGTGTGCCACGCCTCCAGTTGGTCGGCGTCCTCGACGGTCAGCTGGCGTGCGGTGGGCAGGCCGGCCGCCGCCACGGTCCGGATCTGCACGTCCTTGGTGCGCCGGGCGTAGCTGAGCGCGGTGCCGTTGCCGGGCAGGCCGGTGGCCTCGCACAGGGCGTCGGCGAGTTCGACGCCCTGCTCGGATCCGGCGATCACCGCGACGGGCCGGTGTCCGGCCAGCAGCGCGGCGGCGGTCGCCTCGACGTCCGAGGTGTGGACGAGGTTGTCGGTGTACAGGCCGAGGTCGAGTTCGCTGCGGTAGTGGGCGGGTATGTCGACGGTGCTCTGCACCCGTACGCAGTCGTGTCCGGCGGCGTCGAACGCCTTCGCCAGCCGGGCGGCCGATCCGAAGCCGTCGACGACCGCGACGGCGGGACGGCCGGTCATGAGGCATTCCCGGCGACGGTGCGCAGGGCGACCGTCAGCCGCTCCACCAGTTCGTCGGCCTCCTCGTCGGCCAGCACGAGCGGGGGCATCAGCACGAGCGTGTTGTTGGTGCTGGTCAGCAGCAGCCCGGCGGCCTTGCAGGCGTCGCGCACCCCGGCCATCTCGGTCGCGCCCAGCCGGCCCGACTCGCGGCGCAGTTCGACGCCGATCATCAGGCCCTCGCCGCGTACGTCGTGGATGAGCGGGATCTCGTCGGCCGCGGCGCACAGGCGGCGGCGGATCTCCGCTCCCCTGGTGCGCACCCGCTCCAGCAGTGTGCCGTCGGCCAGTTCCTCCAGGACGGCCAGTCCGGCGGCCATGGCGGCCGGGTGCCCGTCGGCGGTGCAGCCGTGCGGGAAGACGTACTCGGGCCGGGAGACGGCCTCGTCGAGGACGGCGTCCGAGCAGACCAGGGCGGCCAGCGGGAAGTAGCCGGAGGTGATGCCCTTGCCCAGCACCAGCATGTCGGGCAGGACGCCCCGCGCGGCCATCACCGACATCGCGCCGGTGCGGCCGAATCCGGTGGTGACCTCGTCGGCGATGAGGTGGATGCCGTGCCGGTCGCACAGGGCGCGGATCCGGGCGAGGGCGCCCTCGGGGGCGGGCAGGACGTCGGTGCCCATGATCGGTTCCACGATCACGGCGGTGATGTTCTCCGGTCCGCGTCGCTGCACGGCCCGTTCCAGGGCGTCCAGGTCCCAGGGCCGGACGTGGTGCACCTCCGGGGCGAGCGGTGCCTGGAGTGCGTGCATCTGGCGTTCGCCGGTGAGCGCGCCGGCCAGGCCGCCGGTGCCGTGGTAGCCGTTGGTGAAGGCGAGGACCTTGACGCGCTGCGTCTCGCCGCGGACCTTGCGCACGAAGCGCGACAGGAGCACCGCGGCGCTGGTCATCTGGGAGCCGGTGCTGCCGAAGCGGACGTGGTTGAGCGGGTCGGGCAGTTCGGCGACCAGTCGGCGGGCGTAGCGCAGGGAGATCTCGGCGGGCTCGGCGTAGCGGATGACCTGGGCCACCGGCAGACGGCGGAGCTGCTCGGTGACGGCGTCCACGACGCGGTCGCAGCTGTAGCCGAGGGTCGTGTTCCACATGCCGGCCCGCGCGTCCAGGTACCAGGCGCCGGTGGCGTCCTGGAGGCGGCAGCCCTTGCCGTGCACGACGGCGGTGGCGTCGAAGCCGCCGTCGCGGACGGTCTGCGGGGTGAGGGAGTTGTGCCAGAGTGCGTCGTGGTCGTTCCTCAGCATGCCAGCGTCTCCAGCTTCTTGCGGTCGAGCTTGCCGTTGTCGTTGAGCGGGAAGCGGTCCACCCGCTGGAACCGGCCGGGGACCATGTAGGCAGGCAGCCGGCCCGCCACCCATCCGGCGAGTTCGGCCACCGGCACCGAGGCGCCCACGTACAGGGCCCGGAGGTCGGTGCCGTCGAAGAGGACGGCGGCGTCCTCGACGCCGGGGTGGGCGGCGAGGGCCGCCTCGACCTCGCCCAGTTCCACCCGGTAGCCGTGCACCTGGACCTGGGCGTCCAGGCGGCCGAGGTGGGTGAGCACCCCGTCCTCCGCCACGACCCGGTCGCCGGTGCGGTACCACAGGCGCGGCGCGGGGGCGTCGTGCGTGTCGTGGACGCGGGCGACGGCGTCGCCGGGCTCCCAGTCGAGGAAGCGGCCGGCGTTGTTCTCCGGGTCCAGGTAGCCGGCGAAGCGCTGCACCCCGCGTACGCACAGCTCGCCCTCGGCCGCGGGGCGGCCCGTCCCGTCCAGGACGACGTGCTCCAGGTGCGGCAGGCGGTGGCCGATGGGGACGGAGGCGTTGCGGGTGCTCGGCCAGTCGGCCGGGTCGGCCGGCAGCCGGTAGGCGGTGCAGGTGACGGTGAGTTCGGTGGGGCCGTACAGGTTCTCGATGACCGCCTGCGGCGCGGCCCGGTGCCAGGCGGCCGCCTGTTTGAGGGTCAGCTGCTCCCCCGCGAACAGGCCCCACCGCAGGTCGGGGAGGCATCCGGCCGGCAGTCTGCGCAGGCGCGCGGCCAGCGACACCACCGACGGCACGGAGAACCAGTGCGTGAGCCGGTGCGTCCGGGCGAAGGCGGCCGGGTCGGCGAGGTCCTCGCGCTGCGGCACGACCAGGGTGGCGCCGGCGGCCCAGGTGACGAACATGTCGAACACGGACGGGTCGAAGGTGAGGTCGAAGGTCTGGCTCAGCCGGTCGCCCGGTGCGACCTCGTAGCGTTCCACCTGGTGGGCGATGTAGGGCAGGACGTTGCCGTGCGCGATGGGCAGGCCCTTGGGGACGCCGGTGGAGCCGGAGGTGAACAGGATGTACGCGGGCGCCTCGCCGGCGGGCGGCGGCGCGGCCGGGCCCGGGACGGGCGGCGCGGCCGGGGTGCCGTGTCCCGACGGCGTGCCGTCCGCCGTCGCCAGGGCGAGCGGGACCGCGCTCTCCCGCATCAGGTCGCGCAGCGCGGTGTCGGTGAGCACGGTCCGCAGTCCGGCCCGGGCGGCGATCGCGGCGTTGCGCCGCGCGGGGAAGATCGGGTTGAGCGGCACCACGGTCGCCCCGGCGGACAGGACGGCGAGGTATCCGGCGTACGCCAGGGGGGAGCGGGAGGCCAGCAGCCCGACGCGTGCTCCCGGCGGGAGAGGGCCGAGGTGGGCCGCGAGGCGCTCGGCGGTGCGGGCCAGCTCCCGGTAGGTGAGGGTCGCGCCGGCCACGCTCAGGGCGGGCCGGTCCGGGTGGCGGCGCGCGCTGCGGGAGAACAGGCCGGACAGCGAGTCGGACGTGGCGGACGGCGAGTCAGACATGGCGGACGGCGAGTCAGACATGGCGGACCTCCCGGTCCATGAGGGTCAGTACGCCGTCCGCCGCGTGCAGGCGGTCGTTGCTGTAGTTCAGCGGGGCGGAGCGCAGGTCGCGCAGCGTCCGCTCCAGGGCGGTCGGCGAGTCGCGCAGGTAGCCGTGGCGCATGCCCATCAGGTCCGTCAGCTCGTCGGCCGCCGCCGGGCACAGCTCGGAGGCGGTCAGTTTCACCGCGTTGACGAGGAGTTGCACGGGCGCGCTCGTGGGGTCCTCGGCCGAGGCCAGGACGGACGCGGCGTGCGTGATCAGCGCGTGGACGGTGTCCAGGCGCTGGCGGACCCGCGAGAGGCGGGTGAGCAGCAGGGGCGAGTCGAGGTCGTAGCGGCGCCGTTCGGCCCGCAGCAGGGTCACCACGCGCTGGAGCGCGCCGTCGGCGGCGCCCTGCCAGCACGCCGCCCAGCCGAGGTGGGCCAGGGGCGCGAAGGTGCGTACGGCGATGTCCCGGAACGCCCCGTGCGCGCCGACGACCTGGTCGCGGGGGATCTCGCCGGCCAGGTGCAGGGGCGCGCTGTGGGTGGCGCGCATGCCCATCGGGTTCCAGTCGCCGCGGACCGTGACGGTGAGCTGGTCGCGCTCGGCGTAGACCAGCGACAGCTGGGAGGGTGACGTGGCGTCGGGGGCCAGGGCGGTGATGAGGAACGCGTCGGCGTGGCCGCCTCCGGTCACCACGGGGGCGAAGCGGTCCACCCGGACGGTGGAGTCGTCGCCGGCCGTCAGCGCGGACCCGGAGGACAGCAGGTGTCCGCCGGTGGCGGCCTCGGTGGTCACCGAGGCCAGGTAGAGCTCGCCGCGGACGATGCGGGGCAGCAGCCGCTGCCGGAGCGGGCCGCCGTCGCGGACGACGGCGGCGACCTGCTGGCAGTGCATGGTGAAGATCATGCCGACCGACATGCAGGTGCGGGAGAGCCGGCTGCTCACGGCCAGCAGGTCGTCCATGCCGCCGCCGGGGCCGCCGTCCGCGGCGGGCACCAGGAGGCCGAGGAGGCCGGTGCGGCGCATGGCCCCGAGCGCCTCGACGGGGAAGCGCGCCTCGCGGTCGCATGCCTCGGCGTGCCGGGCGGCCTCCGCCTCGACCTCGGACACGGCGCGTTCGAGGTCGGCGGGCCGCCACGCCGTGCGGGGCGGGTCGGTGACGGTCATCCGGGCACCCCGTCGGCGTTCAGGGTCCGCTCGAAGAGGGCGATGAGCGTGTCCAGGCGGCTGAGGTTGTCCGGGGTGAGTTCGCTCGCCTCGACCTCGGTGTCGAGTTCCTCCTCGACCCGCTCGACGATCTCCACGATGCGGAAGGAGCTGAACGTGGGCAGGTCGGTCAGCGCGGCGGCGCCGTGCAGGTCGGCCTGGTCGACGCCGAGGACCTCGGCGGTGGTGCCGGTGACGACCGCGCGGACGTCGGGTGTCTCCATGATGTCTCCGGGGTGTGGTCAGGCGCCGAGTTTTGCGAGGCCTTCGGCGACGCGGGTCAGTGCGTCGGCGACGTGCGGCAGGGCGAGCGGGTCGGGGGCCGCGAGGGCGGCCTCCTGCTCCTCGTCGGTGTCGCCGTAGAGCATGCTGGTGGCCGCCTTGAAGCGCAGCGCGCCGGGGTCGTCGCCGAGGTGGTGTCCGGCCAGGACGGCCAGGCCGTGCTCGTCCAGCAGGTGCCGGGCCAGCGCCGCCGAGCCGTCCACGCCGCGCTCCGCCAGCGCTTCGCGGCGCGGCTCGAAGTCGGGGTAGACGTAGAACGCCCCGGTGGGCGGCCGGCAGGCGGCTCCGGCGGCGACGGCGGCGGCGTGCACGGCGCGGGCCACGGCGCCGTGCAGCCGGGCGCTCGCCGCCAGCCGCCGCCCGATCTCGGGCGGGTCGCCGAAGGCATACGCGGCGACCTGCTGCATCGGGCCCGCCAGTGTGGACCACATGTCGCTGGCGACGGCGACCAGTCGGGCGCGCAGGTCGCGTCCCCGGGCGCCGGGGGGCACCCGCAGGCCGCCGACGCGCCAGCCGCCGAGCGCCAGGGACTTGGACAGCCCGGTGGTCACCACGGTGCGCTCGGGGATGACGTCGGCGGGGCTGAGGAAGGGGGCGTCGGGGCGGTGCATGACGTCGCGGTAGATCTCGTCCGAGACGACGATCAGGTCCTGTGCCTCGGCTATCTCGCACACCCGCCCGATCAGTTCGGCGCCGGCGAGCGTGCCGGTCGGGTTGTCGGGGAGGGTGAGCACGACGATGCGCGGGTCGCCGCCCGTCCGGCGGGCGCGCTCGATGGTCTCCGGCAGGACGTCCGGGTCGGGGACGCCGCCGCACTCGGCGGGGATCGGGACGCCGTAGACCCTTTTTCCGGCCATGCGGGCCTGCGGCTCGTAGGAGTTCCAGCTCGGGCGGGGCAGGAGCACGTCCCCGGGCAGGACCAGGTTCAGCGCCATGAGCAGCGGCTTGCTGCCGGGGCCGAGCAGGACGTCGTGCGGGCCGGTGGGCAGGCCGCGGCGCTCGAAGTAGCCGGCGAGGGAGGCGAGGGCGTCGGGCGCTCCGGCCACGGGTCCGTAGGCGTTGCGGTGGGCGCCGGCGCGCAGTTGCTCCACCAGGGGGGCGAAGGCGGGCAGCCGTGACTCGCCGAAGCCGAGGTGGACGACGGAGCGGCCCTGGGCCCGCAGTCGCGCGACCTCTTCGTTGAGGGCGAGGTTGGGGGACATCGAGGCGTTCACGGCCGCAGCGCCTCCCGGATGTCCCGCGGTGTGTCGGCCGCGATCCTCAGGTCGCTGAGCCAGGTGGCGCTGGGGTCGTAGTGCGCGCGGAACGGGCGGCCGACCAGGGCGGGGTTGCGGGCCTGCGCCAGCCGGAGCTGGAAGTAGCGGTCGGCGCCGCGGGTCTCGACGCCGTCCACCACGACCTTGCCGGGTGTCGTGGACATCACCGGGCCGCGCACGGTGCGGGCGAGTCCCGGCAGGGTGCGGTAGGCGGTGTGGAAGATCTCCATGGCGCGGGCCAGCGGCACCTTGAAGTAGTCGTAGGGGCCGGTGTCGCGCTCGACGAACATGTAGTACGGGACCGCGCCGAGGGCCAGTTCGGACTTCCACAGGGCGGCCCAGGTCTCGGCGTCGTCGTTGATGTGCGCGACCATCGGGGCCTGGCAGTAGACGACGGCTCCGGTGGCCCGGATGCGCCGGACGGCCTCGGCCACCAGGGCGGTGCGCAGCTCGCGCGGGTGGGTGAAGTGGGCCATGACGGCGACCTGCTTGCCGGCGGCGGCGATCCGCTCGAAGAGCCGCAGCAGCGAGTCGGCGTCGGCGTCGCTCACGAAGCGCTGCGGCCAGTAGGCCAGGGACTTGGTGCCGATGCGGATCGTGTCGACGCTGTCCACGCCGAGCAGCGGCTCCAGGTGTCCGGTGAGGCGGTCGGTGCTCATCACCATGGGGTCGCCGCCCGTCACCAGGACGTCGCTGACCTCGGGGTGGTCGTGCAGGTAGCGCACGAGCCGGTCCGGGCCGGGGGCGGCGAAGCGCAGGGAGGGGTCGCCCACGAACTGCGCCCAGCGGAAGCAGTAGGTGCAGAAGGAGTGGCAGGACTGGCCCTGGGTGGGGAAGTACAGCACCGTCTCGCGGTACTTGTGCTGGAGGCCGGCCACCCGTTCGCCCTCGTGCACCGGCACGTTGTACTCGCGCTGCCCGGAGGGGTGGGGGTTGAGTCCGGCGCGGATCCGGGCGACCTCGGCGGCCGTCTCGCTCTTGGCCGCCCCGGAGCGCACGAGCGCCTCCAGGGAGCGCTCGTCGTCCTCGGGGAGCATGCCGCGCTGGGGGAAGACCAGGCGGAAGATCGGGTCCTCGGCCGGGTTTGTCCAGTCGATCAGCTCGTCGAGCACGTACTCGTTGACGCGGAACGGCAGGACGTGTGCCAGCAGGGCGATGCCGTCCCGCAGCTGCGGCGACAGCCCGTAGCGCCGGACGATGTCGTCGATCTGCCGCGGACCGAAGGCACGGAAGCGGGTAGTGCCGACCGGTTGGTCGAGCATCAGTGTCATGCGGGGTCCCTCTGAATTCGGCGGAATAGCTGGGCGACGGCAGGGCGGCCCTTGTCGGCGGTCGTGACGTCGAGCGCCGATTACCCGGCTGGGATTCGTTGATTCGAGTGCGTACCCGAAGCCATAAACACTTCGCATGGCGTCGATAAGGGAGCCGAATTCCGCCCGCCGACCTGCCTTCATAATGCCCGCGCACGAGTGCGATAAGAGTTCCCTATGGGGTGCGGACGGAATTCGTTTGAAAGGTGGCCGGCGCGGAAGTCGCTTGTCGTCAATGCCACCCAGCGCGGAAGGAAACAACTTCGATGATCGGTTGCCCGCAGCGCGGACGCACACCATGAGCCGCGCGGACGTCGCCCAGCCGGTGCTCATGCCGATGGGCCGGCCCCGGCCCGGGAGGTGCAGCGTCCTCGTCCACGCCGCCGGCGGCGGTGTCGGGGCGTACACGGGCGTCGGGTTCGCCCTGCGCCGGTTCGGCCCGGTCTTCGCCCTGCGCGGCTACGGGCTGGCGCCGGGTGAGGAGCCGGACCGCAGCGTCGCCGCCATGACGGACCGCTACTGGTCGCTGCTCGCCGACCTCCCCGAGCCACCGGAGCTGTTGTTCGGCTGGTCGCTCGGCGGCGTCGTCGCCTGGGAACTGGCCGCCCGGCTGGCCGCGGAGGGCCGGCGGCCGCGGGTCGTGATGGTGGACAGCCCCGCCGCCCGCATCGACCGGGACCCGGCGGCGGCACGCCGGTGGCGCGAGCGGGTGCGCGCCTCCCTCGCCGCCGACGACAGTGGCGTCCCCGCCGACCGGGTCGCCGCGACCGCCGACGCGCACCTGGACGCCGTCGTCTCCTACCGGGCCGAGGCGCGCCACGACTGCCCGGCGCTGCTGATGCCGTGCGCGGACGAGGACAACGCCGCACACCTGGCGGCCTGGCGCGAGGTGGCCCCGAACCTGACCGTGCGGCCGCTGCCCGGCGACCACTTCACCGCCTTCGACGGCGAGCGGCTGCCCCTGGTCCTGGACCACCTCGGGTCCTTCCTGGCGAGCACCGAGGAGCGGCATGCCTGACGGTCTCCTGAGCCGGGCGCGCGCGGCGTTCGACGCGGCCCCGCCCGTGGGCGACGCCGCCTACGACCGGTACTGCCAGGTCCTCGGCGAGGAGCTGCTCGCGCACTGGCCGCGGATCGCCGGGGCCAACGCGGCGGACGTCGCCGCGGCCCAGCGGCTCGGCATGCCGCCCACGCTGGTGGAGCGGCTGCGGCTGACCGACGTCCACCGGGACCGGATGGTCGCCCTCACCGCGATGACCCGGCAGGAGCTGCGGCAGGTGCGCGAGACGGAGGTGCCCGTCTCGGGCGCGGCGCGGCACGTCCACCGCGTGCCGCGGCCGCTCGGCGTCGTCCTGATGGTCTACGAGGCGCGGCCCACCGTCACCGTGGACGGCGCCCTGCTCCCGGTCGCCGTCGGCAACGCCGTGCTGCTGCGCGGCGGCAAGGAGACGGCCGCCACCAACGCGGCACTGGAGCGGGCCGTGCACGCCGCGCTCGCCCGGGCGGGACTGCCCACGGGCCTCGTCACGGTCCTGGACGACCCGCAGCGACGGCTGCTGCGCGCCTTGTTGAAGCGGCCCGACCAGGTGGACGTGCTGATCCCGCGCGGCAGTCCCGCACTCGTGGAGCACTGCCGCACCAGTGCCATCCCGCTGATCGCCAGCGGCGGCGGCGTCAACCACCTCTACGTCCACCGGAGCGCCGACCTGGAACTCGCGGTGCGGGCCACGCTGGACAGCAAGCTGCCCGAGCCGGCCGGCTGCACCTCCGTGGAGACGCTGCTGCTCGACCGCGCCGTCGCCCGGGACTACTTCGAGGCCCTGGCCCGCGCGCTGGCGGGCCGCGAGACGGAACTGACCCTGCACACGGCCCCCGAACTGACCGCTCTCGTCCCCGCCGCGCTCAAGACCCAACCCCTCGCCGCGCACGATCTGGGCCGGGAGTTCCTCGACCCGGTCGTCGCCGTCGTACCGGTCGACGACGAGAGAGCCGCCCTCGACCACGTGCGCCGCCACGGCTCCGGGCACACCGAGGGCCTCATCGCCCGCGACCGGCACGTCATCGACGCCTTCCGCCGCCGCGCCGACGCCGCGATGGTCGTGGTCAACGGCTCGCTGCGGCTGCACGACGGCCCGACCCTCGGTCTGGGCACCGAGATCGCCATCGCCACCGGCCGGCTGCACGTGCGCGGCCCCGTGACGCTCGGCGCCCTGGTCACCCACAGCTATGTCACCGACGGCGCCGGCGCGCTGCGCGGCTGACGCCCGACCCCGCCTCTGCCCCGTTTCCCCGGCCCCTGCCTCTGCCCCGTTTCCCCGGCCCCTGCCTCTGCCCCGTTCTCCCGGACCCGCCCCTGCCCCGCTCCCCCGGCCCCCGAAAGGCGTGCCATGCCCCAGGAACTGTCCCTCGACCGGGACGCCGTCGCCACCGTCGTCAAGAAGGTGGTCGTCGCCGAGTCCCGGCTGTCCCTCCCGCCCGACCGCGTCCGCGACGACGAACCGCTCGTCGGCGACCTGCTGAACGTCAACTCGCTCGGCTTCGTCGGCATGCTCGTGCGGATCGAGGACGAGCTCGACGTGACCCTCCCCGACGACCTCTTCGTCGGGCGCAGCTTCCGCACCGTCCGGGACCTGATCGACGTGGTGACGGCCGCGGAGGTCCAGCGGTGACGAACGCTGTCCCGACCCGCTGGCGCAGTGTCCTGCCCCACCTGTCCGAGCCCCTGCCGCCGGACCGCACCCCGCCCCGCTCCGGTGCCGGGTCCGGCGAGATCAAGATCAACATTCCGACGGAGCTGATCCGGCACAGCGTCTCGTCCCGTGAGTACTGGGACATCCCCGCCCCGGTCGTCGAACGCTACCGGCAGTACCGCCCGACGCCCCTGTGGCGGGCCCGCGGTTTCGAGGAGGCCGTCGGCGCCCGCGTGCCGGTGTACGTCAAGAACGAGGGCGTCAACATCTCGGGCAGCCACAAGCTCAACACGGCGCTCGCGCAGGCGTATTACTACCAGAAGGCGGGCGTGAAGGAGCTGGTCACGGGCACCGGCGCGGGCCAGTGGGGCACCGCCATGGCCGCGGCGTGCGCCCTGTTCGGACTGCGCTGCCGGGTCTTCATGGTCGAGTCCAGCCTGCGGCGCAAGCCCTACCGCGGGGTCCTGATGCGCATGCTGGGCGCCGAGGTGCACGCCAGTCCCAGCGGAATGACCAAGGTCTCCGCCACCGAGGACCCGGCCGCCGGCAACAGCCTCTCGCTCGCCATCGGGGAGGCCGTCGAGTACGCCGCCGAACACGACCAGGTGGCCTTCTGCATCGGCAGCGGGGAGACGTACAGCATCCTGCACCAGTCCGTGATCGGTCTGGAGGCGCAGGAGCAGCTGGCGGAGCTGGACGCCGGGATCGGCACGGTCGTCGGCTGCGTGGGCGCCGGTTCCAACTTCGGCGGCATCGCGCTGCCCTTCCACGCCACCGCCCGCGCGGCCGGCGAGCCGGGGCCACGGCTGGTCGCCGCCGAGTCCAGCAGCACACCGAAGCTGACCCGGGGCGTCTACGCCTACGACAAGACCGACGCCACCGGCAGCGGCCCGATGGAGGCCATGTACACCATCGGCAGCGACTACCGGATCCCGGACGCGCACACCGCCGGCCTGCGCTTCCACGGCGCGGCCAAGCTCATCTCCGCGATGCGGCACAGCGGGGACGTCGACGCCATGGCGGTCAGCCAGGCGGACGCCCTGGACGCGGGCCGGCTGCTGGCCCGTCACGAGAGCGTCCTGCCGGCGCCCGAGTCCGGCCACGCCCTGGCGGCCGCCGCCCGCATCGCCGCCTCGCCCGACGCCACCGGCGGGGTCCTGGTGTGCGTCAGCGGCCACGGCTACCTGGACCTCGGGGCCTACGAGCACTTCCTCGCCGGCGGGCTGGAGGACCAGTCGCCGCCCGACGAGGCGCTCGCCCGCGCGGTGGCCGGGCTGACCCGGGTGGAGACGCGCCCGTGACGGCCACCGCGGCCCCGTCCGTGCGGACCGGGATCCTCGACTGCGTACAGGTCAACCTGGCGGTCCTCGCCGACCGCCTGCACGGGCCCGGACGGCACCTCGCGCTGGGGGCGCGCCTGCGCTTCGAGCCGAGGCCCGGACCCGACGGCCTGCCCACGGTGGACCCCGCGCCCGAGGAGCAGCTGCGCGAGGGAGCCGCGCTGGTGGGCCTGCGGCCGGACGCCGTCGCCCACCGCGTCCCGGCGCACGCGCTGCGCGCCATGGCCGAACGGGCGCCGGTGGTCTACGCCGTCGCCGACTCCTACGCCATGCCGTGGCTGCCCTACGCGGGCCGGGCGCACATGGAGCACAGCTTCCTGGTCGGCGCGCACCCGGACGGCGCCGAGGTGGAGGACGCCTACGACAACGAGACGGCGTGGGGTCCGGCCCGGCCGGGCCGGTGGACGTACCCCTGGGACCGGCTGCCCACCGCCTCCTTCGCGTGCGCCCTGTCGCCCGTGCCCGACCACCGCGCGCCCCGGCCGCTGCTGCGCCTGGACGATCCGGCGGCGTACGTCGAGGCGTACGCCGCGCACCCCGACCGGCTCGCCGCGCTGCGGCGGCTGACCGCGGAGACCTGGCTGCTGACCCGGGCCCGGCACCTGCACGCCGCCTACCGCGAACAGCTCGGCGAGCGGCTGGACGCGGCGGACCACCTGCGCCGCTGGGACCAGCTCACCGCGACCGCGTTCATCGCCCAGCGGCGCGCCGAGCGGGGCCGACCGGTCCCCGAGGCGCTGCTGCCCGACCTGGCGTCCCTGCTCGCCGCCGACCGCGAGGTGTTCGCCGTACGGCCGCCCCGGCCCTGACCGCGCCGCGCCTCCACCCCTGCCTCTGCCCCCGACCACGCCCCTGCCGGACCACACCACCACCCAAGCGACGGAGAAGCCGTGAACCAGTCCTTCATCGACCTGCTGACGCCCTTCCTCCCCAACCTCGGGGACCGTCCCCTCACCGAGGACAGCCGTCTGCACGACCTCGGGATGAACTCCATGAAGGCCATCGACCTGCTCTTCGCCATCGAGGACGGGCTCGGGGTCTCCCTCCCGGACGAGGACCTCAACGACACCACCTTCGCCACCGCCGGCAGCCTGTGGGCCGCGGTGCGCCGGGCCGGCGCCGCCGAGGAAGACCACAGGGCGGCGGCATGAGCGTCTTCGCTGTGCGGGAGCCCGCCACCGCGGCGGGCTCCCGGCTCGGCGCCCTGCCCGCCGACGCGAGCGGCGCCGACCTGTGGCGCGTCCTCGGCGCGGAGAACCGGCTGGCCGGGGTCTACCGCGGCGACGATCCGCGCCGCGGCGTCGACCCGGCCGCGCTGGGCGCGCTGCTGACGGACCTGGACCGCCGCTTCGGCGTCGGCTCGACGCTGGCGGTGACGGTCCCGCTGGCCACCTGCCTGCCGCTGCTGGCCTCGGGGACGGGCCCGGCCGCCCGGACGCTCGCCGACAGCCTCGACGGCCGTACCGTCGTCGCCCTCGCCGCCACCGACCAGGACTCCGGCTGCGACCTGGCGGCACTGGACACACGCGTCTCCTTCGACGGGGACCACCTGCGGCTGGACGGCGCCAAGCGCTGGATCACCAACGCGACGACGTGCGGCGCCGCCCTCGTCCTCGCCCGCCACCGGCCGGGCCCGCACTTCACCAACTTCACCTGGGTGCTCGTCCCGGCCGACGCGCCCGGTGTGAGCGCGCGGCCGGCCGGGACGGAGCTGTTCGACGGCTCCGGGACCGGTCACCTCGCCTTCGACGGCGTCCGGCTCACCCGCGACCACGTCGTGGGCGGCACCGGCCGCGGACTGAGCGGCTTCGCGGCCCACATCGCCACCGAGCGGCTGGCCGGGGCCCTGTGGGCGGTCGCGCTGTGCGAGCGGGTGCTGCGGGAGACCGCCGGCCACCTCAAGGGGCGCCGGCACGGCGACGGGGTCCTGTGGGAGCGGGAGGGGATCCGCCAGCGCTGGGCGGGCGCGCTGCTGCGCTCCCGTCAGCACCGCGCCCTGACCGAGAGCCTCACCGAGGCGGTCGCCGTCCGCCGCGACACCTCATCCGCCGCACTGCTCAAGGCCAGTGCCGCCGAGACCGTCGAGCACGTCCTCGACGTGTGCGCGCACCTCCAGGGCGCGCACGGCTTCCGCACCGGAGGACCGCAGCAACTGCGCGCGCAGGGGGCCCTGTTCGGGATCGGCGGCGGCACGACCGAGGTCGTCCTGAGCATCGTGGCCGAGACGGCCGCCGACGGCCCTGCCGGGGAGCTGCCGTGAGAGTCCTGGAGATCGTCCCGGGGGTGTGGGCGGCTGCCGGTACGGCGTCCGCCGACCGCCTCACCCCCGCCGACCTGGCCGCGGCACGCGGCCGGCCGGCCTGGCGCGCACGCGAGATGCTGGCCGGGCGCGCGCTGCTGCGCGCCCTGCTCGCCGAGGTGGCGCCCGGCGACGCCGGCGAGCCGGTCGTGGCCGGTCCCAACGGCAAGCCGGTCCTGGCGGGCCCCGGCCGGCCCGGCGTCAGCGTCTCTCACGACGGGGAGCACACCGTCGTGGCCGTGGCGCCCAGCCGCCGCGTCGGCGTGGACGTACAGGTGCCGCCGCCGCACGTCGGCCGCGCGATGGTCCGGCGCTGCGCCGCCCCGTACGCGGACCGCCTGTACCGCATGCCGGCGCCCCTGCGGCACACCGTGTTCACGGAGATCTGGACGGTCCAGGAGGCGTGCGTGAAGACCGACGGCACCGGCATCGGGGGACGCCCCTGGAGCATCGACGTGCCCCCGCACCTCGACCGCGGCGACTGGCGCGGCCTGCGCTGGCGCAAGGTGCGAGACCTCATCGACGTACCCGTGGCCTGCGCCTGGGAGGCGACACCATGACACCTGCACTGTCCTGCTACTCCACCGCGCTGGTGGAGTACCTGGGAGGCGCGGCGGCCGGCCGTCTGGCGGCGGCGGCGCACCTGTGGGTGCGCACCGACGATCCGGACGGCGCGCTCGCCTTCTCCCACCACGACCGCATCGACGACGGGGTCCTGGTCCACGATCACCGGCCGGACTGGCCGTCGGCCCGCGCGGCGCTGGCCGCGCTGCTCGCCGAGGAGGGGCGGGTGATCGTGTCGGGCAACGCCTTCCATCTGCTCTGGTCGCCGCACCACGGGGTACGGAGCATCCCCCACTGGTTCCTGCTGCGGGGCCGCGACGCGCGGGGGTGGCACGTGGCCGACCCGTTCCACGCCCTGATGCCCGGCGGCGAGCAACTGCCCTACGCCGGAGTGCTCGACGACGACGCGCTGCGCCGGGCGCTGACGCCGGTCGGGCGGCTCGACCCGGCCGTCCGCAACCGGGACGCGCACGCCCTGGGGGAACCGGTGGACCCCGGTCCGACGGACGCCTACCGCTGGCTGCGCCGGGCGATCCCTTCGCCGGCTCCGTCGGCTTCCCCGGCTTCCCCGGCTTCCCCGGCCTCTCCGGCCTCTCCGGCCGGACCGTCGGCCGGCTCCCCGGCGCGGTGGCCGGGCGTCTGGCTGCGCGCACCGGGCGAGGTGTTCGCGTACCTGCGCGACCGCCTCACCGGTGACGCGGACCTGCTGGAGCGGCACCTCGACGACCTGTGGGCGGCGTCCCGGCACCACCTCCACCGCCTGGGGCCGCACCCCGACCCGGAGCTGGCCGACGCCTGGACGCAACTGCCCAAGGCCCTGCGCTTCGCCGCCGACTCCGCGCGGCGCGGCCGCCCCCGCACCGGTGTGGTCGAGCGGACGCTCGACACCCTGGCCGCACTCACCACCGGCAGGGAGGCGCGCCGTGCTCGGGGTTGAGACGACGACCGCCCAGGCCGCCCCGCCGGTCGAGGCGGCGGTGGACGAGGCGCTCTTCCGCGCGGCGATGACGGGGCTGGCCAAGTGCGCCGCGGTCACCACCGCCCTCGGACCGAACGGGCCGGTGGGGTGCACCACGACCTCGCTCATGTCGCTGTCCGTGGCGCCGCCGAGCGTGCTGCTCGCCTTCGGCGCCGGCGGACGCACCCTGGACGACCTGCTCGGCGCCGGCCGGTTCGCCGTCAACGTGCTGTCCCACACGCAGGGTCCGCTGGTGCGGCGCTTCGCCACCGGCACCGCGGCGCAGCGCTTCGAGGGCACGCCGCACGCCGTGCTCCGGGGCGTCCCCGTCCTGCGGGACGCCGCCGTCGTGATGACCTGCGACGTCGCCGAGACCTTCTCCGCCGTCGATCACGTCCTGGTGGTCGGCACCGTACGCCATCTGACCGCCGCCCCCGGCGCCCCGCTGGTGCTCGTCGCCGGGGAACCGCACATCGCCACCCCCGTACCGCCCGCCCCGGCCGACAACCTGCGCTGACCTGGAGAGACGATGCCCGCGACGCCCGCACCCACGGTGACCCACCGACCCGACGAACGCTTCGACGAGTTCCTGCTGGCCGCCGCGGCCACGCACCCCGACCATCCCGCCGTGGTGGAGTACGCGGACGGTGCGGAACGGGTGACGACCTTCCGCGACCTGCGCGCGGCCGCCGAGCGGTACGCCGCCGCACTGGACCGCTTCGGCCTGCGGATCGACGACCGCGTCATGATCGTCTCCGACACGTCCGCCGAGGCCGTCGCCCTGGTGCTGGCGTGCTCGTCGCGCGGTCTGCCCTTCGTCCCGGTCAGCCCCGAGACGCCGGCCGAGCGGCGGGAGACGATCGAACGGCTCGCCGAGCCCGCGCTGTGCCTGACGGCGGCTGCCGGGGAACCGGGTGGCGGGGAACCGGGTGGCGGGGAAGCGGGTGGCGGGGAAGCGGGTGGCGGGGAAGCGGGTACGGCCGTGGGGCACGGGCGGTTCGGCGGGGGCGGCATCGAGGTGCCGCGCCCGCCGGTGCGCCGTGAGCGGCTGCGACGCGCCGTGACGCCGGGCGACACCGCCTACATCATCTTCACGTCGGGCACCACGGGCCGGCCCAAGGGCGTGGTGATGAGCCACCGCGCCGTCGTCGCCTTCTACCGGGGCATGCTCGCCGAGGGGTTCGTGTCGGCGGGCGACCGGGTGGCGTCGACCTCGCCGCTCCAGTTCGACTTCTCGCTGCTGGACATCGGCATGGCGCTGGGCGGCGGAGCCGCGGTGGCGCCGGTGCCGCGGGCCCTGCTGCGCTGGCCGACGCGGTTCCTCAAGGTGCTGCGCGCCACCCGTGCCACTCACGTCAACGGAGTGCCGTCCATCTGGCGGCAGACCCTGCGCCACCTCCCCGACCAGCTGGCCGACCTGCCCGACCTGCGCGGCGTGCTGTTCTGCGGGGAGGAGTTCCCGCTGGGCGAACTGCGCCACCTCCAGCGCCTGCGGCCCGGCATCCGGCTGATCAACTGCTACGGGGCGACGGAGTCCATGGCGGCCAGTTTCGCCGAGGTGCCCGACCCGCTGCCCGAGGACGTGACGCACCTGTCGATCGGCGTCGGGCACCTGGGCACCGACATCCTCCTGGTGGACGCCGAGGGCACGCCCGTGCGCGAGGAGGGCGTCGTCGGCGAGATGTACCTGCGCAGCCCGGCCCTGATGACCGGCTACTGGGCGGACGCGGAGGCCACGGACGCCGTCCTCGTCGCCGACCCGCTGGAGCCGCGCTCCGGGCAGCGCCTGCTGCGGACCGGCGACCTCGCCTTCCGGGACGCCGAGGGCACGCTGCGCTTCTGCGGGCGGCGCGACTCCCAGGTGCAGATCCGCGGCAACCGCGTGGAGCCGGCCGAGGTGCAGCGACGGCTGCTGGCCCACCCCGAGGTGTGCGAGGCGGCCGTCGTGGTGTACGAAGGGCCGGACGGGAACGCCGAGTTGAGCGCGTTCGTCGTGCTGGCCGACGGCGCCGCCACAACGGCCGAGAGCGACCTGATCGCGTTCTGCCTGCGGTCGATGCCCGCGTACATGGCACCCGGCGTGGTGCGCGTCGTCGGCGGTCTCCCCGTCAACCAGCACGGGAAGACCGACCACCGGCAGCTGCTCGCCCAGCTCCTCACGGACGCCGCCTGACCGGCCCACGGGCGCCGGGCTCCGGGCCGCCGCCGCGGGGCCCGGAGTCCGGTCAGCCCGCGCCGACCACGTCGGAGGCGGCCTTGAGCACGGCGTCGAGGACCGGGTGCCCGCCGTCGTCGCGCCGCCACAGGGCCTGTGTGCAGGTGGGGGTGGCGGGCCGCCAGTCGACGACCCGGCGCAGCCGGCCGGCGGCGATGTCCTCGGCCACGGTGACCTCGGGAAGCAGACCCACGCCGAGGCCGCTCTCGGCCATGCGCTTGACCGCGGTGATGGAATCGAGCTTCAGCGTCCGCCTCGCCCGTAACGTCGACTCGACCTCGGTCAGGAGGCTGCCGCAGTGCCGGACGTCGAGGTCGGCGGTGACCAGGATCGACGACACGGTCTCCTCGGCATCCGGACGGACGGGATTCCGCCGCCGTCCGGCCACCAGGGCGAACGGCTCGGGGCAGAGATCGCAGTGGTCCAGATCCTCCCGCGGCGCTCCGCTTCCTATCATGAACACGCAGTCCAGCTGTCCGTTGCGCAGCATGGCGAGCGCTTCTTGGGGAGTGGAAAGCCGGAGCGACACATCCATGTCCGGATAGCGCAGGAGTAAATACTCGATGAGCGGAAGCAGCCGGTGATTTATGAGGCTTTCCGACGCGCCGACGCGGATTTTCCCCTGCGGCGCGAGTGAGGCGTCCGCGATACGCCGGACACGACCGCTGAGCCGCACGATCTCGCGGGCCTGTTCCAGGATGGAACGGCCCGCGCTCGTCGGCCGGACGCCGTCCGGCAGGCGCTCCAGCAGGGTCAGGCCGAGCGACCGCTCCAGCGCCTTGATGCGGTTGGTCACCGTGGGCTGGGTCACCTGGAGCACACTGGCCGCCCGGGTCACACTTCCCGCGTCCACGGCGCCCAGGAATGCCTCGAGATGCCGTGTGTCCACTTCTTCCCCCGCGTGAGTCGGCCCGTCGAAATACCAGCCGACTTCTCCGCCGGCTTTCTTCCCTCGCTGCGCCGTCCAGCCATTCCGGTTACGGACGACATACGAGCGGTCACGGTGTCTGGAGCGTAGCCCCAGCCCTCACCCTCATCAATATGTTTGGTAGGTGCATTTACGGGGAGGCGGCTTTCCCGGACAGGTGATTTCACGTCAGTTTCCTGAACGTCGGCGGCCGGTCCGGCGCCGGGGTGCGCGGGCCGGCGCGCACTTCTCCCGCATTTCGCCGCTCGGGAAGGCTATACCTGGTCGGCGAGCGCCCGGCCGGCCGGTCACCGGCGTTCACGGTGTGGTCCGAATCCAGCCAGGGCGACTTTCAGAGAACGGATCTTGCCCACCTGGGCCCGCTCGTACCGCTCCGCGAGACGATGGCGGATCAGCGGGCGACGGCGGCGGCGGAGAGGAGTGTCGCGGCGGCGAGGCTGCCCCACAGGGCGGCCGGACCATGCGGCGCGAGGGCGGTGATGACCGCCGGGGAGGCGGCGAGGCCGAAGCCCGTGGAGAGCTGGAAGCGGGCCAGGGCCTGCCCCAGGACGGGCGCCGGGGCGAGGACGGTGACGAGCGCGGTGGCGCTGCCCGCGTAGATGATCTCGCCGAGGGTGCAGAGCACGGACACCGCGGCGACGGCCGGGGCGCCCCAGCCGTGCCCCAGGGAGCAGGCCGCGAGGAAGCCGAGGTAGGACGCGCTGAGCACCACGCCGGCGACGGCCAGCGCGGTCCGGCGGCGGAAGCGGGCCATCAGGACCGTGACCGGCACCTGCAAGGTGACCACCAGCACCGTGTTGGCCACGAACACGGCCGCCGACCACACCGGGGAGGCGTGCATCCGCGTCACCAGGACCAGCGGGAGCGCGACTTCGGGGACGTTGAGACAGAAGACGTAGATCACGTTGGCGGCCAGCAGCGCGCGCATCCGGGGCGCGGGCCCGTCGTCCCCGCTCCCGTCGCCGCTGCCCTCCCCGCTCCCGTCGCCGCTGCCCTCCCCGCTTCCGTCGCCGTCCTCGGCGGCGGAAGCGGTCGGACGCGCGTGCACGTGGACCGACCACGCCAGGGCCGCCGCGGCGACGTAGGCGAGAGCGGTGACGGCCGCCAGCGCCTGCAACGCGGCGGCGCCGCCCGTCAGGCACGCGGTGGCCAGGAGCGCACCGGCCCCGAGGCCGGCGTTGCGCAGGGCGCGGCCCTGCGCCAGGGCGGCGTCGCGCTCCCGGCCGTGCGCGAGCGTGGCCACCAGGGCGGCGTGGGCGGCCGGCCAGGCCTGGTTGCCGATGCCGAGGAAGAACGCCGCCGCCGCGAACAGCCGGACGTCGCCCGTCGGGGTGGCCGGCAGCAGCGCCACCCCCGCCACCCGCACCAGCATCGACGCCGCCACGACCGTGCTGCGCGCGCCCCGGTCCAGCCACCTGCCCACCGCGGGCACGCACACCAGACCCGCGACCACGCCGGCGGTCATGGCGGCGCCGGTGACCGGCGCGGACAGCCTGAGCACCGTCACCCCGTAGAGCAGCAGGAAGGGCCGCAGCAGGCCGGTGCCGAGCGCGTCCACGGCCAGGGCGACGGCGTAGCGGGGGCCTCCCGAGGCACGCAGGAGGGCGCGGGGACGGAATCCGGTGGTGGTTGCCATGGCGCCCACGCTCGGGTCGGACCGCCGGGCGCGGCACGTCGGTTGACGGACATCGTCAACCGACGCCGCCGCCGGCCGCGCGGCCGGTGATGATGGGGGGATGACGCTGCGCATCGACATCACCGGACTGCCCGCCGGGCGGCTGCGGTTCGCCGCCTCCCCGCTGGCCGAGCTGACCGCGATGCTGCACGTCCTGGCCGAACCCGGGCATCACCCGTGGCTGGCCGGCTGGGTCGGGGACGTCTGGTCCGGGATGCCGCCGGAGCTGGCCGAGCGGCTCAAGGAGGCGGAGTTTCTCTGGCGGTCCTCACGCGCCGACTTCCTGGTCCCCGCCCGGCCCCGGCCGACCCTCGCCGAGGAGTTGGACGACGTGGACCGGCTCGACGACGAGACCTATGTGACCGCGGCGCTCACCACCACCTGCGGCAGCAACCGGGTCCACTTCGCCGCGCCGTCGCCGCTCGCCGACGCGGCCGCGCGCGAGCGGGCCCTGGACCTGGCCCAGGCACGCGGCGCACTCCAGGAGGCGTTCGCGCAGCGGCTGCTCGCGGACCCGGCGGCCGTGCGGGCGCGGGTGCGCGACACCCTCGAACAGTGCGCCGAAACGTTCTTCGACCCCGCCTGGACCGGCGTCGCCGGGCAACTCGCCGCCGACCTGCGGCTGAAGAACGACCTGCTGAAGCGCCAGGGCATCGGGGCGGCGCTCGCCTCGGTCTCCGGCGCCGTCGCCCTGGCGCCGGACGGCGACCGCATCGTCGTGGACAAGCTCCAGGACAACGAGACCGCCGCCCACGGCGCCGGGGTCACCTTCATCCCCAGCCACTTCGGCCGCCCGCACCTGCTGGTGGTGCACGCGCCCGGATGGCAGCCGGTGGTGCAGTACCCCGTGGCCGAGCCGGGTCCGTACGAGCCGGTGCCGCTGGACACGGTCGGCCACCGGCTGGAGGCGCTCTCGCATCCGGTGCGCCTGCGGCTGCTGCGCACCCTGGCCCGCGGCCCGCACACCACCGGCGAGCTGGCCCACGCCTGGGAGCTCTCGCCCCCGGAGGTCTCCCGCCACCTGGCCGTCCTGCGCCGCGCGGGCCTGCTCAGCGCCCGGCGGCACGGGCGCTACGTCCACCACACCCTCAACCTGCCCGAGATCACGGCGCTGGGCGCGGACCTGCTGGCGGCCGTCCTGCGCTGACGGCCGCGCCGCCGTGTCATCCTCGGCCGCCGCCGGTGAGCCAGGGCAGCGGGTCCGTGTACTGGCCGTCGAGGAGGACCTCGAAGTGGAGGTGCGGGCCGGTGGACAGGCCCGTCGAGCCGACGAGCCCGACGGGCTGGCCGCTGGTCACACTCTGGCCGGCGCTCACCTGGAGGACGGACAGATGGCTGTAGGTGGTCTCCAGCCGTTTCCCGTCGATCGTGCCGTGGTCGATCACCACGCGGTTGCCGTAGGCCGACGTCAGACCGGCGAACTCGACCCGCCCCTCCCGCGCCGCGGACACCTGGGCCCCCTGCGGCGCGCCGAAGTCGACGCCCGTGTGGAGCTTGGTGACCTTGGTCAGCGGGTGGACGCGCGAGCCGAACGGCGAGGTGACGGTGAGCGTGGTGACGGGCGGCCTCAGCAGCGCGCCGGAGGGCTGGCCGCCGCTCTCCTGTTCGGGGTTGCGCCGGACCAGGGACTCGTACCGCGGCAGCCGCTTCTCGACCCCGGCGACGAACGCGCGGGCCGGAGCGGGGACCTTGCCGGCCTTGGTGACCTCGTCGGTCCCGGCCGTGTACGCGGCGAGCGTCAGGTCGGCGACGTCGCCGTTGACGACGCCCTTCGTGCGCAGCGCGGTCATCTTCCGCGCCAGGGAGCAGTCCTGCCGCCCCAGCGCCATGATCGCGTCCACCGCGTCGTGCGGTGAGGAGGCGCCGTTGCCGTCGTCGTCCCGGCCCCAGGTCTTCCAGCCGGCGTCCGTGAAGCGGGCGATGCCCCGCTCGGAGAGGCTGGCGCTGTCGTCCTGCCACCCGGAGAGCTGATCGATGTGCGCGGCGAGGAGCGCGGGTGTGACGCCGGCGCAGTCGGCGGTCGCCCTGCGCAGCCAGGGCACGTAGGAGCCGTCCACGTTGCCGACGTCCGACTGGCCCGGCTGCGGGCCGCCCGGCACCAGGTCCGTGCCGAGGCCGCCGGTCAGGGCGAGGAAGGCGACGACCCCGGTGGACGTCACCAGTCCGGGCAGCACGATCAGGGCGAAGGGGCCCGGGCCGCGCCGACGGCGCGCCGGTGCGCGACCGCCGCGCTCGCCGGCGGGCGGGGGCTCCTGCGCCGGTGCGGGGGCGGTCTCCGCGGCGGCCGGCCCGGTCGTGGCCGGCCGTGGTCCGGGGTGTGCCGCGTCGTCGGCGGCCGGGTGTCCGGCGGCCGTCCGACCGGTCGCTCCGTACTCGGTGGCTCCGTATCCGGCGGTTCCGTACCCGGTGGCTTCCCTGTCCTCGGTCACGTGCCGGGCCGGCTCCATGAGGGTGCCGCGGTGGGGCGGGACGCGGGCGGGGTGTATCGACTCACGGTCCGACGCTAACGGGCCGTTGACGGGCTGTCACCGACCACGAGGACACGGTGAACTGCCCTATGGGGCACGGCCGATGCCCTCGCGTCGGCGCGGGCCGCGGGACCCGGGCGCGGCGGTGCGGCCGGCAGCCGGGACCGCCCGGGGCGGCACGTCCTCGGGGGCGGAGCGGCCCGCGTGGGGGCGCGCGCCGCAGCAACCGGAACCACCTCCGCCGGACACACGTGTCGAACCCGGTATACGACCCCGGCACACGACCCGACATGTGCGCCGCGGATCCCGCCGTGCGCGCGGAGGGCGGTCCGCCGAGGGGGCGGCCTTCCACTCTTTGGTCGTCTTTTCACCTCGAACAGTCCAAGACCACGCCAAGGTTTCGACAGCAAGATCAAGTTCTCGCCGCGCCGGGCCGCCCCGGACCACCGGACACCTGCGGTGATTCCAGCACGTGACCTGACGGTCACCGACGGCACGCCGGTCACGGCCGTCCGATGCGGGCGTAGCCTTCAACAAGTTGTTGAAGGCACATCATCTCGCCGCGCGTCGGCGGACGTTGGCGCACCCCCGAGGTATTCCCGGACTAGGAGAACGCATGCCTGCAGAAGGGCGGGTGGAACGGCAACGGGGCCGTATTCCCGCCGACATCTGGCGGACACAGCTGCGCGGCATCGCCCAGGTCGCCCTCAGCCCGAGTCCGTGGACCGGACTGCTCTTCACCGCGGGCCTGTTCGCGGACAGCTGGCGGATCGGTGTGTACGGGCTGCTCGGCGCGGCGGCCTCCGCCCTGGCCGCCGCGGTGCTGGGCGCCGACCGCGAAGGGCTGGCCGCCGGCCTGGAGGGCTACTGCGGCTGTCTGACCGCCCTTGCCGTCCTGGTCAGGTTCGGCGCCTCGTGGCGGACCGCTCTGCTCGCCGTCCTGGCCGCCGCGGTCTGCGCGGTGGTGCGCGCCGCGGCCGGCCGCCTGCTGGGCCGGGCCGGACTGCCCGCGCTGACCGCGCCCTTCTGCCTCGTGGCCGGAGCACTGGCGGTCGCCCTGCCCACCGCGCCGGCGGCGGCGCCGCCCGCCGCCGGGAACGGGTTCACCCGTCTGTCGGCCGCCCAGTTCGGCCACGCCTTCTGCGACGGCGTCGGCCAGGTCTTCTTCCTCGACCAGTGGTACGCGGGCCTGATCCTGCTCGCCGGGCTGCTGGTCGCCTCCCGGACCGCCGCCGTCGCCGCCGCCTGCGGCAGTCTCGCCGCGATCCTCGTCGCCTGCTCCATGGGCCTGCCCGCCGACCGCGTCGCCGCGGGTCTGTACGGCTACAACGCGGTGCTCGTCGCGATCGCGGTCGGCGCCACCTTCCTGACCCTCACCCCGTGGACCGCCGGGTACACCGCGCTCGCCGTCGTCGCCTCGGTCCCCCTCACCGCCGCCTGGCAGTCCTTCGTCCAGCCCTCCGGCGGCTCCCCCTTCACCTGGCCGTTCGTCGTGACGACCTGGCTCTTCCTCGCGGCCGCTCCGGCGTTGGACCGGCCCGGAATCTCGTTGCAGAAAGCGAAGTGACGCCATGAACCTCGCACCGCGCGAAATCGACAAACTCCACGTCTACGTCGTGGCCGACCTGGCCCGCCGCCGCCGGAACCGGGGCACGAAGCTCAACTACTCCGAAGCCGCCGCGCTGATCACCGAGGCCGTCCTCGAAGCCGCCCGCGACGGGCACACGGTGGCCGAGTGCATGGAGCTGGGCCGCAAGGTCGTCGCCGCCCACGAGTGCATGCCCGGGGTGCGCGAGATGCTCACCGTCCTTCAGGTGGAGACGGCGTTCGTCGACGGGACGAAGCTGGTCACCTGCCACGACCCCATCAGCGCCTGAACCTCGCCGCACCCACCGCCTGAGACTAGGAGACAACGATGTCGGGTGGAGCTCACTACCTCTACGGGGACGATCCCGTGGAAATCAACCCCGGCCGGGCCACCGTCGCCCTGACCGTCGCCAACACCGGTGACCGCGCCGTGCAGATCGGGTCCCACTACCACTTCTTCGAGGCCAACCGGGCACTCCTGTTCGACCGCGAGGCAGCGTACGGCATGCATCTGAACATCCCGTCCGGCACCGCCGTGCGCTTCGAGCCCGGCGACACCCGCGAGGTGGAGCTGGTCGCCTTCGGCGGGACCCGGCGGCTCGTCGGCTTCGCCGGACTCGTCAACGGCGGCCTCAACGCCGACGACACCCGGCGCGCCGCCCTGCGCCGCGCCGGGCAGCTGGGATTCGCCACCACCGCCACCACCGCCGCCGACACCGCCGGCGCCGAGCACGAAGGGTCGGCCAACTGATGGCGATCATCCCCCGCAAGCAGTACACGGACCTGTTCGGCCCCACCGTGGGCGACCGGTTCCACCTGGCCGACACCAACCTGGTGGTCGAGGTCGAGTACGACCACAACGCCGGTTCCTACGGGGACGAGGCCGTCTACGGCGGCGGCAAGGCCATCCGCGACGGCATGGCCCAGGACCCCGCCGCCCTCCACCGCGAGGGCGCCCTCGACCTGGTGATCACGAACGTGGTGGTGCTCGACCCGGTCCTCGGCGTCGTCAAGGGCGACATCGGTGTGCGCGACGGCCTGATCGTCGGGGTCGGCAAGGCCGGCAACCCGCACGTGCAGAACGGCGTGGACCCCAAGCTGGTCATCGGGCCGGGCACCGAGGTGATCTCCGGTGAGCACCTGATCGCCACCGCGGGCGGCGTCGACACCCACATCCACTTCATCTCGCCCCAGCAGGCGCAGGAAGGGCTGTCCAACGGCATCACCACCTTCTTCGGCGGCGGCACCGGGCCGACCGACGGCACCAACGGCACCACCTGCACACCCGGCCCGTGGAACATCCACCGGATGCTGGAGGCCGTCGAGGACCTGCCGGTCAACGTGGGGCTGCTCGGCAAGGGCAACGGCAGCCTGCCCGAGGCGCTGCGCGAGCAGGTCGAGGCGGGTGTGGCGGGCCTGAAGGTGCACGAGGACTGGGGCGCCACCCCGGCCACCATCGACACCGCGCTGCGCGTCGCCGACGAGCACGACGTGCAGCTCGCCATCCACACCGACACCCTCAACGAGGGCGGCTTCTTCGAGGACACCCTGTCCGCGATCGACGGCCGGACCATCCACACCTTCCACACCGAGGGCGCGGGCGGCGGTCACGCCCCGGACATCATGCGGGTCTCCGGCGAGCCCAACGTCCTGCCCGCCTCCACCAACCCCACCCTGCCCTACACCGTCAACTCGGTGGACGAGCTGCTGGACATGGTGATGGTCTGCCACCACCTGTCCCGCGACATCCCCGAGGACGTGTCGTTCGCCGACAGCCGCGTGCGCGCGGAGACCATCGCGGCCGAGACGGTGCTGCACGACCTCGGCGTGATCAGCATCTTCTCCTCCGACTCCCAGGCCATGGGCCGGGTCGGCGAGTCGTTCTCCCGGGCCTTCCAGACCGCGCACCACTGCAAGGAGGTGCGGGGCGCACTGCCCGAGGACAGCTCCCGCAACGACAACGCGCGGGTGCTGCGCTACCTGGCGAAGCTGACCGTCAACCCGGCGATCGCGGTGGGCGCGTCCGACGTGATCGGCTCGCTGGAGCCCGGCAAGCTCGCCGACATCGTGCTCTGGCCGATCCACTCCTTCGCCGCCAAACCCAAGCTGATCATCAAGGGCGGCATGGTGAACTGGGCGCTCATGGGCGACCCCAACGCCTCCCTGCCGACGCCTCAGCCGGTGTACTACCGGCCGATGTTCGGCAGTTACGGCCGGGCCCGGCAGCATACCTCGGTGACCTTCATGTCCCAGGCGTCCATCGCCGCGGGAGTCCCCGGAGAGCTGGGCCTCGGGCGGCGGATCGAGCCGGTGCGGCGCTGCCGGACCGTCGGCAAGCAGCACATGGTCCGCAACGACGCGCTGCCGCGCATCGAGGTGGACCCGGAGACGTACAAGGTCACCGTCGACGGCGAGCCCGCCACCATCGAGCCGGCCGAGCGCCTTCCGCTCAACCAGCTCTTCTACATCGTCTGACGCGGGACCGGACCGGCTGCGTCGCCCGACGCGCGAGCGGCCCTTCTCCGCGTCCGACGCGCGAGCGGCTCCGCCGCGTCGCCCGACACACCTTCGGCACACCTCTCCACACCTCTCCACAGCGGTCCGCAGGGCGCCCCGCGCGCCCCGCGGACCTCCACGGCCGGCTGGCGACGGACGGCCACCCGGCAGGAACGGACACCCGGCGTGAACGACGCGATGCCGATCCCGGCGCTGCTCACCGGTCTCCAGCTCACCGACTCGGCCTTCCCCAGCGGCTACTACACCCTCTCGCACGGTCTCGAGGGCTTCCAGCAGGCCCGCGCGGTCACCCCGCGCGGCCTGCCCGCGCTCCTGAACGACCTGCTCCGCCACAGCGCGGGGCCCTCCGACGCCACCGCCCTCGCCCTCACCCACCGCGCGGTGAGCGCGGGCGACTGGGACGAGGTGGTGGCCGTGGAGCGCCGGCTGCACGCCACCAAGCTGGGCCGGGAGGCCCGGCAGGCCGTCGTGCGCACCGGACGGCAGCTGCTCGACCTGGCCGACGAGGTCTACGGCACCGCGCCGATCGCGCGCTACCGGACGCTGTACCGGGACGGCGCGGTGCGCGGCTGCCAGCCGGTCGTCGCCGGCGTCGTCCACGCCGGCAACGGCCTCACCGCGCGGCAGGCGGTCACCTGCGAGCTGTTCGCCTTCGCGGCCAGCTTCGTCGGGGCCGCCCTGCGGCTGCGGCTCACCGACCACCGCCGGGCCCAGGTCGTCCTGCACGGCGCCGCACCGGTCATCGAGGAGGCCGTGACGGCGGCCCTGCACCGCGAACTGGCCGACCTCGGCGGGTGCGTGCCCATGGCCGACGTCATGGCCGGCACGCACGAACGCGCCGAGGCCCGGCTGTTCGCGAGCTGACGCCGCGGCGCCCACCACCGCCAGACACCCCTCTCACGACAAGGACCCACCATGCACGACCCCACCCAGGTACGCGGCTCCCACCACCACGACCACGACGGCCTCACCCGGCGCCCCGCCGACGGCGTGCTGCGCGTCGGCGTCGCCGGGCCGGTCGGCTCCGGCAAGACCGCGCTGATCGAGGCGCTCGTCCCCGTACTGCTCCAGCGCGGCCGGACCCCCGCCGTGATCACCAACGACATCTACACCTCGGAGGACGCCGCCCACGTGCGGCGGACCCTCGACGGCATCCTGGCCGCGGACCGCATCGTCGGCGTCGAGACCGGTGCCTGCCCGCACACCGCGGTCCGCGACGACCCGACGATGAACCAGGCCGCGGCCGACGAGATCCTGGAACGCCACCCCGACGTGGACACGCTGCTGTTCGAGAGCGGCGGCGACAACCTGACCCTCACCTTCAGCCCGGCGCTCGTCGACCTCTTCCTGTTCGTGCTGGACACCGCCGAGGGCGACAAGATGCCCCGCAAGCGGGGTCCCGGGATCACCGAGTGCGAACTGCTCGTGATCAACAAGGTGGACATCGCCCAGTACGTGCGGTGCGACCTGGCCCGGATGGAGTCCGACGCCCACGAGGTCCGGCAGGGGCGTCCGGTGGTGCTCACCAACTCCCTGACCGGCGAGGGCCTGGAGACGATCGCCGACTTCCTCCTCGCCCACGAGGCCGCCCAGCTGCCCGGCGCGCCGGCGGCGTCCGCGTGAGCCCGGCGCCCGCGCGGCTGGACCCCGCACACTACGAACCGGGGCGGGTACCGGCCCCGATGCTGGAGCTGGCCGGCGCCGCGGACACTCTGGCCGCCGGGCGCCCCGGCAAGGTCGGCCTGCTCGAACTGCGCTACGCGCGGGCCGGCGAGCGCACCGAACTCGTCGACCGCTACCAGAAGTCGCCGTTGCAGATCATGCGGCCGCTGTACGTGGACCCGGGGCGGCCCGACATGCCGGTGACCTATCTGATGTCCACCGGCGGCGGCATCGTCCAGGCCGACCGCAACCGCCTCGACATCCGGTGCGGACCCGGCACCGCGGTGCACCTGACGACCCAGGCCGCGACGAAGCTGCACCGCATGGAGTTCGACCACGCCACCCAGGTCGTCCGGCTCACCGCCGAGGCCGGCAGCTACGTCGAGTACCTGCCCGACCCGCTGATCCCCTACCGGGACGCGCGTTTCTACCAGCAGACACAGGTGACCGTCGACCCCACGGCCACCGTGCTGCTGGGCGAGACGATCGCGGCCGGCCGGCTGGCCCGCGGCGAACGGCACGCCTACCGGATGCTGTTCAGCGATCTGGAGATCGCGCGTCCCGACGGCGAACCGCTCGTGGTGGACACCGTCCGCCTGGATCCGCGGGAGCCCGGCTCGGTGAGCGGGCCGGCGGTGTTCGCCGGCCACGACCTGATGGCCACGCTCTACGCGGTCACGGGGCTCGCACCCGCGGCCGAGGTCGCCGACACCCTGCACGAGGCGCTGCGCGCCAGTGGGACGGCGTTCGGCGTGAGCGTACTGCCCGACGACTGCGGAGCGTGGGCGCGGATCATGGGCAGCGACTCCCCCACCGTGACCCGCGCCCTGCGCACCGCCTGGGACGCGGTACGCCGCCTGCTCATCGGCGTACCCGCCCCCGACCTCCGCAAGACCTGATCCGCGGGACGTGACACGCGCCGGCCGCCGGCCGCTCGCCGCGGCCGGTGGCCGGCGGCGCGTCCGGCAGGTTTGACCTTCTCCTGACATGCGTCTGACGCTGCCGGCACGCACCGCACCGGCCCTTGGTGAACTTGACGCAAGCCTTGAACCACGGCCGTTGCACGGGGCGGCGCGGCCGAAGAACCTTGAGTCCAGGATCCGGTGCACTGCGTCGGGGAGGTGGGCGGCCGCCTCCCCGACCGGTCGGCCGAGCGGTGACCGGCGCGCCGCGCCGCGTGCTGATCACGGGGCTCGGCGTGCCGGCTCCCGGGGGCATCGGCGTGGACGGCTTCCGGGACCGTGACCGCGTCGGTGCGTACCGCGCTCGTACCGGCCCGCGGCCACGGCGGTCCCGACTCCGCCGTGGTGCCGCGCGCCGTGGACCGAACCCTCCCCGCGGCCCGCGCCCGCACCCCCTGGACCGCGCCCGTGGCCGTCCCCTCCCCCGTGGCGGCCGCGGGCGCTCTGTTCGGCCGTGCTCCGACCGGACGCACGGCGGCCTATGAAGGGATCGAACGTGCTCGAGCAGGAATTCACCATGGACGACCTCAAGCGCATCCTCCTGGAGGGAGCCGGCGCGGACGAGGGCGTCGACCTCGACGGCGACATCCTCGACACCGACTTCGAGGAACTCGGCTACGAGTCGCTGGCGCTCCTGGAGACCGGCGGCCGGATCGAGCGCGAGTTCGGCGTCGCCCTCGACGACGACGTGTTCAACGACAACCGCACGCCGCGCGCCCTCGTCGCGGCGATCAACGCCACCCTCAAGGGCCTGGTCGACGCCGCCTGACGGCGCCGCGCGCCACTCGCCCTCGCCCGTTTCGCCCGCGCCCCTTTCGGCGGGGCCGCCGCCCGGTGGGCGGCGGCCCCGCCGCGCCCTTTCCCACCCCTTCGCCCCCCTTTCCTTCCGTTGGGAGACCAGACACATGCCGGACCAGGAACAGGACCAGCGCGTCGCCGTCGTCACCGGTGCCACCAGCGGCATCGGGCTGGCCGTCGCCCGCCTGCTCGCCACCCGGAACCACAAGGTGTTCATCGGTGCGCGCGACGCCGACAACGTCGCCGCGACCGTCAAGGAACTCACCGCCGAGGGCCTGGAGGTCGACGGCGCCCCGCTGGACGTGCGCAGCGACGAGAGCGTGCAGGCGTGGATCCGGTCGGCCGTGGACCGCTTCGGCGCCGTCGACGTCGTCGTCAACAACGCGGGCCGCTCCGGTGGCGGAGTGACCGCCGACATCGACGCGGAGCTGTGGCAGGACGTCATCGACACCAATCTCAACTCGGTCTTCCGTGTCACCAAGGCGGCGCTGAACACCGGCGGTCTGCGGGCCAAGAGCCGCGGCCGGATCATCAACATCGCCTCCACCGCCGGCAAGCAGGGCGTCGTGCTGGGCGCTCCCTACTCCGCGTCCAAGCATGGGGTGGTCGGCTTCACCAAGGCACTCGGCAACGAGCTGGCGCCGACCGGCATCACCGTCAACGCCGTGTGCCCCGGGTACGTGGAGACGCCGATGGCGCAGCGCGTCCGGCAGGGCTATGCCGCCGCCTACGACGCGACCGAGGAGCAGATCCTGGAGAAGTTCCGGGCGAAGATCCCGCTCGGCCGCTACTCCACTCCCGAGGAGGTCGCCGGCCTGGTCGGCTACCTGGCCTCCGACGTCGCCGCCTCCATCACCTCGCAGGCCCTCAACGTCTGCGGCGGACTCGGCAACTTCTGACCGGGCCGAACCTGACCACCGTCCACACAAGGAGAGTTCACCATGACCACCCGTGAGGTGGAGCACGAGATCACCGTCTCGGCCCCGGCCGAGGCCGTCTACCGGCTGATCGCCGAGGTGGGCAACTGGCCGCGGATCTTCCCGCCGACCATCTACGTCGACCAGGTCGAGCGGGACGGCGACACCGAACGCATCAGGATCTGGGCCAGCGCGAACGGCGAGGCCAAGGACTGGACGTCCCGCCGCACCCTCGACCCCGTGCGGCTGCGGGTCGGGTTCCGCCAGGAGGTCCCCGCCGCACCGGTCGCCGCGATGGGCGGCGCCTGGATCATCGAGCCCCGCTCGGAGACGGAGTCCCGCGTCCGGCTGCTGCACGACTACCGGGCGATCGACGACGCCCCGGACTCCCTGGAGTGGATCGACCGGGCCGTCGACCGCAACTCCCGTTCCGAGCTGGCCGCCCTCAAGGAGAACGTGGAGCTCGCCCACGCCGCCGAGGACCTGACGTTCTCCTTCGAGGACACCGTGCGGATCGCGGGCTCCGCCAAGGACGTGTACGACTTCGTCAACGAGGCCGACCGGTGGTCCGAACGACTGCCGCACGTGGCGAAGGTGCGGCTGGAGGAGGACACGCCCGGCCTGCAGACCCTGGAGATGGACACCCGCGCCAAGGACGGCTCGACCCACACCACCAAGTCCTACCGGGTCACCTTCCCCCCGCACCGAATCGCCTACAAGCAGGTCACGCTGCCTGCCCTGATGACGCTGCACACCGGCTACTGGACCTTCACCGAGGACGACGGGGGGACGGTGGCCTCTTCGCAGCACACCGTCACCCTGAACACCGCGAACATCGCCCGGGTCCTGGGCACCGGGGCCACGGTCGAGGACGCACGGGCGTACGTGCGCACGGCGTTGTCCACCAACAGCACCGCCACGCTCGGCCACGCCAAACGGTACGCCGAGGAGCGCGCCGCGGGCCGGCGGGACTGACGCACGAGGGGCCGCGCCGCCCGTCGTCGGCGCCGGGCCCGTCGGGCCGCCGCTCGCAGGTCCGCGGCGGCCGGCCGCGGCGCCGACCGCCGCGGTCCTCCTCGACCCGGGAGACAGCATGACGACATCCCCGTCCTCGCGGACGTACGAGACGGAAGACGGCGAACCGCCCGAGTCGCCCCTCCCCGCGTCGCCCTCCGCGGCCGCCGCGATCCGCACACCCACGGCCGTCGCTGCCGGGCCGGCCGTCTTCGGCGTCGGCGCCGACCGTGTCGACCTGTGGCTGGTGCACCGGCCGGACGGAGCCGTCGCCGACTCCCTGGCCCGTACCGAGCTGGACGCGCGCGAACGCACCCGCGCCGACGCCTTCGTGCGCCGCTCCGACGGGCTGCTGTACACGGCCGCGCACGTGGCTCTGCGCCGACTGATCGGCTGCTACACCGCGACCCGGCCCGAGGAGGTGCGGTTCACGCGGGAGCCGTGCCCGACGTGCGGGGAGGCGCACGGCCGGCCGGCGGTGGCCCCGACGCCACCGCCGCTGCACTTCTCGCTCTCGCACAGCGGCGACCTGGCTCTCGTCGGCGTGGCCGCCCGGCCCGTCGGCGTCGACGTGGAGAAACTGCCCGGCGCCGAGACCGTGGACCTCTGCTCCCGGGCCCTGCACCCGGACGAACGGGCCGAGTTGGCCGCCGTACCGGCGGGCGAGGAGCGGGCTCGGCTGTTCGCGCGGATCTGGACCCGCAAGGAGGCCTACCTCAAGGGCCTGGGGACAGGACTGAGGCGCTCACCCGCCGAGGACTACCTGGGCGCGGACGCCGCCCGGCATCCGGCCGGCTGGACGGTGCTCGACACCCCCTGCGACGCCGGCCACGCCGCGTCGACGGCCGTGTACGGCGCGGCTCCGGCCGTGGCCCGGGTGCGCCGGGTGCCCGGCGCGTGGCTGCTGGCCGAGCCGCCGGCCGACGGCGCCGCCGTCCGAACGGGGCCGCACGGCGGCCCGCCACCCTGACCACCGGACGAGGGGAATCCATCCGATGCCCACGACTCAGGACACGACCGGCCCGGCGGACACGGTCCAGGACCGTGTCGACGCCCTCCGCGCTCTCCGGCACGCGGCGCGCGAGGGCGATTCCGAGGCCACCCGCCGACAGCACGACAGGGGCAAGCTGACCGCGCACGAACGGATCGCGCTGCTGCTGGACAAGGGCTCCTTCACCGAGGTGGAGGGGCTGCGCCGGCACCGCGCGACGGGTTTCGGCCTGGAGCGACGCAAACCGGCCGGTGACGGCGTCGTCACCGGGTGGGGCACCGTCCACGGCAGGACCGTCTTCGTCTACGCGCACGACTTCCGGGTATTCGGCGGCGCACTCGGCGAGGCACACGCCGCGAAGATCCACAAGGTGATGGATCTGGCGGAGGCGGCCGGCGCCCCGCTCGTCTCCCTCAACGACGGGGCCGGCGCCCGCATCCAGGAGGGGGTCACCGCGCTCGCCGGGTACGGCGGGATCTTCCGGCGCAACACCCGCGCCTCCGGTGTGATTCCGCAGATCTCGGTGATGCTCGGGCCCTGCGCCGGTGGGGCGGCGTACTCCCCGGCGCTCACCGACTTCGTGTTCATGGTCCGCGGGACCGCCCAGATGTTCATCACCGGACCGGGCGTGGTCAGGGCGGTCACCGGCGAGGAGATCACCCAGAACGCCCTCGGCGGCGCGGACGTGCACGCGACCGCCTCGGGCGTGGCACACCTGGCCTACGACACCGAGGAGGAGTGTCTGGAGGACGTGCGCCACCTGCTGTCGCTGCTGCCGTCGAACAACCGCGAGATGCCCCCGGTCGAACACTGCGGGGATCCGGCCGAACGGCCGAACGACCGGCTGCTGGACCTGGTGCCGGCGCAGGCCGGACAGGCGTACGACATGCGCGCGGTGATCGAGGAGATCGTCGACGACGGCGACCACTTCGAGGTGCACCCGGGCTGGGCGCCGAACCTGGTGTGCACGCTGGCCAGGCTGGACGGGCACGTCGTCGGCGTCGTCGCGAACAATCCATCGGCGTCCGCGGGCGTGCTGGACATCGAAGCGTCCGAGAAGGGCGCGCGGTTCGTCCAGTTCTGCGACGCCTTCAGCATCCCGCTGGTGACGCTGGTGGACGTACCCGGCTTCCTGCCGGGCGTGGCCCAGGAGCACAACGGCATCATCCGGCGTGGCGCGAAGCTGCTGTACGCGTACTGCAACGCGACCGTGCCCCGAATCTCGCTCGTGCTGCGCAAAGCCTACGGCGGGGCCTACATCGTGATGGACTCCCGCTCGATCGGCGCGGACCTGGCGCTGGCCTGGCCGACCAACGAGATCGCGGTCATGGGCGCTGAGGGCGCGGCGAACGTCGTGTTCCGCCGGGAGATCAAGGACGCCGAGGACCCGGGGGCGCTGCGGGAGCGACGCATCGCGGAGTATCAGGAGCAGCTCATGCACCCCTACTACGCGGCCGAGCGAGGGCTGGTCGACGACGTGATCGATCCGCGCGAGACGCGCTCGGTGCTGATCCGCTCGCTGGAGATGCTGCGCGCCAAGCACGCCGACCTGCCCGCGCGCAAACACGGGAACCCCCCGCAGTGAGGACGGAGAAACGGTGACCATCCTGCCGAACGGCACCGGCGTGCCTGAGGTCCCCCAGGTGATCCGGGTGGTGCGGGGAGAGCCCGATGCCGTGGAACTGGCCGCGCTGACGGCCGTCGTGCTGGCCCGTGCGGCGGCCGCCGAGGCCGAGCACGCCGGGACCGCCCCCACCGGGCGTACGCCGGCCGGGTGGCGCCGGCCGGAGCGGGTGCGGGGCTTCCCGGGCCCGCGCACCTGGCGGCACCGGCCCCCGGCCGCACCCGGCGCCTGAGTCCGCCCGCCGTGTCCCACCTGCCAAACCCTTCACCCGTCCGTCCGCGCGAGGAGCACCCATGACACAGCGCCCACCTGTTCGCACCGGCCCGGAGGCACCGGAATGAGACTGCTGGTCACCGGCGGAGCCGGCTTCATCGGCTCGCACTTCGTCCGCACGTTGCTCGACGGCCGCTACCCGGGCCACGAGTCCTCCCGGGTCACCGTGGTCGACAAGCTCACCTACGCCGGCAACCGGGGCAACCTGCCCGCCGCCCATCCACGGCTGGACTTCGTCCGCGGCGACGTCTGCGACGCGGAACTGCTCGCCCGCGTCCTGCCCGGCCACGACGCGGTGGTCCACTTCGCCGCGGAGTCCCACGTCGACCGGTCGGTGCGCTCCGCCGCCGACTTCGTCCGCACCAACGTGGGCGGGACCCAGACACTGCTGGACGCCTGCCTGGCGACCGGGGTGGACCGGGTGGTGCACATCTCCACCGACGAGGTCTACGGCTCGATCGCCGAGGGGTCCTGGCGGGAGGACTCGCCCCTGCTGCCCAACTCGCCCTACGCGGCATCCAAGGCGGCGTCCGACCTGATCGCCCGCGCCTACCACCGCACGCACGGCCTGCACGTGTCGATCACCCGCTGCTCGAACAACTACGGCCCGTACCAGCATCCCGAGAAGCTTATCCCGCTGTTCGTGACGAACCTGCTGGAGGGCAGGCCGGTGCCGCTGTACGGCGACGGCCGCAACGTCCGCGAGTGGCTGCACGTCGACGACCACTGCCGGGCCGTCGCCCTGGTGCTCGACCGCGGGGCGGCCGGCGAGGTCTACCACGTCGGCGGCGGCGACGAGCGGACCAACCGGGACATCACCGAGCGGCTGCTCGCCCTGTGCGGCGCCGACCGGTCCCGGGTGCGCCGGGTGACCGACCGCAAGGGTCACGACCTGCGGTACGCGCTGGACGACACGAAGATCCGCGACGAACTGGGCTACGCCCCGCGCGTCCCCTTCGAGCAGGGGCTCGCCGCGACCGTCGCCTGGTACCGCGACAACCCCGGCTGGTGGAAGGCCGTCCAGCACCCCAGCGAACAGTTCGCCCGACCGCGCGTGGAAGGCAGCACGTCATGAACCCGCACAAGGGACTGATCCTCGACGAGACCGTCAAGTACCACCAGGATCTCCAGGACGACGGGCCCTTCGTGCCGGGGACGACGGAGATCTGGCCGGCCGGCGCGGTGCTGGACGAGGCGGACCGCACGGCCATCGTCGAGGCAGCGCTGGAGATGCGGATCGCCGCCGGGCCCAGCTCGCGCCGGTTCGAGTCGCGGTTCGCCCGTAAGCTCGGCCACCGCAAGGCCCACCTGACCAACTCCGGCTCCTCCGCCAACCTGCTGGCGCTGTCCGCCTTCACCTCGCACCTGCTGGAGGACCGCCGGCTGCGCCCCGGCGACGAGGTGATCACGGTCGCGGCGGGCTTCCCGACCACCGTCAACCCCATCATCCAGAACGGGCTGGTGCCGGTCTTCGTCGACGTCGAGCTGGGCACGTACAACACCACGGCGGCGCGGGTCGCCGAGGCGATCGGCCCCAGGACGCGGGCGATCATGATCGCGCACGCCCTGGGAAACCCGTTCGAGGCGACCGAGATCGCCCAGCTCGCCGAGGAGCACGACCTGTTCCTCATCGAGGACAACTGCGACGCGGTCGGCTCCACCTACGACGGCAGGCTCACCGGCTCCTTCGGCGACATCACCACCGTCAGCTTCTACCCGGCCCACCACCTGGCCATGGGCGAGGGCGGCTGCGTGCTCACCTCGAACCTGGCGCTGGCCCGGATCGTGGAATCGCTGCGCGACTGGGGCCGGGACTGCTGGTGCGAACCGGGCGAGACGAACAAGTGCCTGAAGCGATTCGCGTACCAGATGGGCACGCTGCCCGAAGGCTACGACCACAAATACATCTTCAGCCACGTCGGCTACAACCTGAAGGCCACCGACATCCAGGCCGCGCTGGGCCTGTCCCAGCTGGACAAGCTGGACTCGTTCTGCGCCGCCCGGCGCCGCAACTGGCAGCAGCTGCGCGACGGGCTCGACGGCACGCCGCACCTGCTGCTGCCCGAGGCCACCGTGCGCAGCGACCCCAGCTGGTTCGGCTTCGCGCTCACCGTCGACCCCGAGGCGCCCTTCACCCGGGCGGCGCTGGTCGACTTCCTGGAGCAGCGCAAGATCGGGACCCGGCGGCTGTTCGCCGGCAACCTGACCCGCCACCCCGCCTACCTCGGCCGGCCGCACCGGGTGGTCGGGGACCTCGCCAACAGCGACATCATCACCGACCAGACGTTCTGGATCGGCGTCTACCCGGCGCTGACCGAGGAGATGCTGGCCTACGTGATCGCGTCGGTGCGTCAGTTCGTGAAGGCCGGCTCATGACCACCGCCGCCCGCCGCCCCGCCCCGGGCGACGCCGACGCGGTCCGGCTGCGCCCCGTGCTCGACCCCGCGACAGCGCGGCGCCTCGCCCGCTCCGCCGCCACCGCCGAGGGCGCCGGGCCGCGGACCGAGGAGATCGCCGGCTGGCTCGACGCACGCCGGGCGGCCCACCGCTTCCAGGTCGAACGCATCCCGTTCGCGCGGCTCGACGGCTGGTCGTTCCAGGAGGGCAGCGGAAACCTGGTCCATCGCAGCGGCAGGTTCTTCACCGTCGAGGGCCTGCGGGTGACGACCGCGTCCGGCCCGTTCCGCCAGTGGCACCAACCCGTGATCAAACAGCCCGAGATCGGCATCCTCGGCATCGTCGTCAAGGAGTTCGACGGGGTCCTGCACCTGCTGATGCAGGCCAAGATGGAGCCGGGCAACCGCAATCTGCTCCAGCTCTCCCCCACCGTGCAGGCCACCCGCAGCAACTACACCAAGGCCCACCGGGGCGCGGGCGTGCGCTACGTCGAGTACTTCACCGACCGCTCGCGCACCCGGGTCCTCGCGGACGTGCTCCAGTCGGAGCACGGCTCGTGGTTCTACCGCAAGAGCAACCGCAACATGATCGTGGAGGCGCTGGACGACGTCCCGTCGCACGACGACTTCTGCTGGCTGACGCTCGGCCAGGTGGGCGCGCTGCTGCGCCGGGACAACGTGGTGAACATGGACGCCCGGACCGTGCTGGCCTGCGCGCCGTTCGCGGGCGGCGAGAGCGCCGCGCTGCACTCCGAGACCGAGCTGCTGTCCTGGTTCACCGCCGAGCGGTCCCGGCACGACGTGACGGCGGAGCGCGTGGCGCTGGCCGGACTCCCGGGCTGGCGGCGCGACGCGTGGTCCATCGCGCACGAGGACGACCGCTACTTCCGCGTGGTGGCCGTCTCTGCGCGGGCCGACAGCCGGGAGGTGACCGGCTGGACACAGCCCCTGTTCGAGCCGCGCGGCACCGGCGTGACCGCGTTCCTCACCCGGCGCATCGGCGGCGTGCCGCACCTGCTCGCGCACGCACGGGTGGAGGGCGGGTTCGCCGACACCGTCGAACTGGGGCCCACCGTGCAGTACACGCCGTCGAACTACGACCACCTGCCGGCGCGCCCCCCGTTCCTGGACACGGTGCTCGCCGCCGACCCGGCGCGGATCCGCTACGAAGCGGTCCACTCGGAGGAGGGCGGCCGTTTCCTGAACGCGGAGAGCCGCTACCTGTTCGTCGAGGCCGACGAGGCGCAGGCCCCGCTGGAGGCGCCCCCCGGCTATCTGTGGGCGACCGCCGGGCAGCTCACCGGTCTGCTGCGGCACAACCACTACCTCAACGTGCAGGCTCGCACCCTGTTGTCCTGCCTGACCTCGGGAACGGTCGCCCTCTGATGGAGCCACTGCGCATCGGCGTCCTCGGCTGCGCCGGCATCGCCCGCCGCCGCATGCTGCCGGCCTTCCGCGCCTGCCCCGGCACGGAACTCGTCGCCGTCGCCTCCCGGGATGCCCGCCGGGCCCGGGAGACGGCCGCTGAGGCCGGCTGCGAGGCCGTCCACGGCTACGCCGCGCTGCTGGCCCGCACCGACGTCGACGCCGTGTACGTGCCGCTGCCCGCCGCCCTGCACGAGCGGTGGGTACGGGCGGCGCTGACGGCGGGCAAGCATGTGCTGGGCGAGAAGCCGCTCACCACCGATCCGCGGGCCACCGCCGAGCTGGCCGCGCGGGCCACCGCCGCGGGCCTGGCGCTGCGGGAGAACGTGATGTTCGTCCATCACACGCAGCACGCCGCGGTCCTGCGGCTGGTGACGGACGGGGCGATCGGCGAGGTCCGCGCCTTCCGCGCCGCGTTCGCGGTGCCCCGGCGGCCGGACGACGACATCCGCCACGACCCGCGCCTGGGCGGCGGCGCCCTCTGGGACACCGGCGTCTACCCGGTCCGGGCCGCGCTGCACGTGCTGGGCGCGGACCTCGACGTCCTCGGGGCCGCACTGGTGCGCGGCGGACCCGGCCGTAGCGTGGACGTCGCCGGGACGGCCCTGCTGCGCACGCCGACCGGCGTGGGCGCGCACCTGACCTTCGGCCTGGACCACGGCTACCGTTCGATGTACGAGATCTGGGGCAGTGCGGGCTCGCTGACCGTGGAGCAGGCGTTCACCCCGCCCGCCGGCCTGCCGCCCCGTGTACGGCTGGAGCGCTCGGAGGGCGTGCGGGAGATCGCCCTGCCGGCCGACGACCAGGTGCTGCGCACGGTGGCCGAGTTCGCCGACGCGGCCCGCTCGGGCGCACCGCTGGAACCCGTCGCGATGCGCCAGGCGGTCCTGCTGCACCGTATCCGCGCCACCGCCTCCGTCCACTGAGCCCGCCGCCCACCCCGCACCGGCCGGGCGCCGCGGGCCCCGACAGAAGAGACCGAAGGCCATGTCCGTACACCCCGACGAACCCGACTTCCCGCGTGCCCGGACCGATGTCCCGGTGGGCGCCGTCCCGTCCGCCCCGCCCGTCTCCGCGCCGGCCCGCCCGGCGCCCGGCGGCCCGTACCCGGCCGGGTCCGGCCACGAGGTGCGGCCCGTCGTCCTCGACGCCCACGGCATCCCGCTGTCGGGGTTGCTGGCGCAGCCCGCCCAGGGGTCGCCCCGGGCCGTGGTGGTCGCCCTGCACGGCGCCGGCATGCGGGCCGGCTACTTCGACAACCGCGCCCGGCCCGGGCTGTCCCTGCTCGCGCTCGGCGCCGAGCTGGGCTGCACGGTCCTGGCGCTGGACCGGCCCGGCTACGGCGCCTCGGCCCGGGTGCTGCCCCGGGGACAGAGCCTGGCCGGGCAGACCGCGGCCCTGTACGCCGCGCTGTCCGCCTTCGCCCGGGACCACGACACCGGCGCGGGCTGTTTCCTCCTCGCGCACTCAAGCGGTGGCCGACTGGCGCTCTCCGCCGCTGCGGCACCGCACCCGGCGGTACGCCTGCTCGGCCTGGACGTCTCGGGGCTGGGCAGTGCGTTCGCCGCCGTACCGGACGACTTACCGGGGCCGGGCCGGGCCGGTGCCTGGCGCCGGCACTGGGGGGCGCTGCGGCTGTATCCGCCGGACGCGTTCCGGCTGGGGCAGCGGCTGGTGACGCCGGTGCCGACGCTGGAGGCGCGGGAGACCGCGCTCTGGCCGGGCGTGTACGCGGACCTGGCGGGCCGGGTACGGGTACCGGTCCGGTTCACCTTCGCCGAGCAGGAGCAGTGGTGGCGGTGCGACGGGGAAGCGGTGCGGACGCTGATCGCGCCGCTGGCCGCTCCCCGAGTCGTGGTGGACCGGTTGCCGGACGCCGGGCACAACATCAGTCTGGGCTGGGCCGCCCGTACTTACCATCTGCGCGCGCTGGCCTTCCTCGAGGAGTGCCTGCTGGCCCGGGACGCCGCCCCGGCCGTGCGCTGAGGCGCGCGGGCGTCGCCCACGTCCGACCTCCCACGGCCGTCCCGTCCGGACCGAGATCTCCGGCGGGGCGGCCTCTTTTCCCATGTCCGGACGCGGAGTGAACGCAGTGAATCGCCCGCGCCCCGCACGGCACGCTGTCCCGGCACCGGGAAACGCTCCCGGCACAAGGAAACGGACAGAGAACGAACAGAAAGGAGAAACCCGGTGCGAGGCGTCCTCGACCGCACCTTCGCGTCCCTCGCGGTACGCAATTTCCGGCTGTTCGCCGGCGGCCAGTTGGTGTCCGTGGCGGGCACCTGGATGATGGTCGTCGCCCAGGACTGGCTGGTGCTGTCCCTGACGGACGACTCCGCCGGCGCCCTGGGCGCGGTGACGGCCCTCCAGTTCGCCCCGCTGCTCCTGCTTACCCTGCACGCGGGCGGACTCGCCGACCGGCACGACAAGCGTCGGCTGCTGACGGCGGCCAACCTGGTCTCCGGAGTCTGCGCGGCGGCCCTGGCGGCACTGGTGCTGACCGATGGGGTGCGGTTGTGGCACGTCTTCGTGTTCGCCCTGCTGCTGGGCTCGGTCAACGCCGTCGAGGTGCCCGCCCGGATGGCGTTCGTCAGTGAACTGGTCGGCGCCGACCTGCTGCCCAACGCCTCTGCGCTCAGCGCGGCGTACTTCAACCTGGCACGGGTGCTCGGCCCGGCCGCCGCGGGGCTGCTCGTCGCGTGGTGGGGCACCGGACCGGTGATGCTGGTCAACGCGGTCAGCTACCTGGCGACCGTGGCCGGTCTCCGGATGATCCGGCCGGCCGAGCTGCACCGCGCCGCCGTCCGGCCCCGACGCGCCCGGGTCCGTGCCGGCGTCCGGCATCTGCTGGACCGCCGGGATCTGCTGCCGCCGATGGCCCTCGTCGCGGTGACCGGCATGATCGGCTACAACTTCCAGCTCACCCTGCCGCTGCTGGCCCGGACCGTCTTCGACACCGACGCCGCGGCCTTCGGGCTGCTCACCGCCGCGTTCGCGGCCGGCTCCCTGCTGGCCGCGTTCGCCACCACCGCCCGCCGCGGCCGGCCCCCGCTGCGCCTGGTGACGGGAGCCGCGCTGGCCCTCGGGGTGTTCCAGGCACTGGCCGGCCTCGCCCCCGGCTTCCCCACCGCGCTGGCGCTGCTGTGCGCCATGGGATTCGCCTCCGTGTACTTCGCCCAGGCCGCCAACCACCACATCCAGCTGGGTACCGATCCGGCCTTCCGGGGCCGGGTGATGGCCCTGTACACACTGCTGTTCCAGGGCACCACGCCGGTCGGCGCGCTGCTCACCGGTGCGGTCGCCGGGGCGTACGGGGTCCGCTGGGCGATGGTGGGGGCCGGGGTGCTGTGCACGCTGGCGGCGGTGGTCGCACCGGCGGCCGCCCGGCGGCGCGGCGGTCTGCCGGGCACGGCGCGCGCCCCGGAACCGGAAGCGGAACCGTCCGCGCCGCCGCGAATCCCTGACGGAAGTTGACATCCACCTGACAGTTGGATGGTTGTGCCCGGCATCCGCTCGGCGGACACTCGAATACATCCCGAGCACGTACCACTGACCCATTCAGAAACGCGCCACGGACACACCGCCTTCGGCGCTTTCCCTTTTCTGATGAGGAGCAATTCCCGTGCGATTCAATCTCATCGGCCCCTTCGAGATAGTGACCGACGACGGCAGGATCTACCGCCCCGGTACCCCGAAGGTCTGCCAGACGCTGGCGCTGCTGCTCACCCGGCCGAACGAGATCATCACGGCCGAGTCCCTCATCCAGGAGCTGTGGGGGCAACGGCCGCCACGCAGCGCCGTCACCACCCTCCAGACGTACGTCTACCACGCCCGCCGCATGTTCGCGAACGAACGCCTGACCGACCCCGACCGTTCCCTGATCGTCACCTCACCGCCCGGGTACGCGATCCAGGTGGCCGACGGGGAGGTCGACGTCCAGGTCTTCGAGCGGCTGGTCAACGAGGCCCGCAGGGAACTCGCGGACGACGAACCCGCCCTGGCGCTGGGCACGGTCGGTGAGGCGCTGGACCTGTGGCGCGGCCCGGCGCTGGCCAACTTCCCCGCGGGCGACGTGCTCACCGGACACATCGCGCACCTGGAGGAACTGCGCATCAGGGCCTACGAGATCCGGATCGAGGCCAAGGACCGGCTGGGCCAGCACCGGGAGTCCATCCCGGAACTGCGCCGGCTGGTCAGCGAGCACCCGCTCAACGAGTGGTTCCACAGCCGGCTCATCGCCGCCCTCGGGGCCACCGGCCGCCGCGCCGAGGCACTCCAGGCCTACCAGAACGTGCGCCGGCTGCTCGCGGACGAGCTGGGTCTGGAGCCCTCGCTGGAGCTGAAGCGGCTCCAGTTGCGCATCCTGAACCCGGAGCCCGCCGACGGCACCCCGTGGCACCCGTCGCGTCCCGCGCGCCGTGACCTCGTGGCCGCGAAGTCGGCCTGAGCCGATCCGGCGGCGGCCCGGCGGGACTCGCTCCCGCCGGGCCGCCGCCGTGGGGCGCCCGCTACGACTCGTCGCCGTCGACCGCGGCGAGGGAGCGCAGGATCGCGGTCTGCCTGGCGTCGCGCACCCGGACCCACTCCTCGTAACTGCGGGTCCCGTACGCGGCCTCCGCCTGTTCGATGAGGGAGGTGACGGTGGCCTCGTCCATGGCGGGGCGGCCCAGTTCCTCCCAGCCGCGCTCCAGCCCCGACCCCAGGGTGCCCAGCCACTTGCGCAGGCCGCCGTGGCCGCCGCCGAGGTGGAAGGCGAGGAACGGACCGACGGTGGCCCAGCGCAGACCGATGGAGTGGGTCACCACCCGGTCAAGCTCCTCCAGGCTCACCACGCCCTCGCGTACCAGGTGTACCGACTCGCGCAGCAGCGCGGACTGGAGCCGATTGGCGGCGAAGGCCAGGACCGGCTTGCGCAGCACGACGGGCACGCGGCCGACGGACTCGAAGAACTCCACGGCCTCGCGGACCGCGTCGGGGGAGGTGCGTCCGCCCGCCACCACCTCCACCAGCGGCACCACGTGGGGCGGGTTGAAAGGATGACCGACCACCAGACGGGAGGAGTCGGCCATCCGCGCGCCCATGTCGTCGGGGTTGAGCGTGGAGGTGGACGACAGGATCAGTGTCCGGACCGGCGCGGCCTTGCCGATCAGCTCGAACAGCTCCTGCTTGAGTGCGAGGTTCTCCGGCGCGTTCTCCACGACGACGTCGGCGTCGGCGACCGCGCGCTCGACGTCCGGCTCGAACTCCAGCCGGTCGGCGAAGCCCGCCGGGTCGGCGGTGCCCTCGGGCAGATAGGGCGTGAACAGGTCGAGTGCCTCGGCGACGATGCGCGGCGCGTCGGCTCGCCGGCTGTTGACCCGCACCCGCAGGCCGTGGCCGAGGAACAGGGCGATCCAGCCCAGTCCGATGGTGCCGGGGCCGATGACGGTGACCGTGCGGGGCCCGGCGGCGCCCGTCCCCGCGGTCCGCGTGCCGGTCCCGCTCACGCCCGGCCCTCCTTCAGCTTCGGGATGACCCGCTCGGCCATCAGTCTCATCGTGGTGGCGGCGACCTCGAACGGCAGGTGGCCGGAGTGCACTCCCAGGCTGATGGTGATGTCGTCGCCGAACCACTCGCCGATCTGCTCCAATTGGGCCCGTACCTGCTCCGGCGAGCCGATGAGCAGCTTCTTCTGCTCCAGCTTTGAGTCGAAGTGCGAGCTCTGGGTGGCCTTGACCAGGTTCTCGTAGCCCGGATAGGCGTCGGAGCGGGTGTCGGCCCAGGCGGCGACCGCGTCGCGGATCGCGGCGGTGTTGCGGTCGTCGTCGTGGCGGCCCTTGCTCCGGGCCGTCTCTCCGTCCTCGGCCACCACGCACGGGTAGCTGAAGTGGATCCGCTCGGTGCCGGGGGTGCGGCCGGAGTCGGCCCACTCGGCGCGGTAGACCGCCAGCCGGTTCTGCAACTCCTCGGTGGACATCACGTTGGGCACGGACTGCAGGTGATGGCCGGCACGGCCGGCTTCCGCGCACGACTCTGCGCTGCGCGCGGTGGTCACGAACACCGGCGGGTGCGGCTCCTGCACCGGGCGCGGCAGCAGGGTGACCGGTCCGAACCGGTGGAAGCGGCCCTCGAAGACCACGTCCTCCTCGGACCACAGCCGCTTGATCGCCTCGACGCCCTCCAGGAATCGGTCCTTGGACTCGTCGATGGGGATGCCGAAGGCCTTGAACTCGTCGGGCAGGAAGGCCCGGCCGAAGGCCGCGTCGACCCGGCCGCCGGAGATGTTGTCGAGCATGGCGAGCTTGCCGGCCAGCTTCACCGGGTGCTGGAAGGCCGGGATGGTCGCGCTGGTGCCCAGCCGGACCCGCTTGGTACGGCCGGCCGCCGCCGCCAGGAAGGTCACCGGGTCGGGGCTGTAACCGCCGTAGGGGAAGAAGTAGTGCTCGACCATCTTGACGTGGTCGAACCCGAGTTCCTCGGCCAGGTCGACCAGTCGGAGCGCCTCGTCGAAGTACTGACGCCCGGACTTGTCGGTGGGGCCCACGGTGGGAAAGAAGACGATGCCGAATTTCATGGGAACTCCTCAGTCGCGGCCGGAGCCGTCGTGGTACAGGTCACGCTCGCGGACCTGCCAGCCCCCGCCGTCCGCCGGCACGAGGTGGTCGTGGCACAGGACGCTCGCGAAGATCTCGAGGGGGCCGCCTCGCCGGGTGCGCATGGCCAGCGCGTAGGTGCGGGTGCGCAGGGAGCCGTCCGGCTGCGGGCGCACGTCGAGCATGGACAGCCAGTGCCGGAAGTCGGTCTTGTCGGCGTCCAGCCGGCCCTGCCGCGCGACGGCCGACTCGCGGATCGCGGCGCGGCCCTCGAGCGGCGCGTCCAGCCTGCTGGCCTCCTGGAAGGTGGCGTCCTCGGTGAACGTCCCGGCCCACTCGACGGGACGGCCGTCGTCGATCAGGCCCATCTGGCGGGCGTAGAACTGCTGGACCTGTGCGTACAGGTCGGCGGAGACGAAGGGCTCCGCGGCCGCTCGGGTGAGGGCGGTGTCACTCATGGAGTCTGCCTTTCGGGACGGGCGCCGGTCGCCCGGCGGGGGATGGCCGGCCGGGTTCACGGGTGGGCCGGCAGAGCGGCGTCGGCCAGCAGCCGGGCCCCGTAGCCGTCGCCGGCCGGGTCGAAGCGCAGGGCCACGTGGCCGGCCAGGCCATGGACGTCGCGCCAGATCCGCTGGAGGGGGTGCCCCGTCGACCGGGCCGGGCCTCCCGCGGTGCGCAGCAGGCCCTCCACGACGTCCACCAGCCGTTCGACGGCGTAGGCGCAGTCCGCGGGGTTGCGCAGCTGCTCGACCGCCGACGCCCCGGGCGCGTCCGCCACCCGGGCGGCGCGTTCGAGGAGCAGGGTGGCCGCGTCGGTGGCGATGGCGGCGCGGGCCAGCTGACCGGCCCGGCGCGGGTCGGCGGTGGCGGCGCCGAACGCCTGGTGCCCGGCCCACGCGTGCAGGGCCGCACGGGCCGAGCCGAGCGCGGGCGCGCCGAAGAGCAGACCGCTGAGCAGCCGCAGCGGGGCGGTGTGGCAGCGGGCGTCGGAGCCGACGCTGCGGCCCTGGAGCATGGCGTCGCGACAGAAGCCGCGGTGTGCGGGGACGAGGACGTTGTCGACGACGAGGGTGTTGCTGCCGGTGCCGCGCATGCCGACGGGGTGCCAGGTGTCCACCACTCGGTAGTCGGTCCGCGGCAGTGCGAGGAACCAGGGGACCTGCGCGCCGTCCCGCGGCACCAGCGCGCACACCAGGGCCCAGTCGGAGAAGTCGACCGCGCTGGTGCTGGCCCATTCACCGGCCACCCGCCAGCCGCCGGCCACCGGGGTCGCCGTGCCCCGCGGTACGAGCGCGCCTACCACCGCGGTGTCTGGGCCGGCGGCCCACAGCTCCTCCTGTCCCCGCTCGGGCAGGTAGGCGCCCATCCGGGCGGCGCCCGCGATCACCGAGCCGCACCAGGCGGCGGAGGTGCAGCCCTCGGCGAGGGCGGCGACGGCGTGCAGCAGGTCGGTGGCGGTGCCGGCGGCGCCGCCGTGCCGGGCGGGCACGAAGTGCCGGGCGAAACCGGCGCCGACGACGGCGTCGGCGACCTCCGCGGGCAGGCGGCGCCGGGTGTCGGCTTGTTCGGCGTGACGAGCGGCCAGGACGGCCGTCTCCCTCGCCGTGGAGACCAGGTCCGTGTCGGACCTCGGCCGGCTCGGCATCGTGGACCACTCCCTCGTTCCTCGGGACGCCTTGCCCGGTGGGCGGCGACGACGACGCCACCGTGACCGTGCCCGATCCAGGTGCGATGGAGCACGGCTCGACGGTCGCCGCCGGGGACGGTCCGGCGGCGGTTCCCGGCGGCTCTCGACCCGGGTTCGACCGGGGCCCCGCACGCTCGGGTCCGAGGGGGGGCGTCGTGCGGCGACCCCGCGCCTACAGACAGGTGAGGTGAGGAGTCAGTGAAGGGAATCATCCTGGCGGGAGGCAACGGCACACGGCTGCACCCCATCACCCTGGCGGTGTCCAAGCAGCTGCTGCCCGTGTATGACAAGCCGATGGTGTACTACCCGCTGTCGGTGCTGATGCTGGCCGGGATCCGGGACATCCTCGTCATCTCCTCGCCCCGGGACCTGCCGCAGTTCCGCAAGGTGCTGGGCGACGGGAGCTCCCTCGGCATCGGCCTCTCCTACGCCGAGCAGGCCCGGCCCGGTGGGCTCGCCGAGGCCTTCACCATCGGAGCCGACCACATCGGCGACGGCTCCGTGGCGCTGGTGCTGGGCGACAACATCTTCCACGGGCCCGGCTTCTCCCTGCTGCTCCAGGAGCACACTCCGCACACCGACGGCGCCCTGCTGTTCGGGTACCCCGTGCGCGACCCGGAGCGGTACGGGGTCGGTGAGGCCGACGAGGAGGGCCGGCTGCTCTCCATCGAGGAGAAGCCCGCCCGGCCCCGCTCCAACCGGGCCATCACCGGCCTGTACTTCTACGACAACGACGTGATCGGCATCGCCCGGGGTCTGCGCCCCTCGGCCCGCGGCGAACTGGAGATCACCGACGTCAACAAGGAGTATCTCGCCCGGGACAAGGCCCGGCTGGTGGACCTCGGACGAGGATTCACCTGGCTGGACACGGGCACGCACGACTCGCTGCTGGACGCCGGGCAGTACATCCAGACGCTGGAGCACCGCCAGGGCCTGCGGATCGCCTGCATCGAGGAAGTAGCCCTGCGCATGGGCTTCATCGACGCCGAGCAGTGCTTCCGGCTGGGTGAGCGGCTGGGCGGTTCGGGCTACGGCCAGTACGTCATGGAAATCGCCCGGTCGCTGCGGGACGCCGGTCCGCAGGAGCGGGCGGGCTCGCTGGCCGGCCCCCGGTACGGCGGCCTGGCGCTGCCCACGACTGTGTGAACTCCTCGCTCCCGACCGGAGCCCCGCTCGAGCCGTTCTCGTGCGGGGCTCCCGCGGAGTGTGCTGGGGTGGCGGCCAACGGCAGTCGAGCCGGGGAGCACCGAGCGCATGGAGGGCACGATGACCAACCGCACACACGGCGGCGCGGACGAGCAGGAGGTGACCCTCTGGGTCGATCCGGTGTGCGCCTGGACGTGGATCACCTGCAAGTGGCTGCGTGCGGCGGCCTCGGTGCGCCCGCTGAAGGTGTCGGTGCGCCCCACCGGCCTCGGCTACTTCCAGGGCCCCGCGGCCTCCGACGAGGAACACGCCCGGTTCCGCGAGCTGGCACCCGGCCCGGTGCGGGTGCTCGCCGCCGCGGCCGCGCGCGAGCCGGGGGCGGTGGGCCCGCTGTACGAGGCGGTGGCGCGTCGCTTCCACGAGCCGGGCGGTCTGTACGACGGGCTGCACGAGCGGGTGCGGGGGCTGTCGCACCGGGAGAAGCGCGAGGTGCAGGCCACGTTGCTGGAGCGGGCCCGGACAGTGGTCGGCGAGGCGCTGGCCGAGTGCGCGCTGCCGGCGGAGCTCGCCGCTGCCATGGAGTCCCCCCGGTGGGACGACGACCTGCGGGCGGCCCACGACTCCGTTCCGCGGGACGGGAGGGAACTGGAGGTCATCGGGGTGCCGGTGATCTCGGTGGGCGGCGGGGTCGGCGTCTTCGGCCCGGTCCTGCGCTCGGCCCCGGCCGGTGAGCGGGCGGGCGTCCTGTGGGACGCCTTCTCCGCGCTGGTCGCCGAGGACGCCTTCCTGGAGCTGCGCCGGGTCACTCCGCGTCCTGCGCCGGCGCCCGCGGGCTGAGCGCGGCCACCGCGCGGGGCGGGGCCCGGCGGACCGTACGTCCGCCGGGCCCCGCCCTGTTCTCCCGCGTCGGCCGGGTCGCGGCGCTCAGGATGCCGCCTGCTCGGGCTCCGGGACGCTCGTCTCCGGGGCCGCGAGGTCCTTGGCCCGCCCGGGAAGCAGGAAGGCCAGCGCGAAGCCGATGAGCATCACGCAGCCGCCGACCAGGAAGACCGTGCTCATCGCCTGGGCGATGCCTTCCACCACCGGGCCGGCGAGCCGCGGGTCGGCGGTGAGCAGGAAGGAGGTGTCGTCGAGACTGAGCTCGCCGCTGCCCCGCACGATGTCCACGATGGGCCCGTTGGCCGGGTGCGCCACCACCGCCGGATCCCCCATCGCCGCCCGGAATCCGGCGTCCCGGCCTGCCTGCCGCACCGACTGGGCGATCCTGCTGCCCGCCATCGAGAACATCATCGCCAGGAACAGCGCCGTGCCGGCGGCGCCGCCGATGCCGCGGAAGAACGAGAAGGCGGCGCTGGAGACGCCCATGTCCTCCTTCGCCGAGGTGTTCTGGAGGGCCAGCAGGGTGACCGGGAAACAGATGCCGACTCCCGCGCCGAGCACGTAGATCAGCAGCCCGACCAGCCAGAGTGAGGAGTGCTGGTCGAGCGAGGCGAACACGAACAGCGTGCCGGCGACCACTCCCATGCCGAGCACCAGGAAGTCCCGGTAGCGGCCCGATCGGTTGATGACCTTGCTCAGGCCCCGGCTGGTGGTGAGCACGCCGAGCGTCTGCAGGATCAGCATCAGCCCCGCCTCGCCGGGCGTCTGCCCCTTGACCAGCTGGAGGTAGAGCGGAAGGAAGATCAGCGAGCCGAACACCCCGACGCCGACGATGACGTTGGCACTGTTGATCACGGCGAACATGCGGTTGCGGAACAATCTGAGCGGGATCACGGCCGCGTCCGCCATCCGCCGCTCGGTGATCAGGAAGAGCACCAGGCCGACCGAACCGATCGCGAGCAGCGACAGGGTGAGGGGCGAACCCCAGCCCCAGTGCCTGCCCTGCTCGGAGACGACCAGCCACGGGCCGAGGCAGACGATCAGCCACGACGCCCCGACGTAGTCGATGCGCTGCGCGCGGCGTTTGCCGGGCATCGTGAACTTGATCTGCACCACCAGCAGGGCGGCGATCCCGATGGGGAGGTTGATCAGGAACGCCCAGCGCCAGCCGTCGATCCACAGCAGCGTGTCCGCGCCCGCGAACAGCCCGCCGATCGGCGCCCCCGCCACGCCGGCGACGGCCGACACGGCGGAGAACCAGATCTGGTAGCGGGCCCGGAGCTCGGGCGTGAGGACGTCGCCCATGATGGCGAAGGCGAGGGCGGTCAGCCCGCCGCCGCCGACGCCCTGCACCGCCCGGAAGGCGGCGAGCTGGTACATCGACCCGGCCAGGCCGCACAGCAGCGAACCGGTCAGGAAGACGCCGATGGCCAGCAGGTACAGCTTCTTGCGGCCGTACAGGTCGGACAGCTTGCCGAACAGCGGGGTCGCGATCGTGGAGGTGACCATGTAGGCCGTGGTCGCCCACGCCTGAAGGGTCTGACCGTGCAGTTGGTCGGCGATCGTCCGCATCGACGCGGCGACGATGACGAAGTCGAGCGAGGACAGCATCAGGCCCAGCATCAGCCCGATGATGACCACCCGTACGGCCCGGAACTCCGGTGTGCCCGGTGTCTCCGCGGCCACCCGCTCCGCACTCATGGGTCAGCCCTCGTACGGGCGTGCGGCGCGGCCTTCGCGCAGGGTCCGGCCCCACCAGTCGAGCTGGCCCAGCAGGACGGCGGCGGCCTTGGCGCAGCCGCCCTCGTCGAGCGGGCGGCCGTTGTCGTCGAACTTCTCCCACGCCATGGCGAAGCTGACGGTGTCGCGCAGGGTGACCGCGTGCAGCTCGGCGAAGACCTGGCGCAGCTGCTCCACGGCCCGCTGGCCGCCGGCCATGCCGCCGTAGGAGACGAAGCCGACCGGCTTGGCCCGCCATTCGCTGTAGACGTAGTCGATGGCCAGCTTCAGGGAGGCCGGGTAGCCGTGGTTGTACTCGGGCGTGACGACGACGAAGCCGTCGAGCCCGCCGATGCGCTCGGCCAGACCGGGGGCGCCCTGCGGGGCGCCGGACGGGTCGAGGGTGAGCTTCAGCTCCTCGACGAGGGCGGGCTCGGACAGGTCGATGACGTGCGTCTCCATGTCGTCGCGCTGGTCGATCTCGGAGATGAACCACTGCGAGACCTTGTCGGCGAACCGGCCGGTGCGCACACTGCCGATGAGCACGCCGATCTTCAACGGTGCCTGGGACATGGGGGGTTCCTCGTTTCGGTGAAAGGACGGACGGGAGGCGGTCGGGTGGCGCGGGGCGGTCCCGGAGCGGTGCCCCGGGACCGCCCGGCGGTGTGTCAGGCGACCAGCAGAACGATCTTTCCGCGGCCGTGACCGGTCTCCAGTTCGCGGTGCGCGTCCGCCGCCCGGGCCAGGGGGAAGGTCGTGCGGACGTGGACCTTGACCTTGCCCTCGGCGACCAGCGCGGCCAGTTCGGCGAGCCGGGCGGCGGAGCGCCGGCTGCCGATCCAGCGCACACCCAGCTCCTGGTAGACGTCGAAGGCGAAGATGGTGCCCACCCGGTCCTTGTCCTTGACCAGTTCGGCCGCCACGCGCAGGCCGTCGGCGCTCGCGGTGTCCAGGGCGGCGTGCACGCCTTCGGGCGCCGCCTCGCGCACCCGGTCGATCAGACCTTCGCCGTAGGCGACCGGGATCGCGCCCAGTTCGCGCAGGTACGCGTGGTTCTCCTCGCGCGCGGTGGCGATCACCTTGGCGCCGCGCAACACAGCGAGCTGCACCGCGATGGTGCCGACGCCGCCGGCGGCGCCGTTGACGAGGACGGTCTCGCCCTCGCCGACCCGGAGGAGCTCGATCGCCGTGTGCGCGGTCTGCCCGGAGGCGGAGAGGCTGCCGGCCACCTCCCAGGAGAGCGCGGCGGGCTTGGCCACGATCTGGTCGGCGGGGGCGACCACGTACTCGGCGTAGGTGAGCTGGGTGCGGTAGCCCAGCACCTCGTCGCCGACGGAGAAGTCGGTGACGCCCTCGCCGACCTGGTCCACCACGCCGGCGAAGTCGCCGCCGGTGATGTGCGGGAAGGTGATGGTGAACCCGGGCGGGTTCCAGCCGGAACGCACCGCGCAGTCGGTGGGCTGTGAGCCGGCCGCCTTCACCCGCACCCGCACCTCGCCCGGGCCCGCTTCGGGAGCCGGAACCTCCATCAGCTCCAGGACGTCAGGCCCTCCGAACGCGTGGAAAGCAGCAGCCTTCATGTTCAACACCCCTTTGTAGCAACGTCTTTGCGGTCGCAGGCCCGTGGCGGGGCCCACTGAAGAACCTAGAAACTCAAGTGCGCTTGAGGTCAAGCGCCGTTCTGGGGACCCGGTCGGCCCCTCGCGCGCCCGCCCACCGTGCCCGGGGTGGCGCGAGACACGGTCGAGAACGGCTCGACGCCGGGTGGGAAGGGGCTCGGCCCCCTTCCCACCCGGCGTCGTCGCACACGTGTGCGCGGCCGGCGGCCGCACACGTCACTGCACGGTGGTGCTGGACAGCTGCACCGAAGTGGCCGGATCCGGATAGCACTGGACCGGGGTGAAATCGTTGACGGTGGTGTCCAGGCGCCGCATCGACAGGCCCGGGGCGTCGAAGCCGGTGCCGCCGGCCGAGGTCACCAGGGTGCCGGACGCGGGAGCGGTGTAGACGGCCTCGACGACCGGGAGTTCGAAGGTCTGGCCGCCGTAGAACGGACCGCCGGCCCGCAGCGTGAGCTGGCCGTCGGCGGCGACGACGGACCGGCTGGAGTCGCCGAGGTTGCTGCCGTCGGTCAGCTTCAGGCTCACCAGGCGCGCGCCGGCCGGCTGGTTGATCCTGACGGCGATGTCCCGGACCTCCTTCTGGTAGGTGGCGTTCAGGGTGTAGGGGCCCTGGGCGTACTTCACCGTGAACCGCTGGTGCGGCGAGACGGTCGCGGGCGCCGTGACGTCGAACAGGCGGCTGCTGCCGTACTCACTCCACACGCCGTTCTCCGGCACGCGGCACAGGAACGGGACGGTGGCGGGCGCGGCGACGGCGCTGCCGGACGCGGCCAGGACACCGGCCAGGGCCAGGGCGCCGACGGCCGTCGCCCGGCGGGTGGTGGTCTTGCTCATCAGGCTGTCTCCTCGGATCTGGCTGCCGCTGCGGCAGCCCGGTGAAAGCTAGGGACGCCCTCTGGAGACCGGCTCGAAATGCACTGTTCCACCCGGTCTCCAGCGGCCTGCGACGCCTTCGCGGCAGGGTGCCGCCCCAGGACCGTCCACACGAGGGAGGCAATGGTGAGGCTCAAGGACAAGGTGGCCGTGGTGACCGGCGGCGCCAGGGGACTCGGACTGAAGATCACCGAGGCGTTCGTCGCCGAGGGCGCCCGGGTGGTGGTCGCCGCGCGGGGCGCCGCGGGGGCGGCCGAGGCCCTCGCTCACCTTGGGGAGCGGGCTGTCTTCGCGCAGGCGGACGTCCGGGACGCGGCATCGGTGCGGTCGTTGCTCGGTGTGGCGGCGGACCGGTTCGGCGGGGTGGACATCATGGTCGCCAACGCGGGACTGAGCCGGCCGGGACCGGTGGCGGGCCTCGCGTTCGAGGACTGGTCGGACGCGCTGGACACCAACCTCAACGGGCTCTTCCACTGTGTGAAGGAGGCCGTGCCCCATCTGGAGAAGAGTGGGGACGGGCGGATCATCACGCTCTCCTCGGCACTGGGCAGCCGTCCCACCCGCGGGGCGGCCTCGTACTGCTCGACGAAGGCCGCGACGGAGATGTTCACGCGCGTGGTCGCACTGGAACTGGCACCCCGGGGCATCACCGTCAACTGCCTCTCCCCCGGCTTCATCGACGAGGGGATGGGCAAGCTGCTGGCGGCCAACGAGGCCGTCTGGAGCCAGTACGCCCCGAAGGTCGCGCTGGGCCGGATGGGCTCGGGCGAGGAGGTCGGGGACGCCGCCGTCTACCTGGCCTCCGCCACCGGCTCGTACGTCAACGGGCACGTGCTGGAGATCAACGGCGGCCTGTCCTGGTGACGGCGGGCCCGCGGCAGCGCGGAGGGCGGCACCCCCGTGGGTGCCGCCCTCCGCGCCGTCCTGAGGCAGTCAGGCGCCGGCGGTGACCGCGACGCTCTGCCCGGTGACGGCGGTGTTGGCCGCCGAGGCAAGGAACACCACCACCCGGGCCACCTCGGTCGCCTCCAGCAACCGGTTCAGCGGACTCCTGGCCGCGTAGCGGTCCGCCACGCCGAACCCGGTGGCGATGCGCTCCTCGTTGCGGAAGGTGCGGGTCAGGCCCGGGACGACGACGTTGGACAGGATGTCCCCGTCTCGGCCGAGGCTGAAGGCCGTACTGCGGGAGAAGCCGTGCAGCGCCGCCTTGGCGGCCGCGTAGTACTCGGAACCGATCCGGCCCCCGTCGGTCTCCAGCACCCCTTCGGTGACCAGGCTCGACGACAGGTGCACGATCCGTCCCCAGCCACTGCGCCGCATCGATGGGGCGACCCGCCGGGTCAGCTCGACGGCACCCTCGATGTTGTCGCGCAGCTTGCCCTGCCAGTCGTCGCCGACCTCCTCGAACCGGTCCCCCGGTGGTCGGAAGCCGAAGGGACGCAGCGCGTTGTTGACCAGGACGTCGGCGCGGCCGGTCCAGTCGAGCGCTGCCTCGGTGAAGGTGCGGGCGGTGGCGGGGTCGCCCAGGTCGTACGGAGCGGTGCGGGCCCGGCCGCCGGCCTTCTCGACCAGGCGCGCGGTGCTCGCGGCGTCCTCGGGCCGGGAGCGGTATCCGACCAGCACGTCGGCGCCCTCCGCGCCGAAGGCCGCCGCGATCTCCCGGCCCATGCCGCCGGACGCGCCGGTGACGAGGACGGTGCGGTGTCTCAGACCGAGGTCCATACGGCGTCACCCCGCCACGGGGGTCGAGGCCGCCCCGTCCCGCCGCCCCGGATGCGCGGGCGGCGGTGAGCCGCCCCGCCCGCGCGCACCGGACAGGCGGCGTACCGCCGGCACCTCGACCGCGCGGTACAGGAGCCAGGCGGCCAGCAGGGTGAGGGCGAAGTCCAGGACGATCACGCCGAGCGCGGGCAGGGTGTCCCAGGTGCGACCGGGCACCCGGCCCATCGGGCCGTACCACATGACCAGCATGTGGACCATGTAGAAGGCGAAGGACAGCTCGCCCAGGAGGACCGCGGCGCGGGTGCGGAAGGACGACCGGCGGCCCTGGACGTCGGCGGTGGCCCCGGCGGCCACGATGAGCGCCAGCGGGACGACGGTGGGCGCGACGACGCCGTAGGCGCCGGGCAGCCATACGGTCAGCGCGTAGCCCGGGATCAGGGTGAGCAGCGCCGGGCCCAGCCCCAGCGGGATCCAGCGGCCGGTCAGCACGATGCGGGCCATCACGATGCCGAGCGAGAACTCCAGCAGCCGGCTGACCGGCAGGCAGTACACGAACCAGTACTGGTACCAGGAGATCGGGTAGTACGGCATGTCCGGTTCGGTGGGCAGCAGTTGCGAGGCGAGCGCCACCAGGACCGTGCCCGCGACCAGCAGTCCGGCGCACAGCCACAGCATGCGCTCCGGGATGGCCCGCACCCGGCGCGCCAGCCACGGGAAGGAGAGGTAGAACAGCAACTCGGCGGCGAGGGACCAGCTCGGCCCGTTGGTGCCGAAGAAGACGTCCTCGACCGGGAACCATGCCTGGACCAGGAAGAAGGACGGGACGGTGTTGCCGACGGTGGCCGCGGAGCCGCCGAGCCACACCATGAGCACCAGCCCGAGCGCCCAGGTGACCAGGTGGTTGGGGAAGATCTTCGCTAGCCGGCGGCGCCAGAAGGCGGTCGGCCGGTCGGTGTCGCGTGCCGACCAGGTCAGCACGAACCCGCTGAGGACGAAGAAGAACCCGACCCCGACGAAGCCCAGTTTGGAGACGTAGTCGATCAGGCTCCCCTCCAGCTCCTTGTCGGTGAAGACGCCGTAGGTGAACGCGTGGCAGACGAACACCATCAGGGAGGCCGCGAACCGCATCCCGGTCAGCGTGGGCAGCCGGGACGGGCGCCGGGTGTCGACGTCGGTGCTCACGCCCGCGGCTCCCGCGCCTTGCGTCCGACCGCGATGACATAGCCGAGGACCTCGCCCTCCAGCACGCCGACCTTGGACAGCATGGCCTTGAACTCGTCGGCGAACTCCTTGCCGCCGCGCTCCGCGATGTAGGCGTACTTCTCGTCCAGCACCTCGGGGATGCGGGCGGCGGAGCGGTGCAGGTGCGCGGTGGCGTCCTCGAACCGGGAGATCTCCAGTCCCGCGCCCAGGAGCAGTTCGCGGTAGCCCTCAATGGTGGGCAGCGCCTCGACGGTGAAGCCCTCCTTCAGCGCGACGCGCTGCTCGGGTGTCAGACCGGTGCGCTCGGCGTAGTCCGACAGCACGAACCGGCCGCCGGGCACGAGGACCCGCTCGATCTCGCGGAGCGCCTTCGGTCGATCGGACATGTACATGATGGCCTCGGACGCCCAGACCGCGTCGAAGGAGCGGTCCGGGTAGGGCAGCGCCATGCCGTCGGCCTGCGCGAAGACGACCTGCCCCGCCACCCCGGCCTCGGCGGCCAGCCGTTCGCCCTGCCCGACCTGCTCGGCACTGACGTTGATGCCGACGACCCGGGCCCCCGTCGCCTTCGCGGCCGCGATGGCCGGTCGGCCGAACCCGCAGCCCACGTCGAGCAGACGGTCGCCCTCGCCCAGTTCGGCGGCCTCGATCATCACCTCGGTGTGGCGTTCCTTGGGGTCGGTCCCCGGCTTCTCGTCATCGAAGTACCCGATGTGCAGGTTGAAGCCGCTCAGGCCGAAGAGCCAGCTGCGGTCGTCGAAGTACTCGCCGACCTCGTCGGCCGTCTTGGATTCGTACGTGGTCATGTTCCCGGCACCTCGTTCCAACGACAATCCGTCGGGCACCACGCTGGGCAGCCGCTCTCGAAGGCCGGTGGAGGCCGCCTCCACACGGCGGGCGTTCCACCGGCTCTCGAAGCCGCGTCAAGGTCCCCGGCCGACCCTGCGGACATCCGTCCGCAACAGAGGGGACCCCGTGATTCATCTCTTCCAGCCCCAGACAGGCGACGAGGAACTGGCCGCCGTCGCCGAGGTGTTCGCCGACAAGTGGCTCGGCCACGGGCCGCGCACCACAGCCTTCGAGGCGGAGTTCGCCGCCCACGTCGGGGTGGACCCCGAACACATGATCTTCCTCAACTCCGGTACTGCGGGGCTCTTCCTGGCCCTGGAGTGCCTCGACCTGCGGGAGGGCGACGAGGTCGTCATGCCCTCGCTGAGCTTCCTGGCCGCCGCCAACGCCGTGCTGGCCGCGGGCGCCCGCCCGGTCTTCTGCGATGCCGACCCCCGCACCCTCAACCCGGCCGCCGCGCACGTCGAGGCCGCACTGTCCGAGCGCACCAGGGCCGTCGTCGTGCTGCACTACGGCGGTTGCCCGGGCGACATCGAGGCCATCGCCGAGCTCTGCCGCGAGCGGGGCGTCCCGCTGGTGGAGGACGCGGCCTGCTCGGTCGGCTCCCGGGTCCGCGGCCGGGCCGCCGGCAGCTTCGGCGACCTGGCCATGTGGAGCTTCGACGCGATGAAGGTACTGGTCACCGGCGACGGCGGCATGCTGTACGTACGCGACCGGGCGCGAGCGGACCGGGCCCGCCGCCTCGCCTACCACGGCCTCGTCCAGTCCAGCGGTTTCGGGCACGCCCGGGTCTCCGGCCGATGGTGGGAACTGGACGTGCCGGAGATCGGCCGCCGCGTCGTCGGCAACGACCTGACCGCGGCGATCGGCCGGGTCCAGCTGCGCCGGCTGCCCGACCTCGTCGCCCGGCGCCGGGAGATCGTCGAGCTGTACGACCGCGAACTGGCCGGGGTCGAGGACGTGCTGACACCCCCGCCGCCGCCCGCCGGCCACGAGTCGACGCACTACTTCTACTGGGTCCAGTTCGAGGGCGGTATCCGCGACGAGATCGCGGGGGAACTGCTGGCGGCCGACATCTACACCACCTTCCGCTACGCCCCTCTGCACAAGGTCTCCGCCTACCGCCGCGAGGGCGGCCCGGATCTGCCCGGCTCGGACCGGGCCGCCGAACGCACGCTCTGCCTGCCGCTGCACCCGGGCCTGTCCGACGACGACGTGCGCACGGTCTGCGCGGCCCTGCGCAAGGCCGTCGCGGCCCACCGTTAGGAGTCCCGGATGCGCCTCGTCTTCCTCGCCGCCCTGGCCAAGACCCTGCACGAGGTCACCATCGGCCTCGACCTCGCCGAACAGCTCGCCGACGCCGGCGTCGAGAGCCACTTCGTCGTCAACCCCTACAACGAGGAGCAGCTGCGCGCCGCCCGGCTCCCCCACACCCTGGTGGAGCCGGAACTCGGCGCGGACGTCCGCCAGGTCGTGCACCGGGTCGTGAAGGAGTTCCGCGCCGACGCGGTCGTCCTCGTCGACTACCTCGCGCACTGGATGACGTTCAAGGTCGGCTACCGCACCGACCCCTGGTTCGTGGAGGACCTCGGGCTGCCGGTCATCCCCCTTGACCTGTACGACCTGGAGAACACGAGCCGGCGCGTGGAGATCCTCGGCACCACCATGGAGGTCGACGACAACCTGACGCGGATGCCGGTGCAGCTGCTGCCGGTGCCGATGAACCGGCCGCAGGTCACCGCCTCGGGCCGCGGCCTGCCCTACCGCGCGAACCGGACCCTCGCCCCGCTGACCGCGGCCGCCCGGCGGGAGACCCGTGCCTGCCTCGGACTGCCCGGCGGCGCGCGGCTGCTGATGGTGCCCACACTGCCCTGGCAACAGTTGATGCAGGTGCACGCCGCCCCGCCCACCCGGGAACTCGCCGCCCGGCTGCCCCGCCTGCTCGCCGGGTATCTCGGCCGGCTGCCGCGGGACACCCACTTCCTGATGACCGGCCCGCTGTTCGAGGGCTTCGCCGAGCTCCTGCCCGCCGACCGGGTCCACCACCGCCCCGCCTGCACGGCCGCCGAGTACCACCGACTGCTCGCAGCCGGTGACGCCGTGTTCGCCTTCCACCTGCCGGGCTACGCCCTGGAGCGAGCGGTACTGGCCGACGTACCGGGTCTGCTCGCCGTCAACAACCACCCGGTCGACGGCCCGCGGGACGCCGACCGGCTCGGCGGCGCCTTCGCGGGCGGCACGACCGACCGGGTGCGGGACTGGCTGGCCGACTACCCGGGACCGCTGCCGGACTTCCACATGTGGCCCCTGCGCTGGAACGAGGTGCTGCGCCCGCTGCTGGAGGCCAACCCGTTCACCGAGACGCTGCTCCGCGCCGAGATACTCGACGAGAACGCCCTGGTGGCCGGCCTCGAACGCGTCCTGTACGACGAGGCCGAACGCGACCGGCTGGCCGCCGCCCGGGCCGCCTACCGGGACGCTGTGCACGCCCTGCCGGACACCGCGCACACGTTCACCGAGGCGGCACACCGCCTCGGCCTCGGCTGAACACGCCCGTGGCCCCGGCCGGATCGACGACGATCCGGCCGGGGCACCGCGGGACGGGCCGCCCGCGCACGGGGATCAGGCCGAGGGCGCCACCAGGTCCTCCACCGCGCTCACCACCTGGGCCGGCAGCGGCAGCCGGGCCATCTCCGCGGACACCGCGCGCGCCCGCTCCCGGTACGAGCCGTCCTCCAGCACCTCACGGCAGGCCTCGGCGATGTTCTCCGGCGAGTCCTCGCGCGGGTCGACCATCCTGGCCGCCCCGAACGCGCTCAGCCGCTCGGTGTAGCCCACCACGTAGGGCAGGTACGGGATCAGCACCTGCGGCACGCCCGCGGCCATGCTGCCGAGGACCGTGTTGCCCCCCGCGTGACTGACCGTCAGGTCGCAGGTGCGGGCGACCACGTCCAGCGGGATCCACCCGGCCCGCACATTGTCCGGCAGCGGACCCAGCTCGGCCGCGACCGTCTCCGGAGCCGCGACCAGCAGCTCCACGTCCAGCGCGGCCACCTTCGCCACCAGACCCGACAGGATCTCGAAGTCGGAGTCCTTGGTGACCCGGCTCCCCGCGCTGACCAGAACCCGGGGAGCGTCCCCCTTCGCGAACATCCACGGCTCCAGCGGCCTCTGCGCCGTGTACGGGACGTAGCGCATCAGCTGGGCCCGCGGGGCGTCGGCCGGCCGCAGCGACGGCGGGCAGGTGTCGACGAACAGGTCGGCGCCGGGCATCTCGTAGCGGCCGAGCGCCTCCAGTTCGGGCCCGAGTTCGGCCGCCGCCGCCAGGTCGATGGTGCGCGGCTCGCCCATGTCCACCGCGTGCTTGACGTAGGGCACCCCCGCGTACGCGGCGGCCAGCGGACCGGCGAACGCCAGCACCCCGCCCACCACCACGTCCGGCCGCCACCGGTCGATCAGCGCGGTCAGGCCGTCCAGGCAGGCCGCCGCGTACCGGCCGAAGCAGCGCCCGTTGAAGAGGTAGCGCTCGTGGAGGTCCTCGGGGATCGTCTGGAGGACGCCCCGCCGATCGTGCAGGAAGTCCTTCATGGTCTTCGAGGTGACCGGGGCCCCCGGGACCCCCGCGCCGTTGATGGTGGGCATGCAGTCCTCGGGAGCCGCCATGACGACTTCGTGCCCGGCGTTCCTGGCCGCCTGGGCCAGCGGCACCAGGGAGAAGATGACACCCGACGTGCCACCCGCCACAAAGAGAATCTTCATGGCGGGGATCGTCGGGCACCAGGTTCGTCGGCGGCTCGAAGGGGCCTCGACGCCGGTCACGGCGGCCCGGCCCCCTCCCGGCCCTCGAGCACTCCTCCAGCACCGTCGGCGAGCGTCGCACGCACCGCTGCCGCGACACCGCCGCCGGACACCGCGCCACCACCGGGCCTCGTCCTGACATCGAGCGCCGGCTCGGAAGCTCGATCACCTGACGTGGACCCATGAAGCGCGGCGGCGCACCCGCCGCCCCGCGCACTGGAGGACTAACTCGTGAAGGACACCCAATGAGCCGTCGCGTCGTCATCACCGGGATAGGCGTGGTCGCTCCGGGGGGAGTGGGCACCAAGGAGTTCTGGTCCCTCCTCACCGCGGGCAGGACCGCGACCCGCGCCATCAGCCTCTTCGACGCCTCCCCGTTCCGCTCCCGGATCGCCGCGGAGGCCGACTTCGACCCGCTGCTCCACGGCTTCACCGCCGCGGACGCCGGACGCCTCGACCGCGCCGCCCAGTTCGCCCTGGTCAGCGCCGACGAGGCGGTCCGCGACAGCGGTCTGGAGATCGAGCGCCTCGACCCCACCCGCACCGGCGTCACCCTCGGCAGCGCGGTCGGCTGCACGATGGGCCTGGACACCGAGTACAACGCGGTCAGCCAGGGGGGCAGCACCTGGGAGGTGGACCACACCCTGGCCGTACCGCATCTGTTCGACTACTTCGTGCCCAGCTCCATGGCCGCCGAGGTGGCTTGGCGCACCGGCGCCCAGGGCCCGGTGTCGATGGTGTCCACCGGCTGCACCTCGGGCCTGGACTCGATCGGGCACGCCGTCGAGCTGATCCGAGAGGGCAGCGCCGACGTGATGATCGCCGGCGCCACCGAGGCGCCCATCTCTCCGATCACGGTGGCCTGCTTCGACGCGATCAAGGCGACCTCTCCGCGCAACGACGATCCGGAGACCGCCTCCCGCCCCTTCGACGCCTCCCGCAACGGCTTCGTGCTCGGCGAGGGCTCGGCCGTCATGGTGCTGGAGGAACTGGACAGCGCCCGCCGCCGCGGAGCGCACGTCTACGCCGAGATCGCCGGCTTCGCCAGCCGCTGCAACGCCTACCACATGACCGGTCTGCGCACGGACGGCGCCGAGATGGCCGAGGCGATCCGGGTCGCGCTCGACGAGGCCCGCGTCGACGCCACCGCCGTCGACTACGTCAACGCGCACGGTTCCGGGACCAAGCAGAACGACCGGCACGAGACCGCCGCGTTCAAGCGCGGCCTGGGCGACCACGCCCACCGGGTCCCGGTCAGCTCCATCAAGTCGATGATCGGGCACTCGCTCGGCGCGATCGGCTCCCTGGAGGTGGCCGCGAGCGCTCTGGCCATCGAGCACGACACGGTGCCGCCCACCGCGAACCTGCACCACCCCGACCCCGCCTGCGACCTGGACTACACCCCACTGACCGCCCGTCAGCAGCGCACCGACACGGTGCTGAGCGTCGGCAGCGGCTTCGGCGGGTTCCAGAGCGCGATGATCCTCACCCGCCCGCGTCTGGGAGAAGCCGCATGACCGCCCCCGTCACCGAGCCGACCGCCCGACCCGCCGGCGGCGACCCCGCCCGGACCGCGCCCGCCGTGACCGGGATCGGCGTCGCCGCGCCCAACGGTCTGGGCGTCCCGGCGTGGTGGGCCGCGGTGCTGCGCGGTGAGAGCGGCATCCGACCGGTCACCCGCTTCGATGCCCGGCGCTACCCGGCGCAGCTGGCCGGCGAGATCCGGGACTTCGTCGCCGAGGAGCACGTTCCCAGCCGCCTGCTGCCGCAGACCGACCACATGACCCGGCTGGCGCTGGCCACGGCCGACGAGGCCCTCGCCGACGCCGGCGTCGACCTGTCCGCCCTGCCCGACTACGCGGCCGGCGTGGTCACCGCCGGGTCCGCGGGCGGCTTCGAGTTCGGCCAGCGCGAGCTGGAGGCGCTGTGGGGCAAGGGCGGCCGGTTCGTCAGCGCGTACCAGTCCTTCGCCTGGTTCTACGCGGTCAACACCGGTCAGATCTCCATCCGGAACGGCTTGCGCGGCCCCAGCGGTGTGCTGGTCACCGAGCAGGCCGGCGGCTTGGACGCGGTGGCGCAGGCCCGCAGGCAGCTGCGTAAGGGACTCCGGCTGCTGGTCACCGGCGGCGTGGACTCCGCGCTGTGTCCCTGGGGCTGGGTGGCGCACGTGGCGGGCGGCGAGCTGACCGGGTCCACCGATCCGGCCGGCGCGTACCTGCCATTCTCCGAGGACGCGTCCGGGCACGTGGTCGGCGAGGGCGGCGCGCTGCTCGTCCTGGAGGACCCCGTCGCCGCGGCGGCGCGCGGCGCCCGGGTGTACGGCACCGTCCAGGGATACGCCGCCACCTTCGATCCCGCCCCGGGCTCGGGCGGCGCGCCGCGGCTGCGGGCCGCCGCCGAGCAGGCCCTGGCGGAGGCCGGGCTGGCGGCGGGCGACGTCGACGTGGTCTTCGCCGACGCGGCCGGCCGCCGGGACGCCGACCGGGCCGAGGCCGAGGCCGTCGCAGCGGTCTTCGGGCCGGGGCGGGTGCCGGTGACCGCTCCCAAGACCATGACGGGCCGGCTCGCGGCCGGTGGCGCCGCCCTGGACCTGGCGGCGGCGCTGCTGGCGCTGCGCGACCAGGTGATCCCGCCGACGGCGCACGTCGCCGCGCCCGCCGCGGACTGCCCGGTCGACCTGGTCACCGAGGTCCGCCGGCCGGCCGGGGGCCTGCGCACGGCCCTGGTCCTGGCCCGCGGCCGGGGCGGGTTCAACGCGGCCATGGTGGTGCGTGCCGCCGACTGAGCCCGCCGACCCCGGGCCGCACCCGTCCGCTGCCCCGCGGGTCGTGCGCCGGTCCCGGCAGTCGCCCCTCCCGACGCCCGACCCGCCGGCCCGGCCTCCCGGGCCGCCGGCCCGACTCCCAGAGCCAGGAGGACCGTTGTCCACCGTCGACCCCGCGGACTTCGCCCGCGCCATGGCCCGGGTACCCACCCCGGTCACCGTCGTCACCACGGTGGACCCCGGCGGACGCCGCTGGGGATTCACCGCCAGTTCGTTCAGCTCGCTGTCGCTCGACCCGACGCTGGTGCTGGTGTGTCCGGCCCGGACGGCCTCGTGCCACGACGCCTTCGTCTCCGCCGACCGCTTCCTGGTGAACGTGCTGGCCTCCGGCCAGGCCGGGGTCGCCGGCGCGTTCGCCCGTCCGGGCGCGGACAAGTTCACCCAGTCCCCGATGGAGCCCCGCGAGTTCGGGCTGCCCGGGCTGGCCGACGCCACCGCGCGGATCGCGTGCGCCCTGCACGACGTCCTGGACGGCGGCGACCACAGCATCCTCGTCGGACGCGTCGAGGCGGTGTGGACGTCGGACGCCGAGCCGCTGGTCTACTACAACCGCCTCTTCACCCGGCCCGGCGGCAGTCCGGCTCTTGCGTCGTCAGCATGACCGCACCGACCTGGAGAGAACAGTGACCCCGACTTCCCCTCATACCCGCCGTACCTCCGTGCCTCCCGGGCCGCATCTGCGCGAGGTCGCCGAGAACGTGTTCGCCTACCTCCAGCCCGACGGCGGCTGGTGCCTCAACAACGCGGGCCTCGTCGCTCCGGGAGGGCGGCCGGTGCTGATCGACACCGCGGCCACCGAGGCCCGGGCCGGGGCGCTGCGGGAAGCCGTGCGCACCGTCGCCCCGCAGGGACCGGGGTTCGTGGTCAACACCCACCCGCACGGCGACCACACCTTCGGCAACCGGTTCTTCGCCGACGAGGCGGTGATCGTGGCGCACGAGGCGACCCGGGCGGAGATGGACCTCGCGGGACTGCACCTGACCGGGCTGTGGCCGGAGGTCTGCTGGGGCGACATCAGCGTGGAGCTGCCGTCGCTGACCTACCGGGACAGGCTCACCCTGCACCTGGACGACACCGTGGTCGAGCTGATGCACCTGGGCACCGCCCACACCCGCAACGACACGGTGGCGTGGTTGCCGGGGCAGCGGGTGCTGTTCACCGGGGACGTCGTGATGTCGGGCGCCACGCCCTTCTGCCTCACCGGGTCGGTCGCCGGCTCCCTGGACGTCATCGAGCGTCTGCGGGTCCTGGAACCGGAGACGGTCGTCTCGGGCCATGGCCCGGTGGGCGGACCCGAGCTGCTGGAGGAGACCGCCGGCTATCTGCGCCACGTCCAGCGGCTGGCCGCCGACGGCATCGCCGCCGGACTGACCCCGCTGGAGACGGCCCGGCAGGCCGGCCCCGGTCCGTACGCGGGCCTGCTGGACAGCGAACGCCTCGTGCCCAACCTCCACCGGGCGTACGCCGAGGCCCGGGGCGCCGAGCCGGGCCACTGGCTCGACATCGAAGAACTGTTCGCCGACATGGTCGCCTTCCACGGCGGCCTCCCGGCGTGCGCGGCCTGACCGGGGCCGCGCACCGCCATCGACACCTCGAACGGAGCATCGTGATACCCCTCGATCCCACGAACCACCCCGTCACCGTTGTCGACTGGGTGGAGCTCGCCGAACACGACCGGGACGGCCAGCGGAAGATCGTCGACATCCAGCGCGCCGACGCCGAGGACGACGACGACCCGGCCTGGGTCTCCTCCGCGCTGCACGCCGCGCACACCCGGGCCGGCGTCGCACGCCTCACCCAGTGGCGCACCGCGGCCGAACTGCGCGCCCACCGGGCCGGTGAGTCGAACCGGCTGGCGGAGCTCGCCTGGACCGGGCTGGCCACCGAGCACCGGATGCTCACCGCCGAACTGGTCTCGGTGCAGCACGCGCCGTCCGTCACCGGCGGGGTGGACATCACCACCGCTCGCGACGACTGGACGTCGATCACCATCCAGTGGGTGGCGCCGCAGGACCAGGACACTCTGGTCACGGAGCTGACCCGGCCCCGGGAGGAATGGGTCCACCTGCTGCCCGGCTACCGGTCGCACAGCGTTCTGAGGGGGCTGGACGGCACATTCGTGATCAATTACGCGCAGTGGGAGAGCGAGCGGGCGTACTGGGCGTTCCACGACGTGCCCGAGCATGTGTGGCCGCCCGACGTGCGCGCCTCCCGCGACCGGGCCCGCCGGCTGACCACGGCCTGGGAGTACGGCACCTTCCGGGTCGTCCACTCCCGCACCGCGCGGCGCACCGACCAGTTCTGACCGTTGCCGTGGATTCACGAGTGGGGGATCGAGTGATGAGTGCGCCGGTTTTCGAAAGGGCCCGCGGGGCCGTGGTCGGGGCGTGCGCGGGGGCGGGCTGCGTCGGCCGCCGGACAGCCGGGGAGGCGCCGCGTCCCGTGACCGCGGGCCGCCGGCTGTGCCCGCTCTGCCGGGAGCAGCTCTCCCTGGACCTGCGGCGGCTGCCCGCGCTGTACGAGGCGTGCGGTCGCCTGCTCGACGGGGGCTTCCGGGACGCGACCCGGCCCAAGACGTCCGGCGGCCCTCCGCACGGCGTGCCGTTCAACACCCTCGCCGCCGACGTGCGGGCCGACATCCTGGGAGTGCTCGGCTCCTGGGCGGGCGCCGTCGTAGGGGAGCGGGGCGGTCCCGCGCCCTGCCGTGCGGTGCCGCAGCTGAGCGTCTTCCTGGGGCGCCACCTCGACTGGATCGCCGCACACGACGCCGCCGGCGAATGCTCCGGCGAGCTCGCCCGGCTGGTCGGCCGCGCCCGCCGGGTGGTGGACCCCGACGTCCGGCACCGGGTGACGATCGGCGGGTGCGTCGAGCCGGGCTGCGCCGGGGCGCTGACCGCCGTGGTGCGGCCGGACCCGGCGCGGCTGCCCGCCGTGATCCGCTGTGACCGCGACCCGGCGCACCACTGGCCGGGCCACCAGTGGCTCCACCTCAGGCGCCGGCTCGACGGAGCGGCGCCCGCCCTCCCGGGCCCGGCCCCCGCCGTGTCTCCCGGCCGCCCCGCCGGCCCCGAAGCAGCCGGCTCCACAGCCCCCGAACCGCGCGCCGCCGGTGCGTCTCCGGCCACCCCCGCGCCCGCCGTGCGCTGGGTGACCGCGGCCGATGTCGCGCGCCTCTGGGGCATTTCGACCGGCAGCGCGTACCGCCACGCCAGCGAGGCGGGGTGGCGCCGCCACCACCGGCGGGGCCGTACGTATTACCACGGGGAGGACGTGCTGGCGACCCTCGGCGGCCGCCGCACCGGGGGGTGAGGGATGGCCGGCGCGGCGGGCGCGTTCTCCGCGCGGGCCACCGTTCCCGGCCCGGCTCCTGCGGCCGGGAACGGTGGTGTGAGCGGCGGTGTGCCGGGCCGGGTGTGCGTCGTGCGGGTCAGATCGCGGCCAGGGCCGCCCGGTACCACGGTGCGGCGGCCCGGAACCCGGCGCCGAAGTCGCCGCCGGGGCCACAGCGGAGGTCGGACCTGAGGGGTGCGCCGTCGAAGAAGTGGTCGGTGGTCATCATGTCCAGTGCGGACAGCAGCCGGTCCTGTCCGGCCAGGGCCTCACGGGCCTCCTGAAGGCTCAGTTCCCGCTCGGGCCAAGGGAGTCCGGCGCACTCCGCGACGGCGCTCAGCAGTGCGCGGGCGGTGACCGGCTCCGGATGCGCGGCGTGGTAGACCCGCGCGGTGAGGTCGGATTCCGGGGCGAGTGCGGTAGCCACCAGGAGTCGTGCCAGTTCCGTCACAGAGATCACCGACAGCCGGGCCGGCCAGCCCTCCACCCGGCCGGGCAGGGCGCTCAGGAGCCGGGCCACGCCGGGCCCCACCCAGGTGTCGCCCTCCCCGTAGACCAGATGCGGGCGCAGAACGACACCTCCGGCCGCGAGGACGGTGTCCTCGGCCGCCGCCCGGGTGCGGGAGGTGACCGAGCCGGGGTTGCGGACGAGTTGCTCCGGCCGACTGCCGTGGAAGGTTCCCCGGCCGTAGACGGACGCGGTGCTGAGCTGGACCACGCGGGAGACGCCCGCACGGCGGGCCTCCGCCACCAGGGCGGCGGTGCCCCGGGCGTTGACCACTTCGTTGGCCTCCGCCGTGCCGCCGACCCGCGCGGCGCAGTGAACGACGACGTCGACGCCGTCGCACACCCCGCGCAGCGTCGCGGGATCGGCCAGATCGGCGCGGACGACGCGCGGATCCGCGTCGCCGACCGGACGGCTGTGCGCCATCAGCCGCAGACCGGATCGCTGTCGCCCGGCCTCGCGGACGACGTGCCGGCCCACAAAGCCGGACGCACCGGTGATCAGGATGGTGGACATGCCTCACTCCCCCGAACTGCTCCGTTCAGCGCTTTCCCGGGCTCACCGCGAGGTGCTTCCCGGGGCTCACCACGAGGTCGGCGGTGAAGACCGTGGCCTCCCGCTGCGAGCCGCGCACCCGTACCCGTACATCGTCCGTGCCGTCGACGGGCTCCGGGGCGGCCTCGATCCAGCACGGCGCGTCGAACTCGGCGTACCGGGCGAAGTCGGCGCGCACGCCCAGCAGGAGGGCGTCGGGCAGCCCGGTCGAGGCGTGGGCGGCCTGCCGGGCGGCCTCGATGAGCACCATGCCGGGAACGTGGTCGACCGGGTGGTCGAAGTAGGTGGGGTGCGCGGTGTCGACCCGCATCTCCCAGCGGTGCCCGGCGCCGGGCTCGGGCCGGGCGAGCACCACGTGCCGGGCGCTGGCGTGCCCGACTGCGGCCGGGTCGATCGCCGGGGGGACGGTGCGGTCGGGGGCGGTGGGCCGTTCGCCGCGCACCCGCCGGTACACGCTCGGGCTCAGGCAGCGGAACGAGGCACCGGCCGTGGCCAGCCGCCTGCCGTCGCGGAGCACGGAGACGTCGTAGCGCATGGCGCTGAGCGTCCGCCCCCGGCGGACGGTGTCACGGCAGACAGTGCGCAGTTCCACCTCAGTGGGCACGACGTCGGTGGCGAAGAGCCGAGGATCCGCGTCCACGGTGATGTCCGCCATGACGAACTGGTGCCCGAAGGGAACGTCGAACTCGGCGTGGGCGAGCAGCGAACCTATCTGGCGTACGGACTCGACCAGCAGCACCGGATCCTGGTGTCCGTCCTCCCGGGCGAACAGGGCGTGGCTGCGCGGCCACTGGGCCTTGACCGTGTAGGCGTACCGGTCGGCCTCGGTGGACTCGTCGGCCTCCCAGCCGGTCAGGAAGACCTCGGAGACCGCGGCGCGATGCACGTACTCGCGCGGGACCGTGGTGGTCAGTCGGGGGAGCAGAGCCTTCGGAGAAGTCTGAGCGGCAAGAGACGTCATGTGCGGCACTCCTGTCATTTCCGGGCAGGGGGCAGCAACGGTGAGAGTCGGCTTCACCCCCCAGGGCCGACGTTCTGCACGAAACAAGATACAGACACGTCAGTCCGGTTTTTCAAGCCCCGCCCTGCCGGACACCTCGAAGTTCGGCCGCCCCACCGCGAACCGAGAAACAGGTAACCCTGCTCGGCCGAGCGGCGCGGATCACGGCGGAAAGCCCTGGCTCGTGGCACGCAAAAGGTCACCGGCGCTTGTCGGCGCGGCTCTCCGGACACCTAAGGCGCAGCTCAGCGGGCAAATGACGAGTAAAGACGGTGCATCGGGCCGATCAAGAAGCTTCATTGACAATCAGACAAGTCTGTTTGCTATGGTCGCTGTGCGAGCGTTCAGCTGGCCCGTCCGCATGACGTGGCTGCGTCCCAGGAGGAGCAGATGAACCGGCAGGCCGTGGATCTACTCGGACCCATATCGGAGCGCTACCACTCCCACCGCCCCACCGTCGCACCGCCGGCCGCGCCGGCCGTCCCCTCGCCGCCCGCCCCGCGGGAGGGCGCCCTGCGCGTCCTGGTCATCGAGAACGACGCCCGCGCCGCCGAGACCCTCATCAAGAGCCTGTTGCGCCAGGGCTACGCCGCCCAGGGCGTGTCCACCGGAGCCCACGCCCTGCACGCCCACCACGACGCCGACCTCGTCCTGCTGGACCTCGACCTGCCCGACCTGGACGGCCTCGAGGTGTGCCGCACCATCAGGACGGTCAGCGACACACCGGTCATCGCCGTCACCGCCCGCAACTCCGAACTCGACCGGGTGCTCGGCCTGCAGGCGGGCGCCGACGACTATCTCGCGAAGCCGTACGGCTTCCGCGAGCTGCTGGCCCGCATGGAAGCGGTGATGCGCCGGGTGCGCGCGCAGCCGTCCGCCGCCCAGGTCATCCACCACGGACCGCTGCGGATCGACGCGGACGCCCGCCTCGCCACGCTGGACGGGAAGCCGGTGGACCTCACCCGCAAGGAGTTCGACCTGCTCCACCTGCTGGCCTCCCGGTCCGGCGCCGTCGTCCCGCGCCGCCAGATCATGGCGCAGGTCTGGGGCGACACCTGGTCCCCGCACGGCCGCACCGTGGACACGCACGTCGGCACCCTGCGCAACAAGCTCGGATCGAGCACCTGGGTCATCACCGTGCGGGGGGTCGGCTTCCGGCTCGGCCATCCCGGGGGCACCCGGAGCGCCAACTCCGAGTGAACGGCGCATCCTACCGATACGATACAGACAAGTCTGTTAGTACACGGTAGGGAATCCGGATGACACAGCAGGAACGCGGCAAGAGGTCGAAGCGAAGCATCCTGGAGGCGGCCGCCCACGTCTTCGACGAACGGGGTTACGACGCCGCGAGCACCAACGAGATCCTGGCCCGCACCGGGCTGACCCGCGGCTCGATGTACCACCACTTCCCGACCAAGAAGGCGATCGCGATGGCCCTGGTCGACGCGCAGGCCGAAGCCCTGGAGGTGCCGGACCAGCCGATGAAGCTCCAGTCCGTGATCGACCTGACCCTGGACTTCTCCCGGCGTCTCCAGCGGGACCCGGTGCTGCGCGCCAGCGTGCGCCTCACCATAGAGCAGACCTCGTTCGACGCACCCCGGCAGACCGCCTACGAGCAGTCCGGCGCCGCCATCCTCCGTCTGCTGCGGCAGGCCGAGGAGCAGGGTGAGATCCTTCCCGGCGTCGACGTGCAGGAGGCCACGTCGACGATCATCGGCGCCTTCACCGGTCTGCAGATCGTCTCCCAGGTGTACACCAACCGGGAGGATCTGCTCGACCGCGTCACCGCCTTCTGGCGGTTCATGCTCCCCGGTCTGGCGACCCCCGGTCTGATCGGCCGCCTGCGGATCACCGAGCAGCCGCTCCCGGCGTCCGCGCCGTGACGGGGCCCCGGCCCGGCACGCCCGCCTGGCCCCGGTCCCCGGCCCGGGCCGCGCCGCGGGCCCGGACCGCGCCGACCGCCCTCAGTCCGGCCCCTGCCCCGCCGGTGCGAACAGGGGGCGCAGCAGGCCGCTGAGCCGCTCCAGCGTCTCGCGCTCCCACCACCGGGGATCCGTGTGCCCCAGTGCCTCGATCCCGGTGGCCACCGCGAGGACCAGGTCCGCCGCTCCCGCCGGCAACCCCGTGTCCTCGTGCACGCCGGCCACTCGCTCGCGCACCGACGCCAGGAGCTCGTCGCGCAGCCGCGGCTGTCCGGTGGAGCCGTCCGCCGCGATCCGCATGCCGGCTCTCACCACCGTCTCGCTGCGCAGGGCCTCCCCGAGCGCCACGAAGAACCGTTCGGGGGCGTCGGCCGGCGTCCCCTCGAACGCCTCGTCGACCACATGGACGAGCCGGCGGCGCGCCTGCTCGCGCACCGTGGCCGTCAGCTCCCCGATCGAGGAGTAGTGATGGTAGAGAGCTCCTCGGCTCACTCCCGCCCGGCGGCAGATGTTGACCAGTCCCGCCTCGGACGGACGACCGTCCGCTATCAACTCGGCGGTGGCCCGCACGAGGGCCTCACGAGTCCGTTCGGCCCGCGTCTGCATCAGACCCGCTCCTACCTTCTTCGACCACGACATGAGGCGCCGGAAGTCGCCGACACCAGCGAGCCAAAGCATACAACTGCGCCTGTTTTCTCGGGGAGTCCACCGCACTCGTCAATCGAGCGAACCTGCTCGGCCGCGCGCCGACCGGTGGACATCCCGACATCGGAGTACTCGACTGCCGGGCGGCGCACGCTGGGCGATAACTCCATACAGACCACGCTGTCTGCTAACAGGCGGGAGCGGTGACGCGGTGCTTGGGGAGTGCGCCGGTCGGGCGCCCGTTCCGCGACGCGCGGCGGAGAACGGTGACCTCGGCCTGAGCCGGCGGCGGGAAGTCTTGCGCGCCCGAGGTGATCCACGGGGTGCGCGTCACGGTCCGACGGTGATCCGTATCGCTGCCAGCGCCTTGCGCGCCGTCTCGTTCACCTCGGCCGCGGTGGCGCCGTGCACGGCGACGCGGCCGATGCGCTGGAGGTTGTCGGTGGGGTCGGCGAGGTGGTCGCCGGGCTGTTTGGTGAGGGTGACGGCGAGGCCGGGGCCGGTGGCGGGGAGGCCGTCGACGGCCAGCAGCGTGCCGGCGTGGGGGGCGGTGAGGAAGCGGACGGCGGCGGCGCCGGCACGGGTCGGGGCGAGGTCGCTCGCGCGGCCGAGGGCGACCTGGACGGCCGTGCGGGCCATGTCGACGCCGGTGGCCCGTTCGACCAGCTCCATGATGCCGTCGCCGGGCGGCCGGGCGCCGGTCTCCAGGACGGACGCCCGGCCCCGGGCGTCGAGTTTGATCTCGGTGTGGGCGAGGCCGTCGCGCAGTCCCAGGGCGGACACGGCCCGGCTCGCGGCGTCCAGCAGCGTCGTGCGCGCCGGGGGCGCGAGGTCCGCCGGGACGGTGTGGCCGGTCTCGGCGCGCACGGCTCCCCGGGTGGTGAACTTCTCGGTGACGGCGAGGTGGTGGATCGCGCCGCGGGCGACGACCGTCTCGACGCTGAACTCCTCGCCGTGCGCGTACTCCTGCGCGAGCAGCGTGGGCTCCAGGGCGATGCCGTGCGGCAGTTTGACCGTCTCGGCCCCGGCGAGGGCCACGGCCTCGGGCAGGTCGCCGGGCGAGGCGACCACGCGTACGCCGATGGAGGCCGCGTTCTCGGCCGGTTTGACCACCAGCGGGTAGGTCAGCGCGGCCGCCGCGACACGCCGGGCGAGCGTGTCCGCGTCCGGGGCGCTGACGGTGCGCGGGGCCGGCACGCCGTACGCCGTGAACGCCTCGGCCATCAGGCGCTTGTTGCGGCAGGCGGGGGCCAGAGCCGCGTCGTGGCCGGGCAGGCCCAGGCGGTCGGCGAGCCGCGCGGCGAGCGGGGTGAGGAACTCCCAGCACGCCAGGACGCCGTCGATCCCGGTCCGGCGGCAGAAGGCGGTCAACTCCTCCAGTGCGGTGGCGGGGTCGGTGAAGTCGGGGCGGACCGTGCCGGTCACCAGCGCCCTCGTCTCGGGCGGGTACTGGGCGTACATCTCCTCGTGGGTGGCCACCCAGGCGTCGGCGCCCAGGTCGTGGGCGGCGCGCAGCAGGGCCTCTCCGGCGGAGACGCCGGCTTCGAGGAAGAGGATCTTCGGCATGTGGAGGTCCTTGAGGGGGTGGCGGGAGGCGGGCGGGGAAGGGGCTCCCGGGAACTTCTAGTGAGCGGCCTTCCGCAACGAAGGCGTCTCCTGGGCGAGTCGCGCGGTCCGTCTCCTGATGGCCGGCGCCAAGGCGAGTTGGGCCAGCGCGGCGGTCGCGCAGAGGGCGGCGCAGGAGAGCCACAGGACGGTGGCGCCGACGGCCAGGAGGCGGGTGCCGGCCAGCGGGGCGATGAGGAAGCCGGTGCCCCAGGCCATGCCGAGCAGGCCGTTGTAGCGGCCGCGCAGGGCGGGCGGGGCCAGGTCGGCGACGACGGCGGCGGTGATGGCGAACACCAGGACCTCGCCGAGGCTCCACACCGCGACGGCCGACGCGAAGGCGGGGCCCGCGGACGCGGCGGCGACCAGGGCGTTGCCCGCGGCGGCGAGCAGGAAGCCGGTGGCCAGCACGCGGCTCTTGTCGAACCGGGCGAGCCGGTGGCCGATCAGCGGCTGGACCAGGATGAGGACGACGCCGTTGACGGCCATGACCGTTCCGTAGACGTCGCCGGACAGTCCGTGCCGTGCCATGACCAGGGGCAGGGTGGCGAAGGCCTGCTGGAAGACGACGGCGTACAGGACGACAACCCCGGCGAAGGCGAGCATCGCCCGGTCGGCGAGGACGGCGCGGTAGCCGCCGCCGGCGCCGCGCTCCGCCGCGGTCGGCCGGGTCTCGGGGACGGCGCACCACACCAGCAGGCCGAAGACCGCGCACGCGGCGGCGTCGGTCCAGAACAGCCAGGAGAAGCCGCGGTCGGCGAGGTGGCCGCCGAGGACCATGGCGGCGGAGAAGCCGAGGTTGACCGACCACAGCAGCAGGCCGAAGGCGCGGGTGCGGTCGGCGGCGGGGACGGTGTCGGCGACCAGGGCCTGGGCGGCGGGCCGGAAGAGGTCGAGGGTGACGCCCAGGGCGAAACCGGCGGCGGTGAGGGCGGCCAGCGACTGCGCGTGGCCGAGCGCCAGCAGGGAGCCGGCGTTGGCGAGCATCCCGCCGGTCAGCGCGGCCCGGCGGCCGAACCGGTCGGTGAGGAGACCGCCCAGCGGCTGGGAGATCACCGAGCCGACGCCGACGACGGCGAGGACGACGCCGATGGTGCCGAGCGGTACGTCGCGGACCTGGCTGAGGTAGAGGCTCAGGAACGGGTTGACCATGGCGCCGAGCCGGTTGACCAGGGTGCCGGACCACAGGACCCAGAACGCGCCGGGCAGACCGCCGGCGCGGACCCTGACGAGGGTGCGCACGCGGCCGGCGGGGCGTGCGGCGGACGGGGTGGGGGTCAACGTGATCCTCCGGGGGGAGCCGTACGGCTCGGTGGGGCGGTCATCTGGGGTGCCGGGTACGGGTGTCGACGCCGGTGCCGCCGCTGTGCGCGGAGCGCGCCGGGCGGCGCCAGGCGTACTCCGCGCACGGCACGCGCCGGGCCGGGCGTGCTCCGCGCGCGGCGAGTGGAGCCGGGCGTGCCCCGCGCGCGCCGGGCCGGGTCAGGCGGGCCCGGCGACGCTCGCGGCCAGTGCCTCGCGGTCGACCTTGCCGTTGCCGGTGACCGGCAGCGCGTCGACCACCCGCAGTTCGGCGGGGACCATGTACCCGGGCAGGGTGCGGGCGCAGAAGTCCCGCAGGGTGGCGGCGATGTCCTCGCCGGGCGCGGCTTCGGCGGCGCCGGGGCGGGAGGGCTGCCGCGCGCCGCCGCTCGGGTCCGTGACCACGAACGCGGCCAGGCAGCCGCCCCCGTCGGGCAGCGGCAGCCGCAGGGCCGCGGCGGCGGTGACGGCGGGGTGGCCGGTCAGACGGCGTTCGACCTCGCCCAGCTCCACCCGGTTGCCGTTGATCTGCACCTGGGAGTCGGTGCGGCCGAGGAAGTACAGCTCCCCCTTCTCCCCGCGCACCGCGAGGTCCCCGGTGCGCAGCACGACCTGGCCCGACTCCGGGCACAGCGGGTCGGGTACGAGGGCGGCGCGGGTGGCTTCCGGGTCGTCCCAGTAGCCGGAGAAGAGCGCCGGGCTGCGCAGCAGCATCTCCCCCGGTGTTCCCGGCGCGTCGACGAGGGCGCCGTCGCCGTCCCGGAGGAGCAGTTCGGCGCCTGGGTGGGCGTGGCCGATCGAGAGCCGTTCCAGATCGGCCGGCAGTGGTTCGGGGACGTCCTCGAAGGTGGCCGCCATCGACTCGGTCGCCCCGTAGCAGTTGACGATCCGCATCCCGGGGCGCAGTTCCTGAAGGCGGCGCAGCTCCGGCAGCGGGAACTCCTCGCCGCAGAACAACACCCCGCGCAGATGCGCGAGTTCACTCAGACGATCCGCTTCGTGGCGCAGGACCTGTCGCCAGACGGAGGGCACTCCGGTGACCTGGGTCGCGTTCGTGTCGCGCAGGGCGCGCAGGAAGTGCCGGGGCCAGCGCACCAGTCGCTGGGGCACCGGGACCAGTGCCGCGCCGCTGCCGAGCGCGAGCCCGAGGGTGAGCAGGGAGAAGTCGAAGTGCAGCGGGGAGGTGCCGGCGACGCGGTCGCCGGGGGCGGCGATGCGGTGCGCCAGCATGCCGCGGTAGAAGGCGGTCACGGCGCGGTGGCTCATGACGACGCCCTTGGGGCGGCCGGTCGTGCCGGAGGTGAAGACGATGTAGGCGGGGTCGGCGACACACGGGACGTGCCGTCGGCGGGCGGTCGCCGCGGGGGCGCGTTCGACGGTCAGTTCGCCGTCGCCGAAGCGCGCCGTGCCGAGCGTCGCGGGAAGGTCCGTGCGCTCTCCGGTCGCGGCCCGCACGTGCAGGGCCGGACGGGCCGTGTCGATGAGCGTGCGCAGCCGGTCCGGCGGCGTCTCCGGGCTCACCGGCACGAAGGTGAGTCCGGCACGGGAGCAGGCCAGGAGCACGGCGATCGACTCGGCGCCCAGTTCGGCCTCCAGCAGCACACGTGTGCCGGGGGCGAGTTCCAGCGCGCGCAGGGTCGCCGCGTGGGCGTTGACGGTGGCGGTCAGCTCGGCGTAGGTGGTGACGGTGGGCGCGCCGGTAGCGGCGGGTTCGACGACGGCCGGGTGGTCCGGGGTGTGCCGGGCGGGGTCGAGCAGGACGTCGTGGAGGAACTCACCGGTCGCCGCCGCGGTGTCGTCCGGCCGTTGGCTCACTGAGGAAGTCCTTTCCGCTGCGGGTGGCGTACTCGTGGTGTCGGTGTGTCGGTCGGGCTTTCTTCACGAACTTCACGAACACGTCACACAAATTTCCGTATAACGGAATTACCTTTCCAGTTCTTCCGCCCACGCTCTCACACGCCGCCGCGAACGCGCCAGCCACCTCCCCCAACGCCCGCCATCAGGGCGGGAGATGAGCCGACGAATCGAACGCCAAGTGGAATCGCCCGCTCCCGATGATCACTGGACAGATTCCACGAGCTGTGGCAGCTTGTGGCTCGAATCGGAATATAGTTTCCGCATTATGGAATTTGGAGGTTCGCGGTGTGCGACTGACTGACGCGGGACCCCTTTCCCTGGGCCAGCTCTCGGTCTGGCACGACATCCGCGACCTGCCGAAGAGCCGCCGCCACGAGCCCAACAACGCGGCCGTGTGGGACCTGCCGCCCGGCACCGGCCCGGATGCCGTGCGGGGCGCGCTCACCGCGCTCGCCGCCCGGCATCCCTCCCTGCGCACCCGCTACGACCTGCGCGACCCCGACGCGCCCCGGCAGTGGCTGCCGGACGACGCGCGACCGGTCGAACTCACCGCTGTCGCGCCCGGGGAGGGCGAGGCGGCGGAGCTCTCCCTGCGGCTGGCCGCCGAACCCTTCGACCTGGGCCGCCAGGACGGCTGGCGGGCGCGGGTGACCACCGAGGGGCGCACGGCGGACGGGCGGCGGGCGCCGGGCCGGCTCGTCTTCGTCAAGCACCACATCCTGGCCGACGCCTGGGCCCAGGAGGTGTTACGGCGCGACCTCCTGCGCGAGCTGGCCGCGCCCGGCTCGCTCGGCGAACCGGCGCCCGGCCCCGCCGACCTGGCCGCCGAGCAGTACGGGCCGGACGGACTGCGGCGCCAGGAGGCCGCGTTGGAGTACTGGCGCCGGGTGCTCGACCGGGCCCCGGCCGCCCGGCTGCCCGCGACGGGCGACGTGCCCGGCGAGGTCGTGCAGGGCACGCTCCGCTCGTCGCCCGCGCTCCCCGCGGCCCGGGCGCTCGCCGACCGGGCCGGCGTCTCCGTCGCCAGCGCCGTGCTGGCCGCCTACGTCCGCGCCGTGGGCCGCCGGTGCGCGAGCGGCGCGCTGCTGGTACAGCTGATGAGCGCCAACCGGTTCTCCGGACGCTGGAAGGACCTCGTCACCTCCATGAACGAGTGGGTTCCCGCTCTCGTGGACGGGGTGGACGCGGACCTCACGACGCTCGCCCGCACCGTGCACTGGGGCAGCCTGCGCGCCGTGCGGCACGGCATGCACGACGTGACGGCCGTCGCCGCGCTGCGCGCCCGCCCGCCGGGGGCGCCCGAGGCGGCCTGCGCCTTCAACCACGTGGCCGTACCGCCCGCCGACCCGGGCGGCGCGATGCCGCGGGAGGCCGCGCCGGTCGCGCCGGCCGTCTCCTTCGAGACGCCGTTCACCACCATTGGACCGCGCTGCTACGCCCGCTCCCAGGAGGACGGACACACCCTGACCGTGCGGCTGACCGCGCGGGACACCGGACGCGCCCAGTGCGCCGCCCTGCTGTGGGAGGTGCACGACACGCTGCTCGCCGCCGCCTGACGCCCCGGCCCCCACCGTCCGCCCCGCGCCCCCTGGAGGTCCCGTGCCCGGCTCCACCCACCCACTCGGCCGACCCGCCGCCCCGCCCCGCCGAGGCGGCGCCGCCCCCGGCCACGTCGTCGTCCTGCACCGCTGGAGCGACCGGTACGCCGACTACGCCCGCTACCTCGACCACACCGCCCACCGGGTCAGCTACGTCACCACCGAACGGGCCCTGACCCACCTGCCGTCGGCCCAGGCCGCCGGGGTGGAGCTGGTGGACAGCACCGAGAACGCCAAGGCGGTGCGCGAGGCCGTGGACCGGCTGGCCGAGCGGTACGGTCCGCCGACGCGCATCGTCGCCCTCCAGGAGACCGACCTCGACCTGGCCGCCGTCCTGCGCGACGAGCTGTCCCTGCCGGGTCCGGGCGCGGAGGAACTGCGCCCGGTGCGCGACAAGTTGCTGATGGCCCAGCGCCTGGCCGCCCACGCGGTCCCGACCCCGGCGACCGCCGGCGCCCCCGACCGCGCCGCCGTGACCCGCTTCGCCGCCGCGCACGGCTGGCCCGTCCTGGTCAAACCCCGGCGCGGCACCGCGAGCGCCCACGTCACCCGCCTGGACTCCCCGCGGGCGCTGGCCGCGTACGTCTTCCCCGCCGACACCGACATGATCGTCCAGCCGTGGGTGCCCGATCGGATCCTGCACGTCGACGGCGTCTTCGACGGCCGCGGCCTCCGCTTCTGGCGGGCCTCGCGCTATCTGAGCACCTGCCTGGAGTTCGCCTCCGGCGAGGCGCTCGGCTCGGTGGAGATCGACGACGGCGCCGCGCTGGAGCGCATCGGCGCACTGACGGCGCGGGCCGCGCGGGCCCTGCTGGCCCGGCCGTCCGTCTTCCACCTGGAACTGTTCGAGAGCGGGACCGGGGCGCTGACCGTGCTGGAACTCGGGGCGCGGCCCGGCGGGGCCGAAGTGCCCTTCGTCTGGCGGGAGGTGCACGGCGTCGACCTGATGGCCGCCGCCTTCGCCCACCAGACGGACACCCCCGACCCGACGCCGGCCGCGCCTCCCGCGGCGGGCCGCGTCGGCGGCTGGCTGCTGGTGCCGCCGTCCGTCCCCGCGCCGTGCCGGGTGCGTTCGGTGACGCTGCCCGAGGACGGTCCTGCGTACGCCCGCAGCGTCCCGTACCGGGGGCAGTCGCTGACCGGGGGCGGCTACGAGCACGCCGGAGCGCGCTTCCGCTTCGCGGGCCGCGGCACCGCCGAGGTGGAGGAGGCGCTGCGCCGCACCGCCCGCGGGACGGCGCTGGTGTGCACGCCCCTCGACGCGCGGGCGCCCGGCCGGGTGGCCGTGGTGGGCTGCGGCAACCCGCCCTACCGCCGGTACGCGCTCGCCGCGCTGGCCGACCGGGTCGAGACCGCGCTCGTGCAGCCCGGACCGCCGCAGTGGCAGCGCCCCTACATCGGCGACCGTTTCCGGGCCGCCGACACCTCCGACGCCGACGCCGTCACCGAGGCCGTCGCCGACCTGCTCGCCTCGGCCGACGGCGCGGGCGCGGTCCTCACCTGGGACGAGACGCTGCTCGCCACGACCGCGGAGGTCGCCCGGCGGCTGAACCTGCCGCACCTGGGGCCCGAAGCCGTGCGCGGCTGCCGCGACAAGCTCACCACCCGGCAGGTCCTCGCCGCGGCCGCGGTGCCCTCCGCCGGCTTCCGCCACGTCCACGACCGTGACGGGGCGGTCGCGGCCGCCGGAGACCTGGGCCTGCCCGTGGTGGTCAAACCCCGAGGCCTGGCCGGCTCCATCGGCGTCACCCTCGCCCGCACACCCGACGAGGTCGGCCGCGCCTACGAGTCGGCCACCACCTCCGCCTTCCCCGGCATCGACCGGCTGGCCGGCGCCATCGTGGAGGAGTACCTGACCGGACCCGAGATCAGCGTGGACTGCGCGGTCGACGGCGGCCGGGCGCACATCGTCAACGTGGCCCGCAAGCGCCTCGGCTTCGCCCCGTACTTCGAGGAGATCGGCCACCTGGTGGCGCCCTGGCGTCACGAACCCTGGGCCGACGAGGTGGAGTTCGTGGTCACGGCCGCGCACGCCGCGCTCGGCCTGCGCACCGGGGTCACCCACAGCGAGCTGCGGCTCACCCCGTCCCGGCCCCGCGTGGTCGAGGTCAACGGGCGGCTCGGCGGCGACTTCATCCCGCTGCTCGGCCGCCTGGCCACCGGCGTCGACCAGGTGGCCGCCGCCGCCGACCTCGCCCTGGGCCGCGCCCCCGACGTGTCACCGCGCCACGAGCGCTGCGCCGAGGTCCGCTTCGTCTACCCCCCGCACGACGCCGTCGTCCACGCACTCGACGTCACCGCCGCGGCGGCCGTGCCCGGCATCGCGGACGCCGTCGCGCTCGCGCCGCCGGGCACGGAGCTGCGGCTGCCGCCGCACGGCATCGTCCCCCGCCTGGCCGCGCTGATCGCCACGGGCGACAGCCCCGAGGAGTGCGGCCGGGCCCTGGACGCCGCCGAGCGGGCCGTGCGCCACCGCCTCACGCCGCTCCCCCACTGACCTCGCGCCGCCCCCCGCCGACCTCGTACGCGAGCGCCGGCCTCTCACCCCCACGTCACCCTCGAGCCGACCTCTCCCCCCGCAAAAGGAAGCAAGGAGCTGTCCGACCATGTGGATCCTGGGCGTCAACGCACCTCCGGCCGGCTGGCACGACACCGCGGCCTGTCTGATCGACGGCGACGGCCGGATCGTCGCCTTCTGCGAGGAGGAACGCCTCAGCCGGCGGCGCCACTCGCTGTACCGCAAGCCGGTCGGCGCCGCCCGGCTGTGCCTGGAGCGGGCGGGCATCAGCCCCGCCGAGATCGACGTCGTCGCGCTGGGCTGGGACGACGAACAGCTCTACCCCGGCCGGTTCGCCGACGACGCCGAGTTCCTCGCCTACGCGGTCGGCCTCGACTTCGGCGAACGGCTGCCCCAGGTGGTGCGCGTCGGCCACCACCAGGCGCACGCCGCCTCCTCCTTCCACGCCTCGCCCTTCCGCAAGGCGGGCGTCCTGGTGGTCGACGGACACGGCGAGAACGAGTCCTCCAGCATCTGGACCTACGAGGAGGGCCGCGCGCCCCGCCTGGAACGCTCCTGGCAGCGCACCGCCTCCCTCGGCTACGCCTACGACGCGGCCTCCACCTGGCTGGGCTTCTCCTTCCTCAACGCGGGCAAGACGATGGGCCTGGCCGCCTACGGCCGCGCCCGGGGCGTGCGCACCGAAACCCTCGTGGACATCGACGGCGACGACTTCTCGCTCGCCGTCGAGCCGCTGGCCGAGCGCACCGGGCGGGCCACCGCCGAGGAGATCAAGGAGCAGTACGACCAGACGGTCGCCCGGTGGCGCGAGCGCTACGCCCGGATCGCGGGCGCCGACGGGCCGCGGGCCGCGGAGGACCGGCTCGCCGACGATCCCGGCGCGGTCCTGGTCGCCTACACCGCCCAGCGGATCGTGGAGGAGGCCGTCACCCACCTGGCCTCGCAGACCCGCAAGGCGGCCGGGGTCGAGGAGCTGTGCATGAGCGGCGGCGTCGCCCTGAACTGCTCCACCAACGGCACCCTGCCCGGCCCCCTGTACGTACCGCCGGTCCCGCACGACGCGGGCGTGGCCCTCGGCGCCGCCTGGACGGTGTGCCCGCCCCGCTCCCGCACGGCGCCGCTCTCCCCGTACCTCGGCAGCGACATCGGCGCCGAGACGGTCACCGCCGCGGACACCGAGGACCTGTGGCGCAGCCCGCTGGACATCGACGAGCTGGCCGGGCTGCTGCTGGACGGGCGGGTCGGCGCGGTCGCGCAGGGCCGCGCCGAGGTGGGGCCGCGCGCCCTGTGCCACCGCTCGATCATCGCCGTGCCGGACACCGCCTCGGTCAACACCCGGGTGAACACGGTGAAGAACCGCGAGCAGTGGCGCCCGTTCGCCGGCGTCACCCGGCCCGGCTACGGCGCCCGGCTGTGGGAGCGGCAGGAGCACCTCAGCCGCTACATGCTGGGCGCCGCCCGCGCCACCGAGCTGGGCCGGCAGGTCGCGCCCGGGGTCGTCCACGTCGACGGCACCACCCGCCCGCAGGTGCTTCACGGCGACGAGGCGCCCGCCGTCGGCGCGGCCCTGGACGCCCTGGCGGCCGAGGGGGCGCCGCCGGTGCTCCTCAACACCTCCTTCAACGACCGGGGCGAGCCCGTCGTGGACGGCGCGCGCGACGCGCTGGCCGCGTTCCGCTCCATGGACCTGGACTTCCTCGTCCTGGGAGACACCCTGTACCGGAAGAAGAACCCGTCGAAGGGGGACGCCCGATGACGGCCGGCCCGACCGCGCCCGAGCGCTTCCGCGCGTACGGCCCCAAGCACCTCGACGACATCGCCGCCCGCTTCGGCCTGCGCGAGGAGGTCCGCGAGACGGTGCGGCGGGTGTCGCTGGTGCTGCCGTTCCGGGTCAACGAGTACGTCCTGAGCCGGCTGATCGACTGGGACCGTGCCCCGGACGACCCGATGTTCCAGCTGACCTTCCCCCAGCGGGGCATGCTGGCGGCCGACGACGAGCGGCGGCTCGCCAAGCTGTCCGCCGACCCCGGCGACAAACTGCTGCTGCGCGAGCTGGTCGGCGACATCCGGGCGCGCCTGAACCCGCACCCCTCTGGCCAGCAGCAGTACAACGTGCCGCACCTGGACGGGCGGCCCGTGCCGGGCCTCCAGCACAAGTACCGCGAGACCGTCCTGTACTTCCCCGGCCAGGGGCAGACCTGCCACGCGTACTGCACCTACTGCTTCCGCTGGGCGCAGTTCGTCGGCGACGCCGACCTGCGCTTCGCCGCCCCGGACCCGACCGGGCTGCTCGCCTATCTGGCCGCGCGTCCCGAGGTCAGCGACGTGCTGGTCACCGGCGGCGACCCGATGGTGATGACCACCGAGCGGCTGCGCCGCCATCTGGAGCCGCTGCTCGCCGTGGAGTCGGTCGACACCGTGCGCATCGGCACCAAGTCGGTGGCGTACTGGCCGTACCGCTTCACCACCGACCACGACGCCGACGACGTGCTGCGCCTGTTCGAGCAGGTCGTGGCGGCGGGCAAGCAGCTCGCCGTGATGGCGCACTTCAGCCATCCGCGCGAACTGGAGACCGCGCCCGCGCGGGAGGCGGTGCGGCGCATCCGCGCGACGGGCGCCGTCGTGTACTGCCAGGCGCCGCTGATCGCCCGCGTCAACGACGACGCGGCGACCTGGAGCGCGCTGTGGAAGGCCGAACTGGCCGCGGGAGCCGTCCCGTACTACCTGTTCGTGGAACGCGACACCGGCCCGCACGCCTACTTCCAGGTGCCGCTGGCCCGCGCGTCGGAGATCTTCCGGGCCGCCTACCGCACCCTGCCGGGCCTGGCCCGCACCGTGCGCGGCCCGGTCATGTCCGCGACGCCCGGCAAGGTCGTCGTGGACGGGGTGCAGGAGACGCCCGAGGGCTCGTACTTCCAGCTGCGCATGCTCCAGGCCCGCGACCCCGCCCTGGTCGGCCGCCCGTTCCGGGCCCGCTACTGCCCCGAGGCGGCCTGGCTGGACGACCTGGAGCTCGCGCCGGACTGCCCGCCGGACCTGGCGGCCGCGCTGCGCGGCGCACCGCCGGCGTCCGGGGCGGCCGCGTGACGCCCGGCGCCCCCGCCTCCCCCGCCCCCGGGTCGCCGCCGGCCCGTGGAACCACCCGCGTGAGCGGCCCGCCCACCCGTGAAAGGACCCCGCACGTGCCCGGCCTCCCCGAGCGCCCGCCCTCGCCCAACCTGGCCCTGGACCAACTGGTGCACGAGCGCCGGGCCGCCGGCGAGTCCCTGGTGCACCTGGCGTTCGGCGAGGCCCGGCTGCCCCTGCTGCCCGGTCTCGCGCGGGCCCTCGCCGACGGCGCCGGACAGACGTCGTACGGCCCGGTGGCGGGGCGTGCCGACGCGCGCGAGGCCGTCGCCGGCTACTTCGCGCGCCGCGGCCTGCCCACCACGGCCGAGCAGATCGTGCTGGCGCCGGGCAGCAAGCCGCTGCTCATGGCCCTCCAGCTCACCGTCCCCGGCGACGTCCTGCTGCCCGCCCCCGCCTGGAACACCTACGCCCCCCAGGCCGCGTACGCCGGCAAGCGGGCCGTCGCGGTCCCGGTGCCCGAGGAGTGCGGGGGCGTCCCCGAGCCCGCCGCGCTGCGCGCCGCGATCGACCGGTCCCGCGCCGCCGGCCGGACGCCCGCCTCGCTGGTGCTGACCCTGCCCGACAACCCGACCGGCACGCTCGCCCCGCCCGCGCTGGTGCGGGAGATCTGCGAGGTGGCCCGCGCCGAGGACCTCGTCGTCGTGTCCGACGAGATCTACCGCGACGTGCTGCACGATCCGGCGGGCGGCTGCCTCAGCCCCGCCGAGGTCGTGCCCGAGCGCACGGTGGTCACCACCGGTCTGTCGAAGAGCCTGGGCCTGGGCGGCTGGCGCATCGGCGCCGCCCGCTTCCCCGACGGCGACCTGGGACGGCGGCTGCGGGCGGGCGTGGTGTCGGCCGCAAGCGAGCTGTGGTCGACGCTGGCGGGCCCGATGCAGCATGTCGCCGCCTACGCCTTCGCCGAACCTCCCGAGGTGGCCGAGCGGCTGCGTGCCGCCGCCCGTCTGCACGGCGCCGTGGCCCGCGCGGTGCACCGGATCGCGCTCGACGCGGGCGCCGTGTGCAGACCGCCCACCGGCGCCTTCTACGTCTACCCCGACTTCGGCCCGCTCCGCGCGGAACTGGCCGCCCGCGGCGTCACCGACTCCGCCTCCCTCGCCCGGCGGCTGCTCGACGAGTCCGGCGTCGTCGTCCTGGCCGGACACCTGCTGGGCGACGCCCCGGACGCGCTGCGCTTCAAGGCGGCGACCAGCCTGCTGTACGGGGACGAGCGCCAGCAGGCCGAAGCCCTGGCGGCCGACGATCCGGTACGCCTGCCGCACATCGCCGGCCAACTCACCCGCATAGCAGACGCGTTCGCCGAGCTCACCGGCCGCCGTCCCGCACCCGTACCCGTGTCCGCACCCGACCTCCTGGAGCCGAGCCGATGAAGGAACTCGACCCCACCCCCGCGGTCTTCCGCGAACTCGACCGTGCCGCCGAGCGGCTCCTCACCGCCGCCGCCCCGCTGAGCGACGCGGCCGTCACCGGCCCGTCCCGGCTGCCCGGCTGGACCCGCGCCCATGTCCTCAGCCATCTCGCCGCCCAGGCACCGGCGCTGGAACGCCTGCTCACCTGGGCGCGCACCGGCGTCCGGAACGACCAGTACCCCGACCGCGCGGCCCGGGACGCCGAGATCGAGGCCGGGTCGCTGCTGCCCGCCGCCGCTCTCGTGGCCCGGGTCCGCGAGAGCGCCCGGAGCTGGCAGCGCGCGGTCGAGACGCTGCCCGGACCCGCGTGGGACGCCACGATCGTGCCGTTCACCGGCGAGAGGTGCACCCCGCGCCGCATCCTCGTCATCCGGCTGCGCGAACTCGTCCTGCACCTGGTCGACCTGGACGTCGGTCACGAGGTCGCCGACATCCCGGCGACCGCGCGCGACATCGTCCTGGCCGACGTGATCGGCTACTACGCCGAGGCCGAGAAGGCGCCCGCCTTCACCCTGAGCGACGCCGCCGGAGTGGAGCTGGCCCGGTTCGCGGGCGGCGGGCCGGTGGTGTCGGGAGAGCGGGCCGAGCTGCTCGCCTGGCTCAGCGGCCGAGGCGACGGCGCCCTGCTCGACGCGCCCGGCGGCCTGCCGGCGCTGCCGCCATGGATCTGACCCGCGCCCCTGACCGAGCGACCGAGGACTGCGCCGACATGCCCATCCCCCTGCCCCCGACAGCCCCCGCCCCGCTGCCTCTGGAGGGCGTCGACAGCGGTGTGCTCGACTGCGTCCAGGTGAACCTGGCCGTGCTCGCGGACCACTTCCACGGCCCGGGCACCCATCTGCGGCTGGGCGCCCGCCTGGACCTTCCGCTGCGCACCCTGCCGGACGGGCTGCCCACCGCCGACCCCACCCTCGACGCGCGCCTCACGGCCGACGCGCCCCTGGTGGGGCTGCGCCCGGCCGGCAGGCGCCGTCTGGCCGCCGCGGAACTCCTCGCCGAGGCGGCCCGGCGGCCCGAGCCGCACTACGCCGTCGCCGACAGCTACCACCTGCCCTGGCTGCCCTACTGCGGCAACGCCCACATGGACCACAGCTTCCTGCTCACCGCAGGGCCCGACGGCTGGCACGTCACCGACGCCTACCGCGTCGAGACCCGGTGGGGCGCTGCGGAACCCGGCGAACACGTTCTGAGTGAGCGGGAGTTGTCGGGCATCGGAACGGCCGAGGTGGTCACCTTCGCACCGTCACCGCCCGAGCCCGCCGAGCCGAGTGTGGCCGACTACGACCCCGAGCCCTACGTCACCGCGTACGCGACCTGGCCGGACCGGGTCCGCGCCCTCGAACAGCTCTCGGCCGAGACCTGGCTGCTGGCCCGCGCCCGCAAACTGCACGCCGCCCACCGCGCCCGGTGCGCCGACCGCACCGAGCCCACCGAGGCCGAACGCGCCCATCTCGCGGCCTGGGACAAGCTGGTCGAGCAGACCTACCTCGCCCACCGCAGGGTCGCCCGCGGCCGGCCCGAACCGGCGGGCGCCGTGGACCGGCTGGCCGAACTCCTCGCCGCCGACCGCGCCGTCTTCACCGCCGACGCGCCGCCCGCGGCGGGCGGCGACGAGCTGCGCTCCGCCGTCACCCGCATGGTCGCCGACGTGCTCGGCGTGCCGGAGGCCGCACTGCTGGACGGCGCCCCGCTGGACTCCTTCCCCTCCTTCACCTCCTTCCGGCTCGTCGAGATCATCGACCGGATCGAGAGCGACCTCGGCCTCGAACTCGACGCCGACGAGCTGATCCCCGAGAAGCTGCGCCGCGTCGAGGACTTCTGCCGCATCGCCGGGCGCTGACCTCTCCCACCGCGCAGCCGCACGCCCGTACCGAAAGGACACGTCCCCGTGGACCCCCGCTTCACCGACCTGCTCCGGCCCTTCCTCAAGCACGCCGGTCCCGACGACCTCGCCATCACCCCCGAGACCGATCTGCGCCGGCTCGGCGTCGACTCCATGCAGGCCATCGAACTCCTCTTCCAGCTGGAGGACGGCTTCGGCATCCAACTGCCCGACGAGGACATGAACGACGCCACCTTCGCCACCGCGGGCAGCCTGTGGCGCGCCGTCGCCGCGCAGCTGCCCGGCGAGGAGTCCGGCCGGGTGACGGCGTGAGCGCCGACGCCGCGCCCGCGCTCGCCGCCCGGCTCGCGGAGGTCGTCGAGGTGACCGAGGCGCACCTCGCGGACGCCGACCGGGACGCGGTCTTCCCCGTCGAGGCGCTGGCCGCGCTGCGCCGTACGCGACTGCTCGGGCTGCTGGTGCCGGTCGCCCACGGCGGCCTCGGCGGGTCCGTACGCGATCTGGTGCGGGCCGCCGAGATCCTCGGACGCGCCGACATGTCCGTGGCCATGATCTTCGCCATGCACTGCCAGCAGTCGGCCGCGCTGGTCCGCCACGCCGACGAACGGCTCGCCAAGGCGGTGCTGCCGCGCGTCGCGGCCGGCGAGGTCTACCTCGCCTCCGTCACCACCGAGTCCGGCAAGGGCGGCCGTCTCACCACGGCCGAGGCCCAGTTGACCGACGCCGACGGCCTGCTGGAGATCGACCGGTTCGCACCGGTCGTCACCGGCGGCGCACACGCGGACGGCTTCCTCATCACCATGCGCGCGGCCGGCGAGGCCACCGCGCACGACGTGTCCCTGGTCTACGCCGACCGCGGCCGGCTGACCGTCCAGGCGTCCGGCGACTGGCAGCCGATGGGCATGCGGGCCAGCCACAGCGCGCCCCTGCGCCTGACCGGCCGCGTCCCGGCCCACCACGTGGTGGGCGAGCCGGGCCAGTTCCACGAGATCGCCGCGAACGTCTTCGGCCCGCTCGCCCATCTGGGCTGGTCGGCCGCCTGGCTCGGCACCGCGGCAGGCGCGCTCTCCCGGGTCCTGCGCCTGGTGCGCGGCCCGGCCGGACGCGCCCGCTTCGACATCACCTCCGAACTGCTGCTCACCCGTCTGTCCCGCGCCCGCCAGCGCCTGGACGCCGTCCACGCGCTGCTCCAACAGGCCGTGTCCGTCGTGGAGTCGGGCGAGGACCTGTCGCGTGCGCCGCGGCAGCTCCTGCTCAACTCCCTCAAGATCACCGCCTCCGAGCAGTGTCTGGCCGCCGTGGACGAGCTGGTCGAGGCGGTCGGGCTGCGCGACGGCTACCTCAAGGACTCGCCCACCCGGCTCGAACTGGCCGTACGCGACCTGCGGTCCGCCGCGCTCAACTACCACAACGACCGCCTGCACCTGGCGGACGGCCGCCTGGCCCTGCGCGACCAGGGAGTCACCTTTGCCTGACCTGCCCGCCACCGACCCGGCCGGAACCCCGGCGGCCGAGGACGCCGCCCCGCGCGACACCTCCCCATGCGACACCGCCCCGCGCGACACCGCCATGAGCGGATCGGCCGCCTGGGCGGCCCTCGGCGCGGCCGGGCACCTGGCCCGCGTCTACCGGGGCGGCGACGTCCGCCGGGGCATCGACGTGGACGGCCTCGCCGACGTGCTGGCCACGGCCGACGCCCGCTGGTCCGTCCCCGCGACGCTGTCCGCCAGCGTGCAGCTCGCCACGGCCCTGCCGGTCCTGGCCACCGGAACCGGCCCCGCCGTCGAGCACGTCCTGACCCGCGCCCTGAGCGGGACGGCCACCCTGGCCCTGGCCGCGACGGACACCACGGCCGGCACCGATCTGACCGCGCTGCGCACCGAGGCGGCCGTCGACGCCACGGGCGTCGTCGTGACCGGCGGCAAGGAGTGGATCACGAACGCCACCACCGCCGAGTCGTTCCTCGTCCTGGCCCGGCACCGCCCAGGCCGGCACTTCGCGAACTTCACCTGGGTCCTGGTCCCGGCCGACGCGCCCGGTGTGGCGGTCCGGCCGGCCCGCTCGGCGCTCTACGCGGGCTCGGGCGCGGGCCATGTGTCGTTCGACGCGGTGCGCCTGGGCCGGGAGCACCTGGTGGGCAGGGTCGGGTTCGGACTGCCGGTGTTCGCGCGGCACATCGCCGTCGAGCGGCTGGCGGGGGCGCTGTGGGGCGTGGCGCTGTGCCGCCGGGTGCTGGACGGCACGCGGCGCCGACTGACCGGGCGGGAGCACCGGGAGGGCACCCTGTGGAGCCGCGGCCACGTCCGGCAGCGCTTCGCCGCCGCCCTGGTGCGCGTCCGGGAGCTGCACGCCCTCACCGAGCGGTCGGCTCCGGCGGTGGCCGGGCACTACGACCTCCAGGCCGCCGCCACCCTGAAGGCCGCCGCCGGCACCACCGTGCCGTACGTCCTCGGGGAGTGCGCCCACCTGTGGGGAGCGGCCGGCTTCGCGGACGGCGGCATGCAGGAGATCCGGGCGCAGGCCGCGCTCTTCGGCATCGGGGGCGGAACGACGGAGGTGGTCCTGGAGACCGTCGCCGAGGGGGCCGAGCGCGTTCTCGGCGACCTGGGCCGCGAGGTGCTCCCGCTGTGAGCCCCGGGCCGGTGGTGGGGCCCTTGGCGGTCGCCGAGGGCGTGTGGGTGGTGGCGGGCTCCGGCGTCCCGAGCACCCACCGTGACGACCGGCGCCGCGCCGCCGCCCTGCCCGAGTGGCGGGCCCGTCGCTTCCTCCACGGGCGCGGGCTGCTGCGGGAGTTGCTGCACACGGTGGCGCCGCCGCTGGCCGGCGCCGACATCGTGCCCGACGAACGCGGGCGGCCCCGCCTCGCCGGGCGCCCCGGGGCCGCGGTCAGCGTCTCGCACAGCGACTCCATGGTGGCCTGCGCCTTCGCCGCCGAGGGGCGCGTCGGGGTGGACCTCCAGCATCCGGCGGCCTCGGTCGGCGCCACCCTGGCCCGCCGGCTGCTGCGCGCGCACGCGCCCGGCGTCCTCGCGCTGGCGCCGGCGCGGGCGGCGGCGGAGGTGGCCTGGGTGTGGACGGCCCAGGAGGCGTGCGTGAAGGCCGCCGGGACCGGCCTCGCGGGGCGGCCGTGGGAGATCGACGTGCCGCCGGGAAGCCTCGGCGGCCGCTGGGGACCGTACCGCTGGATCTGTCTGCGGAGCGCTTCCACGACGCCGCTGAGTTGCGCGATGGGCCCGGTCCGGGCCGACGGCGCGGACGGCGCACACCCCACCGCGTTCCCGTGACCCGCCGGTCACGTCCCCACACCCCCTCCCTCCTCCCGCGAAAGGCGTGAACGACACGTGATGGAGAGCCCGCGAGCCGAACGCCGGACGCTGCGCGACTGGTTCGCGCACACGGCCGCCGCCTTCCCCGCCGCGACGGCACTGGAGATCGGCGACACCCGGCTCACCTACGCCGAACTCACCGCCCTGGCCGGCCACGTGGCCCACGGACTGCTGGCGCGGAGCGGCTCCGGCGCCGCTCCGCGCCGCGTCGGGCTGCTGACCGGGCGCACCGTCGTCGCGTACGCCGGGTATCTCGCGGTGCACCGTGTCGGGGCGGCCGTGGTGCCCCTCGGCCCCGCGTTCCCGCTCACGCGCAACGCCCGGGTGAGCGCCGCCGCGCAGCTCGACGTGATCCTCACGGACGGCTCCTGCGACCACGCGGCCGACCTGCCGGCGCCCACCCTCACGCTCACCGCCGAGGACCTGCTCGCCCTGACCGCCACCGCGCCGCCGGACCTGCCCGAGCCGGCCACCGACCCCGACGACCTCGCCTACCTGCTGTTCACCTCCGGCTCGACCGGCGAGCCCAAAGGCGTCCCGATCCGGCACGGCAACGTGTGCGCCTACCTGGAGCAGGCGGTGCCGCACTACGGCCCCGGCCCCGGCGACCGCGTGTCGCAGACGTTCGACCTGACCTTCGACCCGTCCGTGCTGGACCTGTACGCGGCCTGGGGCACCGGCGCGACCCTGGTCGCGGCGACCCGGGGCGACCTGCTGCGCCCCGTCCGCTTCGCCGCGGCCCGCGCCCTGACCCACTGGAACTCCGTGCCCTCGGTGATCTCCCTGGCCGAACGGCTGCGGGCGCTGAAGCCGGGCAGCCTGCCGGGCCTGCGCCGCAGCATGTTCTGCGGCGAGCCGCTCACCCTGCGCCAGGCGCGGGCGTGGGCGCGGGCCGCCGGGAACAGCACGGTGGACAACGCCTACGGCCCCACGGAACTCACCGTCACCTGCACCGGCCACCGGCTCCCCCGCGATCTCGACGCATGGCCGGACACCCCGAACGACACGGTGCCGATCGGCCCCCTGCACCCCGCCCTGGAGGGCCGGCTCCTGGACGGCGAACTGTGCGTGCGCGGCCCCCAGCGCTTCGCCGGCTACCTCGATCCGGCGGATGACGCGGGCCGCTTCCTCGCCCCCGACGGGAGCCCGTACGACCCGAGCACGCCCCTCACTCAGGCGCACTGGTACCGGACGGGCGACCGCGTGACCGCGCCGTCCGCCGCCGCCGTCGACGGGCCGCTGCCTCCCGGCACGCCCCTGACCCACCTCGGCCGGGTCGACCAGCAGGTCCAGGTGCACGGCTACCGGGTCGAACTGGGCGAGGTGGAGGCGGCGCTGCGGAACTTGCCGGGCGTCCTCGACGCCGTGGTGGTGGCGCTGCCGACGCCGGACGGCAGCGTCGACCTCGCCGCGGCGCACACCGGCGCTCCCGGCGCCGGGGACCCTCGCGCGGAGCTGCGCCGCCGCCTGCCCCCGTACATGGTCCCGGCCCGGGTCACCGCGGTCGCCTCGCTCCCGCTGAACGCGAACGGGAAGGTGGACCGGGCGGCGGTCGAACGGCTCCTGCGCGGGTCGCAGGTGTCCTGAGCCCGCTCGGGCGGGCGTCTCGGGCGGGCGTCAGGCGGGCTGCGGCGCCGGCTCCGGCTCGTGCCGCGCGTCCGGTTCCGGGCCGGTGACGGGCGCCGCCGTGCGGCGGGGCAGCAGCAGGGGGGTCGCCAGGACGAGTACGCCGGCCAGGCCGATGGCCGTGCGCGGGCCGAGCAGACTGCCCAGGACGCCCCACAGGGCCGTCAGGAGGGCGGTCGACGCCTTGGTCGTGACCGCCCAGGCGGACAGCGTGCGGGCGGCCAGGTCGGGCGCGGTGCGTTCGAGCCGGCAGGTGGCGAAGACGGGGTTGAAGACCCCGCAGCAGAGGATGAGCCCGCATTCGACGCCCATCACCAGCACCAGCCCGCCGGCGCCCGGACCCAGGAAGGCCAGACCGACCGGCCACAGCGCGCGCAGCGTCCCGCTCACGGTCAGGACCCGCCGCTGCCCGTACCGGGTGACCAGCGGCCGGGCCAGCCGGGAGCCGAGGAGCCCGCCGATCGCGGGTGCGGCGAAGGCGAGGCCGTACTCCCAGGCGCTGAAGCCGAGCCGGCCGAGCATCAGGACCGCGAGCAGCGGTTCGGCGGCCATCACCAGACCGTTGAACAGGGCGGTGTTGAGGAAGAGCGGACGCAGCGTGGGGTCGGCGAGGATGTGCCGCCAGCCGTCGAGCAGGTCCCCGGCCCGCAGCCGCGGGCCCCGCCGGGGCTCGGGCCGGGGCTCGTGCCCGCCCATCGCGCGGATGCCCAGGGCGGAGAGCAGGTAGCTCACCGCGTCGGCCACCACCGTCGCCACCGGACCGAGCAGACCGATCGCCGCGCCGCCCAGGGGCGGTCCGATGATCGTGGTCGTCCAGGCGGTGGACTCGAAGCGGGCGTTGGCGACGAGCAGGTCACCGGGCGGCAGCAGGGTCTTCAGGTACGCGCCGGAGGCGGCGCGGAAGGTGATGTCGGCCGCCGCGACGACGACCGAGACCAGCAGGAGCTGGACGAAGGTGAGCGCGCCGAGCGCGAACGCGGCGGGGATCGTCAGCAGCGCCGCGCACCGCGCGAGGTCCATCGTGATCAGCACGGGCCGCTTGCCGCGGAACTCCACCCACGGACCGAGCGGCACCGCGACGGCCGCGCCCACCGCCGCGCCCACGGAGGCGAGCGCGGCGACCTCGGCCGGGCCGGCGTCCAGCACGCGGACGGCGATCAGCGGGAACGCGCCGAAGGCCAGCCAGGTGCCGAGCGCGCTGGTCCCGTACGCTGCCCAGAGCCACCCGAACCGCCGCCCCAGCCGACGCCCGGGCGACTGCCCCGCACGGTGTCCGATCCTCATCCTCGATGCCCTCGCCGCTCATCCGTACAACCGTTCAGTGATCAGGAGCATCCAAGCGGGTCTCCCGTCCTGTGATCAAACAACCGGGGAGGCTCCGATCCACAACCGATGGTTGTGGCCGTAAAGTGTCGGCATGGACTTCGACACCGTCCGGACCTTCGTGGCCGCCGCCGAGGCGGGGCAGTTCCAGGAGGCCGCCGCCGAGCTGGCGGTCACCCAGCAGGCCGTCTCCAAGCGCATCGCCGGGCTGGAGCGCGATCTCGGCGTACGGCTGTTCACCCGCGGTGCGCGCGGCGCGGAGCTCACCATCGACGGGCAGGCGTTCCTGCCGCACGCGCGCGAGCTGCTGCGCGTCTCCGAGCGGGCGGTCGCCTCCGTGCGCACCGGCCGCCGTCCGCTGCGCGTGGACGTGATCGCCTCGCGGGTCGCGCCGTCGGGCCTGATGCGCGACTTCCACCGCGCGCACCCCGAGATCGAGCTCGACGTGCTGATGCTGTTCGACGTCGACCGGGCCGTCGCGGCGCTCCGGTCCGGTGAGATCGACGCGTCCTTCCGCGCCGTCGCCGCGCCGGGCCGGCCGCTGCCGGAGGACATCGAGTCCGTCCGGGTGCTGGACGAGCCGCTCCAGCTGCTGACCGGCCCCGCGCACGCGCTGGCGCGCGCCCGGTCGGTGAGCGTCGCCCGGCTCGCCGGGCACCGGATCTGGATGCCCGGCGTCGTTCCCGGCACCGAGTGGGCCGCCTACTACGACGACCTCACCGCCGAGTTCGGCCTGACCATCGAGGCGACCGGGCCCAACTTCGGCTCCGACGCACTCCTCGACACCATCGCCGACACACCGGCCCTGGCCACCTTCATGGGCGAGCACACCCGCCTGGTGTGGCCCGCGGGCCACGGTCTGCGGCGCATCCCGGTGACCGACCCGGTGCCGGTCTACCCGCACTCGCTGCTGTGGCACCGCGACAACCCCCACCCGGCGCTGGCCACCCTGCGCGCCCACCTCGCCGCCGCGGCGGCCGCCCCCGGCGGCGCGGACACCTGGACGCCGAAGTGGGTGCGGCCGCACTGACCGCCGCCACGGCGGTGGGTGCGGCCGCACTGTCCGCCGCCACGGCCTCCCGCACGGGAGCCGGGCCGTCGGCCGGTGTCCGGCGTCGCCCGTCCCGCATCGCCGCTCGATCCGTCGGCCAGGGCGGGGAGTGGGTAACTCCAAGCGGCAGCGGCCGAGTTGGTGGCTTCCCCCAATGGGGGCGGCCGCCGGAGGCTGGCTAGCGTCGGGGCCAGGAATCGCCGGGTGTGCCACCGGAGGTGTGCTGTGCCACGGGATCCTGCCCGGCTCTGCGGAATGAGAGTGAGTGTGACGAGCACAGCGGGCAAGACGGACCGTTTCGTGCGCGGGGGCGGAGTGGCGCCGGTGCTGACCGCCGCCTTCCTGTGGGGCACGGTCGGACCCGCGCAGGTCCTGGCCGCGAGCAGCGCGTCCCCGGTGTCGATCGGCGGGTTCCGGATGCTTCTCGGCGGTTTCGTCCTGGGGCTGTTCACCGCGCGGCGGGCCGGGTTGCGTACCTTGGTGCGGCGGCGGACGCGCGGCTGGACGGCGGTGAGCATCCTGGTCACGGCGGCCTTCCAGGTGTGCTTCCTGGAGGCGGTGGACCGCTGCGGCGCCGCCCTGGCGACCGCCGTCGCCTTCGGCACCGTGCCGGTGGTGTCGGGGGTGTGCGGGCGTGTCCTGGCCGGTGAGCGGCTCAGCCGGGTGTGGGCGTGCGGAACCGCGTGCGCCGTCGGCGGCATCGCCCTGCTCCTCGTCCCGGCCGACGGACGGCCGGCCGACAGCGCGGGCGTGCTGCTCGCCGTGGTGGCCGGGGCCAGTTTCGGCGTGTACATCGCGGCCACCAAGCAGTTGGGGCGATGCGGCGGGGACACCGCCGCCGCCGCCCCGACGAGTGTGTTCGTGGCCGGTCTCCTGGTGCTGCCGTGGGCCCTGGCCCACGCGGAGGGTCTCGGCGAACCGCGGGCGCTGGTCCTGATCGGCTGGCTGGCCCTGGCCACGACCGCCCTGGGCTATCTGCTGTTCACCTGGGGGGTGACGCGGATCAGCGGGGCGACCGCCGGCACCCTCAGCCTGGCGGAGCCGCTGGTCGCCACCCTGCTCGGGGTGCTCCTGCTGGGGGAACGGCTCGGCGCGCCGGCGGTCACCGGGGCGGTGCTTCTGCTCGGCGGGCTCGTCCTGGTCTCCGTGCCGGCCCGGTGGGCCCGTGCGGGTGAGCCGTCCCGGGAGTGACCGCGCCGGCCCTTCGTCCGGGCGACGGGAGGACGCTCCCCGCGCCGCCCGGACGGGGGCGGCGCGGGGAGCGCCGGGAGGGGGCGGACACGGGCGGCCGTTCAGCGGCTCGCGGGCGGCTGATCGGCGTGCCCCGGTGACCGATCGGCGTGCCCCGGTGACCGGTCAGCGGTCCCGGTAGGACGACATGGCCTCGTTGACCCGGTGGGAGAAGAACAGCGGGCCGATGGCGTCCGCCCACGCCATGCCCTCCAGGGTCAACCGCAGCCGCCCGGCGTCCTCGCGCACCCAGGCGCGCTCGGTGACGAGGGCGAACTGAGCCGGGAAGTCGTCCTGCGGGCGGCCGCCGAACCGGTTCGCGTACTGGTCCAGGCTCAGGCCGTCCGCTTCCAGCAGCATGCCCAGGACGTACATGCGGCGCCGCTCGTCGTCGTCCATGCGGAACGACCACTGGGCGCGCCGGAAGTCGTCGGTCGGCGTGGCGATGTAGTCGTCGATGATGCGCCGGACCTCCGGCACGGCGACGGCGTAGTCGGTCGTGTAATGGAGGTCCGTCGTGAACGACCGCGCGCCGACGCCGAGTCCGACCATGCCGGCCTGCTGGTTGTACTCGCTGATGTTGCTGTCGTCCGCCCCGTCGACCGCCGCGGTGCCGATCCGGCTGAACACCCGCATGGACGTCTGCCGGTAGCCGGCGGCGAGCAGGTGGTCGCGTCCGAAGCGGTACAGGCGCAGCCGCTGTTCGTCCCAGCTCTCGCCGTTCGTGTCGTGCTTGGCCATGAGGCCGGTCAACGGGCGCACGTACAGCGGGTAGAGGTAGATCTCCTCCGGTTCCCAGCTCAGCGCCGCGTCCAGGGACACCTGGAAGGACTGTTCCGTCTGGCCGTCGATGCCGTAGATGAGGTCGATGTTGAGGATGGGGAAGGCGGCCTCCTTCAGCCGGGAGAGCGCGGCGTCCACCTCCGCGCGCTTCTGCGGCCGTATCGCGGCGCGCGCCTCCTCCTCCACGAAGCTCTGCACGCCGATGCTGAGCCGGGTCGCGCCGCGCTGCGCGAGCAGCGCGATGCGGTCCGCGGTCGCGGTGGCGGGGGACGTCTCGACCGACCAGGGCACGGCCGCCAGATCCGCGCCCATCACGTTCTCGCAGATGTCGCACAGCCGGCGCAGTTCGTCGGCGGTGAGATACGTCGGGGTGCCGCCGCCGAACGCGGCGAGGGTGAAGCGGGGTGTGCCGTTGGCGTCCAGCGCCTCCCGGGTCGCGGCCGCCTGCCGCTCCAGCGTGTCCAGGAAGCCGCGGGTCACGTCCTCGGGCGCCCCGGTGCGGGTGAAGAGGTTGCAGAAACCGCAACGCATCTCGCAGAAGGGGATGTGGACGTAGAGGGAGAGTGCGTCCAGCCGCTCACCGGCCCACACATCGGTGAGGAGCGGCCGGTCCTCGCCGAGCCGGTACGCCTTCTGGTGCGGGTAGGCGTACACGTACTGCTTGTACGGGGTCGTCGGCTCGTCGGGGGCGGAGCGGGAAATCCGGAGCGGTAACGAGGTTGCCACGTGAGCGATGCTTCCTTCCGAGGTCGATATCGGAATCGAGATCGGGGGTCGATCCCGTCCGACGGTCGCGCCATGTGACAGCTTGCTCGACACAGGGTGACGGACGACATGAGGTGATCCGCCGAAGTAATTGGCGGTTCCTTTACCGAAGTTGACACCTTCCGCGCCTTGCCCGGACACACTTGGCATGACATGGCGGGGCCCCGGACGGCCGGCGAGTGCCGGGAAACCCTGGAATCGGCGCGGCCGTTGAGATACGTATGTCGTCCATGAAGCGACTTCTGCTGGCCGCCGGCGGGGGCGGGGACGCCATCACGACGGCGATGACGCACGCCGCCCTCCACGGTCCCGACGAACCCGCGCTGATCCTCACCTACGCCTGGGAGCGGCTGGTGGTCGATCCGGTGCCGGGTCCGCGCCGGCCGTCCGACTTCACCGGCACCGTCCCCGCGGGCCCCACGCTGCGTCTGGTCACCCCCGACTCCGCGCCCCGGCCGCCCGCCGGCTCGCTGCTGCCCCGGCTCGCCGCGGATCTGCGGGCGGAACTGGGGCTGCTCGACCCGTACGGCGGGGCGGTGGGGCTCGCCCGGCAGATCACGGAGGCCGCCGCGTACTGCGGTACGAATCACGTCGACATCGTGGACGTCGGGGGCGACGTCCTGGCCGACGGGAGCGAGCCCACCCTGCGCAGTCCGCTCGGTGACGCGCTCGCCCTCGCCGCCTGCGCGCACGCCCCGCTCTCCACCTCGGTGCACGTGGCCGGGCCGGGGCTCGACTCGGAGGTTCCCGAAGCGTCCCTGCTGCCCTTGCTCGGAGCGCCGTTGCGTGCCCTGACCGCCGCCGACACACACGTCGTGGAGCGCGTCTTCGCCTGGCACCCGTCGGAGGCGAGCGCCCTGCTGGTCGCCGCGGCGCGGGGCATACGCGGGGTCTGCGGAACGCGCGACGCCCCCGACCCCGTCACCCTCACCGACGCCAGCCCCAACCTCTACCGGCTCACCCTGGATCGCGCGCTGGAACTCAACACCCTGGCGCGGGCGTTGGCCGGCACCACGGACCTCGACGCGGCGGAGCGGGCGAGCCTCCAGGTGTGCGGCTTCTCCGAGATCGCACGGGAACGCGCACGGGCGGCCGGCGCACACCAGGGCACCGCCTCACCCCCCTCCCCCGAAGGCGGCGCCACCCTCCCCGAGCGCTTCGCCGACTGGGAGCGGTCGACCGCGCGCCGCGGGATCGCCTACGTCACGACCCGCCGCATCGCCGAGGAACTGGCGCTGCGCCCGCAGCAGTCGGCGGAACTGCGCGCCCACCTGCTCGCGGCGTCCCCAGCCCGGCACGCCCCACCGCTGTGGCGGCTGTCCCCGACGGAACGGTGAGGCGACCGGCGGCCCCGGGAGCGACGGCGGTCCCGGCTCCGTAGGGCTCGCTTCCGCATCAGCTCCGCGTAGGCGTCCCGGTCGGGCCGGCCGTCTGCTGGCGGGCGATCGTGGCCTCGTCGGGCCGGAGCCGCTCGTAGACCCGGGCGCCGGTCTGCGTGAACAGGTCGTCCCGACCGACGACCCAGTTGGACGCCGTGCCCGCGGGAACGGCCGCCTCGGCGTCCACGGCCCGGAACGTCAGGCCGCGTGCGCCCTCGCGGGCCGGTACCTCGATCGCCGCGTCGACCAGGACCGCGCGCCGTGCACCGGGCCGGGCAGGAGCGGGCCCGGGCACTTCCCGTCCAGGCCCGCCCCTCCTCACGAAGCCGTCGGCGATTGCTCCGGACTGCCGTAGGGCCGTGTGATGATCTCCATGCCGTGCCCGGCCGGATCCATGAAGTACAGGCCGCGCCCGCCGTGGTGATGGTTGATCTCTCCGGGCTGCTTGAGGTGCGGATCGGCGTAGTACGTGATCCCGGCCTGCCGGATGCGCCCGAAGGCGGCGTCGAACTCCTCGTCGGAGACCAGGAACGCGTAGTGCTGCGTGACGATCGACTCCGCGGGGACGGACGCGAAGTCCAGGGTGACCCCGTTCGCGGTGGTCACGGGGATGAACGGGCCCCATTCGGTCCCGGTCGCCAGCCCCAGTACGTGCGCCAGGAACTCGGCCGACTCCCGTTTGTCCCGGGCATGGACGATGGTGTGATTCAACTCGACTGACATAGGTGGAGAGCCTCCGCAAGGCACCTCACGGCACCTCCATGCCTCACCCGACCGGTGACCGACACGCGATGCGTGCGCACGATCCTAGACAGCGGCGCCCACGCCGTCGAGGTGTCCTCCGGCACACAGACCTCTTCCGGCCACGACGTCCTCCTGTCCCGGCGGCCGCGCCCTACGACGGCGAACCCGGCGAACCCGGCGCGGCCGGCGAAGCACTCCCGCCCTGAGGCAGCCGCCTAAAGGGGCGGGCGGCCGCTCAGGGAGCCGCCGGGGTCGTCGGTCAGGGCGAGGCGGGCGGTGACGCGCTTGCCGACCGGCTCGCGCCGCGCCTCGAAGCCCTGGGCGACGGCCATCACTATCTCCAGGCCGTGCTGCCCGACCCGGCCGGCGTCCGCGGCCCGCGCGACGGGCAGCACCGGATCGCGGTCCCACACCGAGACCTCCACCATGTCGCCGATGACGCACAGGTCGAGCAGCGCGGGGCCGGGCGCGTACTTGCGGGCGTTGGTGACCAGCTCGCTGACCACCAGCTGCGTCAGGTCCATCGCGCGCCGGGAGACGGTCAGGCCGTGCCCGTCCCGCACCCGGGCGAGGAAATCGGCGGCCAGACGGCGGGCGTGGGCGATGTCGGCGCCGTCCCCGTCCAGGGTGACCGTGGTCTGGATGGCCTGCTCGTCCGGCGTGACGCCGTCCTGATCCACCGGCACTGATTCCAATGCTGCCGCCTTCACTCCCCCGTCGGCACCCCGCGCGCCTGCCCGCCTCCACGCGGCACACGCCCGCACCCCCTCCCCCGGCTGCCCGGCGGCGTCAAGGGCGTCGCCCGCACCGTTCAGGGCAGCGCTGCGGGCCAAGGTCTTGATGTGCCAGTATCACCCACATGCCCGAAGGACATATGACAGAGACACAATCTGCTGATCAGTCACCGCGCCCTGACGTCGGGCTGTCGGTCACCGCCACCACCGCCGACGGCATTCACGTCCTGACCCTGGCCGGGGAGATCGACCACCACACCGGCGACACCCTGCGCCGGGCCCTGGACGTCGAGGCCACCGGCCCCGTGCGCATCGCGGTCGACATGGGACAGGTGACCTTCATGGACTCCAGCGGCATCAACATCCTCATCAACGCCCATCACGCCGCCGCCGCGACAGGAGGCTGGCTGCGTCTGGCCGCACCCGTCCCCGCCGTCCTGCGCACCCTCCAGATCGTCGGGATCGACGAGGTCATCGACTGCCACCCCACCCTCCCCGACGCCCTCGACCACTGACCGCCCGCAGGTGTGGGACGGGCGGCTTCGCCCCTCCCCCCGGCTGGGCCGCCGCCGTCCCCCGTCGTGCCGCGCCCGGGGCGGGGGCCGGCCTCAGCCGCGGTCCAGGCCCCAGGTCTGCAGGGCGAAGGGCCGTCCCTTCTCCTCGCCCGTGATCAGGGGCACGTCCAGGAGGCTGAAGCCCGCCTTGGTGGCGACCGCGACACTGGCCGTGTTCTCGGCCTCCAGTTCCAGGATGACCCGCTCCGCGCCCAGGTGCTCGAAGGCGTACGCCGCCATGACGCGCACCGCCCGTGCCGCCAGGCCGCGGCGCCGGTGCGCCGGGCCGATCGCGTAGCCGAGTTCGGTGCCCTCGGGGGCGCGCCGGACCATCACCTCGCCGAGGGGTGCGCCGCCGTCCACGGTGACGGCGAGCAGCATGGCCGTGCCCTCCGCGCGCAGCCGCCGGTCCTTGTCGAGGCGGGCGCGGGCGGCCTGCTCGTCGAACGGCGAGACGAGCGGGGTCCAGTACGCGATGTCGGGGTGGTCGAACAGCGCCGGCATGGCCGGGAGGTCCGTCTCCGTCCAGTCCCGCAGGACGAGGCCCTCCCCCGCGAGCCGGATCCGCTCGGGGAACGGGGACGTGGCGCTGCTCATGCTGAAGGACCTCCCTGGCCTGTTCGAACGAAGCAGGATAACCGGCCCGCGGGCGAGACGGCGTTGCTGTTTCCCCGGACCGGCGGGCGAGACGACGCCGGCACGTCCGGGACCGGCGGGCGGCGAGACAACGCCGGTACGTGCCGGGACCGGGGCCGTCAGCGCCCCGGCGTCCCGGACGCCGGGGAGCTGACGGCCCCGGCCTTCCCCTCGCCTCCGAGCTTGCGCAGCAGTCCCAGCAACGCGTCCCGCTCGGTCGCCGTCAGCGCCTCGAAGCACTCCGCGAGGACCGCGTCGGCGACCTCGTGGCCGGCCGCGAGCATCCGTTGCCCTTCGGGGGTGAGGTGGTGTTCGATGCGCCGGCCGTGCCCGGGGCGCCGGTCGACGAGCCGCTGGGCCACCAGTCGCCCGGCGAGCGTGCCGAAGGCCTGCTCGCTCTGGAACGTCGCCGCGGCCAGTTCCCGCGCGCTGGCGCCCGGCGTGCGGCTGATCGCCCGCAGCGCGTCCCACTGCGCGAGCGTGCTGCCGACGGACGCGAGGCGGCTGTCCAGCGCCCGGTGCTGACGGTACTGGACGGCCTTCACGGCCCTTCCGAGGATCTGCAGTTCAACGGCCATGCCGGCCAGACTAACATCGCGAATAAACTTGCTTATATAAACATCCTTAGTTACTGTCCTCGGCATGACGACCCAGCAGATGATCACCGCGTACGGCCCCGCCGACGGCCGCCCCGTCCTCGTCCTGCACGGCGGCGGCGGGCCGGCCACCGTCGCCCCGATCGCCGAGCACCTCGCCGCGACCGCCCGCGTCCTGCTCCCCACCCACCCGGGCTGGAACGGCACGCCCCGGCCCGACGACTCCACCCGCGTCGCCGACCTGGCCGCCGCCTACCTCCGCCTCCTGCGCGAGCGCGACCTCGTCGACGTCCTGGTCGTCGGCTCCTCGCTCGGCGGCTGGATCGCCGCGGAGCTGGCGACCGCCGACGACGAGGGCCGGATCAGCGGCATCGCCCTGATCGACGCGGTCGGCATCGAGGTCGACGGCGCACCGGTGCGGGACTTCTTCGCCCTGGACGCGCGGGGCGTGGCCGCGTACGCGTACCACGACGCGGAGCGCTTCTACGTCGACCCGGCGACCGTCCCGGCCGAGCGACGCGCCGTGTTCCAGGCCAACATGGAGAGCCTGCGCCGCTACTCGGGCGGCCCCGCCATGAGCGATCCCGCGCTCCGGCCCCGCCTCGCGGCCGTCACCGTCCCCACGCTCGTCCTGTGGGGCGAGAGCGACCGCATCGTGACCCCGGCCTACGGCGAGGAGTACGCCGCCTCGTTCGCGGACGCCCGCTTCGAAGTGGTAGCGGAGGCGGGGCACTTGCCGCACCTCGAACAGCCGGAGCGCACCTTCGCCCTGCTCGACGACTTCGCCGCGCGGACCACGTGCGGCTAGAGCCTGTCCGGCGCGTTCCCGGTCCCCGTCCCGGGGGCCCGCGCGACCTCGGGTCGGCAGTCTCACCCGGCCGGGCGGCCGCTCACACCTGGCGGAAACCACGAGGATCCGGCCGGCGTCCCGCACATACGGCTCCGTCACCCGCCCCGCGCGACTCGGCTCAGCCGGTCGCGTAGTCGGGGTAGTCGGGCAGCGCCAGCCCGGAGTGCGCCGCGCGCCCCTCCTCCGCGCCCGCCGTCACCAGGGCCCGCGCCGTCGCGCCGGCGTCCCGCAGCACCCTGTTGCGGGCCTCCAGCTGCTCGCGCGTGGTCGGCGTGACCACGGTGCCGCCGCCGGTGGCCAGCGCCTGGTTGCGCTCCGCGAAGGGCCGCATCCGGCGTTCGTACGCGGCGAACGCCTCCGCGTGCCCGGCGTGCGTGGCCAGCTCCCCGGCCAGGACGTACGCGCCCACCAGGGCGACGCTCGATCCCTGCCCGGACAGGAACGAGGTGGCGTGCGCGGCGTCGCCGGCCAGCGCCACCCGGCCGTGCGACCACTTGGGCAGGTGGATCTGGCTGACGATGTCGAAGAACAGGTCGTCGGCCTCCCGCATCTCCGCCACCAGGCGCGGCAGGTGCCACACCCGCTCCGGGAAGCGGCTCGCCACCAGGTCGCGCTGCGCCCCCGGGTCGCGGAACGCCTCGAAGGGCGGTGTGGCGCGGGTGAAGGTGAGGAAGCCGTGCACCCGCTCGGACGGTTCGTGGGCGTACAGGACCGCGCTGCGGCCCGGCTCGTTCCAGATCACGCCCTCGTGGCCGAGCCCGAACTCGTTGGGCAGCGTGAAGCCCGCGAAGACGTGCCCGAGGTAGTGGTGGAAGGGCTCCTCCGGGCCGAACACCAGCCGGCGCGTGTTCGAGTGCAGTCCGTCAGTCCCGATGACCAGGTCGAAGCTGCGGCGGCCGCCGCCCGCGAACTCGACGTGCACGGCGTCGCCGTCGTCGTCCAGGGTGGCGATGGAGTCCCCGAAGAGGAACTCGACCCGGTCGCGCAGCGGCGCGTACAGCGCGTCGGCCAGGTCGCCGCGCCGGATCTCCAGGTCGAGGCCGGCCGCGCCGCCGGTCATCTGCTCGGGCGAGAGCGAGCCGACCGTCGTGCCGGCCGCGTCGACGAAGGTGATGCGCTGGGTGTCGACGTGCGCGGCCCGCAGCCGCGGCAGCAGGCCCATGCGGTCCACGACCTCGCGGGCCGTGCCGCGGATGTCGATGGCGTAGCCGCCGCCGCGCACGGCCGCGGCCTTCTCCACGACGGTGACCTCGAAGCCGTAGCGGTCGAGCCAGTGGGCGAGCGCGGGACCGGCGATGCTCGCCCCGGAGATCAGGACGCGGCGGGCGGGGCGTGAAGTGGGGTGCACGGCGTCGAAGCCTCTCCGTAAAGATGCGTACCTTAGGTATCCTTGTTCGGGCCGCGCGGCAGTGGCCGACGCGAACCGTCCCCGTCACTATAGATACCTAACTCAGGTATGTAAATGGAGGTGTCATGGCCCCCGAGTCCCCCGGGGCGTCCGGGCCGGAGACTCCCCACTCCGCCCTGCTCACCGTGCTGCCCCGGATCACCCAGCTCAGCGCCGCCTTCAGCAAGGGCCGCCTGGTCGACCGTGCCGTCGAGGCCGCCGGTCTCACCCTCGACCGGCCCGCCATGGGCGTCCTGGTGTCCCTGCGCACGGCCGACGGCGCGCTCCGGATCGGCGAGATCGCCGAGCGCATGCAGGTCGTCGGACCGCACATCACCCGCCAGGTCCAGGCCCTGGAGAAGCGCGGTCTGGTACGGCGCGTCGCCGACCCCCTCGACCGCCGGGCCAGCCTCGTCGAACCGACCGAGGCCGGCCGGGAGGCGGCCGACCGGTACGTCGCCTCGATCCTCGGCTGGTTCGCCGACGCGATCGCCGACTGGCCCGGGCAGGACCGCGACGACCTCGCCCGCCTGCTGACGCGCCTCGCCGACGACGTGACGGCCCGGCTGGCCCGGCTGGACGACGAGGTCTGACGAGGTCCGACGACGCCCGAGGGCGACCGAGGGCGACCGAGGGCGACCGACGACGACTGAGGACGACTGAGGACGGCTGAGGACGGGGACCCCCGGTCCCGACGCCGGGGCCGGGGCCGGGGGTCTCGCCTCAGCTGCCGGGTACGGACCCGGGCCCCGGCGTCACCTCAGGTGCCGGGTGAAGAAGTGGGCCGCGGCGTCGCCCGCGAACCGCGGGACGCCGGTGTGCCCGCCCAGGTGGGCGTGCAGGGACTTCTCCGGGGAGCCGAAGGCGTCGAACAGGTCCAGGGACGCCTGCCGGTCGTTGCCCTCGTCGTCCCACTGCAGCAGGACGTGCAGCGGAATGGCGACCCGCCGGGCCTCCTCGACAAGGGCGCGCGGGACGAGGCTCCCGGCGAACAGGACGGCGGCCGCGATGCGCGGCTCGACCACCGCCAGCCGGATCCCGATGGAGATCACTCCCCCCGAGTAGCCGACGGGACCGCCGACTTCGGGCAGCGCCAGGAGCGCGTCCAGGGCGGCCCGGCATTCCGGGACCGCCTTGTCGACCAGCGGGAGGACGAGCGCGTCGACGAGTTCGTCGCCGACCGGCTCGCCGGCCCGCATCGCCCGGCGCAGGTCGGCGCGGGCCTGTTCGAGGGCGGCCCAGCGGGGCCGGTCACCGCTCCCGGGGAGTTCGACGGTGGCCGCGGCGAAGCCGTCCGCCGCTGCGTGCCGGGCCCGTTCCGCCAGCCGGGGACGCATCACGCGCAGTCCGAGCGGGGGGTGGCCGAGCAGGATCAGCGGCGCCGGTGCGGACGCCGACGCGGACGCGGGCGTCCACAGGATGCCGGGAAGGTCGCCGAGGGTGAAATCGCGCTCCAGGACGCCGTCTTCGAGGCGCTGTTCGGACGTGAAGTGCATGGTCGTGCCTTTCGGGAATGCTCAGGAACGGCGCTCCCGGGCGACCCGTCGCCCGACCGTGACCCCAGGGGGAAGCACCCATGTCGATACTGCGTTCACGGGTACCACCTCCTCGTCCTTCGGCACGGCCTCCGGGAACGTAGCAGCGGCCGCGGAGGTCCGCCAAACGGTTTTTCGCGGGGCTCCGGAAAGGCGGGCGTGCCGGTCGTCTTGTCGAGCGTCCACCCCGTCGACATGCTGTGAACATGACATTCCTGAGACGTCTGTTCAGCGCTGCGGACCCGCGGGCGGGCTCGGCGGGGTCGCGGCGCGGCGGCCGGCAAAGAGCGCTCACCCTGGCCCCCGTCGTCGCGATGACGGTGGCCGCCACCCTCACCGCGACGCCGGACGCCGGGGCCGCCGTGCCCGCGGCGCCGCCGGGCTTCACCCTCACCTGGAGCGACGACTTCAACGGCGCGTCCGGCACCGGCATCGACCAGAGCCTGTGGAAGTACGACACCGGCCCCGGCAGCAGTTTCGGCACCGGTGAGATCGAGACCATGACCAACAGCACCTCGAACGTCTCCTACGACGGCCAGGGTCATCTGGTGCTCCAGGCCCTGCACTCCGGTTCCGACCCGCGCGGCGGATGGACCTCCGGGCGCGTGGAGACCCAGTCGGCGTCGTTCGGCGCCCCGGCCGGCGGCGTCGTGCGCATCGAGTCCGTCCTCCAGCAGCCCAACGTCACCACCGCCAACGGCGCGGGGTACTGGCCGGCGTTCTGGATGCTCGGCGCGCCGCTGCGCTCCGGTGTGACCTGGCCGAAGTCCGGCGAGATCGACATCATGGAGGACATCAACGGCCGCAGCTCCGACTTCAGCACCATCCACTGCGGCGTGAACCCGGGCGGGCCGTGCAACGAGTCGACCGGCATCGGTTCGGGTGAACGCCCCTGCCCGGGCTGCCAGACCGGCTTCCACGACTACGCCGCCGAGATCGACCGCTCGGTGTCACCGGAGCAGGTCCGGTTCTACCTCGACGGGAACAACTTCTACACCGTCAGCGCCGATCAGGTGGACGCGACGACCTGGTCCGACGCGATCGACCACCCCTTCTTCATCATCTACGACCTGGCGATCGGCGGCGGCTTCCCGGACGCCTTCGGCGGCGGCCCGAACGCGGCGACGGTCTCCGGCGGCAAGCTGGTCGTCGACTCGGTGGCCGTCTACAACAAGGCGCCCGGCTCCGGGGGCGGTGGCGGCGGTTCGGTGAGCGGTCAGACGATCACCGGTCCCGGGGGCAAGTGCGTGGACGTGGCCGGCGACGACACCGGTGGCGACGGCACCGCGGTGCAGCTGTGGGACTGCCAGCAGGCGGCCAAGGACCAGCACTGGACCTGGAGCGGCCAGACCCTGCGGACCCTCGGCAGGTGCCTGGACATCGCCGGCGGCAACAGCGGCGCGGGGACGCCGTTGCAGCTCGCCACCTGCAACAGCGGCGGCTACCAGTCGTGGGTGCGGCAGCCGGACGGCTCGTTGCGCAACCCGGCCAGCGGCCGGTGCGTCGACTCGCCCTCGGGCGCCACCGCCAACGGCACCCGCCTCCAGATCTGGGACTGCAACGGCTCCGGCGCGCAGAAGTTCGCCATCGGCACCCCGATCTACGGTCCTGGCGGCAAGTGCGTGGACGTGGCCGGCGACGACACCGGCGGCGACGGCACCGCGGTGCAGCTGTGGGACTGCCAGCAGGCGACCTCGCTCGACCAGAAGTGGACGTGGAGCGGCCAGACGCTGCGCACGCTGGGCAAGTGCCTGGACATCGCGGGCGGCGTCAACGCGGCCGGTACGAAGCTCCAGTTGGCCACCTGCAACGGCGGCGGCTACCAGAACTGGGTGGTGAACGCCGACGGCTCGATGTCCAACCCGACCACCGGCCGGTGCGTCGACTCGCCCTCGGGCGCCACCGCCAACGGCACCCGCCTCCAGATCTGGGACTGCAACGGCGCCGCCGCCCAGAAGTTCGCCCTGGCGTGAGCTTTTGGGCGTCCGCCGAAGGGACCGGGTAGGGCAGGAGGTGTTTGTCCAGGTTTCGTAACGGAGCGCGCGGTGCGCAACGAGCGGGGCGGCCGGCCCCTCTGGGTGGACAGCGGGGCGCATCGGGCGCCTCGTACCGGGGTCGGGTCTCGCCACCTGCGCGGACCCGAGGAAGGAACGTCCATGACCAGGACGAAGAAGACCGGGATGACGGCACGGGGCGGCCGGGCGGCGGTGATCGGCGCGCTGGGTCTGGCGTCGGTGGCGCTGGCGGCGGCGCCGGCGTTCGCCAAGGGCTCCGTGGAGATTACGGCGCCGCGCACCGCCCAGGTCGGCAAGACCATCACGGTCACGGCGCACGGCGGCGACGACAGCGCCGGCTATCTGCACCAGCTGTGCCTGGAGGAGAACGGGTTCGGCGAGGGGTGGCACCAGGAGACGTGCAGCGCCGCCGTGCGGGGCGACGCGAAGGTCACCGCGAAGGGCACCTCCGCGCGCCGCGGCGACCTGCGCTTCCGTGCGGTGCTGTACGGCCTGACCAGCAAGCACGACCAGAAGCCGGTGCGCCTGCACGCCTCCGATGTGGTGACGGTGCACGTCCGCTGAGCGGAGCGCGGCCGCGGACAGCGGATACGACGGCTGTCCGCGGCCGCGCGGCGCGCTGTTCCGCCGGACTACCCGGGGGCGGGTGCGGGGTGCGGGCGTACGGCGCCTTCGGGGCCGCCGATCGTCACCGCGCCGCGGAAGCCGTCCGGCGCGAGGGTCGCCATCGTGTCGAGCGACGCGTCGGGAACGGGCAGCAGGTGTGCGTCGACCCAGGTGTCGCCGGTGGCCGCGTGGGTCCAGGGGTCCTCGATCACGACGGCGCCGGGGACCGCGCCGTGGCAGAGCACCCAGTGCGGGACGTCGAAACCCTGCATCGCGGCCAGCGAGATCAGCAGCAGCACCTGGTCCCGCCGCCCTATCGCGGTCCGGATCCGCGCCAGGGGCAGGGGGCGCGGGTCGATCGGGACACCGGTCCGTTCGGCGTCCGTCCGGGACGCGCGCTGGAGCAGGGCGCGCCACTCCTGTTCGTCCCGCGGGTAGTGGTCGAGCAGGACGGGGCGGTCCGTGTCGAGGTGGACCGTGACGGGGGACGCCGGCCAGGCCCGGCGCACGGCGACGCCCAGCCCCACCGGCTCGCAGGCGGGGAAGTTGGTCGCGTCGCGCCACAGCGTCAGCTCACGTTCCCGGTCCAGGGCCTGCGGCGACAGCGCGCCCGCGTGCGCCTGCGCGACCAGCGCGGTGACGGCGCCGCACGTGAAGTGCGTGCTCTGGCGGTAGTACGGGGGCTCCGCCACCGGCTCGCCCCCCAGCCAGCGGACGTAACCGGTGCCGGGGCCCGCCGCGTCCTCGGCCTCCGCGCGGGCGGGCCGCAGCGGGGTGAAGCCGGCGGCAGCGGCGGCCTCGGGACTCGCCGTCCATCCTTCCCACTTGACCTGTGCGAGCCCTTGGCGGCGGGCGTGGGCGACCACCGCGCCGACGGCGGCCGGCACGTCGCCGACCGCGTCGACGATCTTCAGATAGGAGGTGTGCGGGCGGGCCGTCGCCAGGGCCGCGGCGGTCCAGTCGCCGCCGTCGCCGTCCGGGACGGCCACGAGGCGAGGTGCGTGGGGCAGGCGGTCGGCGGTGCGCCAGCGCTCCAGGACCTCCGGGGGGCCGATCCTCAGCAGCGCGGGCGGCGGTGCGTCGGACGCGAACGGGACGACGACGTGGTGGTCGGCGGTGCTCTTCTTCACGGGCGGTTCCTGCTGTCGCGGCGGTCTGTGTGCTCTCGGTGGTCCGGCGTCCCCGTCATGCGCGGGAGCGCCGCAGCACCCAGATGAAGTACGGAGCGCCGACCAGGGCGACCATGAGGCCGGCCGGCAGCTGGGACGGGGCGACGAGGGTGCGGCCGAGGGCGTCGGCCACGCAGACCAGCAGCGCGCCGAGCAGCATCGCGACCGGGATCACGCGGACGTGCCGGGCGCCGACCAACGACCTGGCCAGATGCGGCGCGACGAGCCCCACGAAACCGACGACGCCGACGGCGACCACGCTGAGCGCGGCGAGCACCGCGGCGATCGCCAGCGCGGCGAAGCGCACACGCTGCGGGCGGACGCCGACGATGCGCGGGGTGTCCTCGTCGACGGCGAGCAGGTCGAGCCGGTCGCGCAGGACGAGCAGCACCGGCAGCGCGAGCGCCAGGGCCGCCGCGACCGGTACGACGTCGGGCAGCGTGCGGCCGTAGGTGGTGCCGGAGAGCCAGGTGAAGATCCGGGGCGTGTTCCACGGATCGGCGCGCAGCAGCAGGAACGTGGTGACGGAACTGAGGCCGTACCCGCAGCCGATGCCGATCAGGACGAACCGGTCGGGCAGGAAGCCGCCGCGCCACGACAGCAGCGCGATCAACGCGAAGGTGGCCAGCCCCGTGCCGACCGCGGCCGCGACGAGCAGCGGCCGCCCGCCGGACAGGCCCGAGGTGACGACGGCCGCCGCCCCCAGACCGGCGCCAGCGGTGATGCCGAGCACGCCGGGCTCCGCCAGCGGGTTGCGCACCGCGCTCTGCACGGCGCACCCGGCCAGTCCGAGCGCCGCGCCGGCGACGATCGCGGCCGTCACCCGCGGGACCCGGTCGTCCAGCGCCTGGCCGATGAGGTCCGGGGCCGCGCCCTGGAGCCAGAGCGCGACGTCGCCGGTGCGCAGCCAGAGGCTTCCGGCCAGGACCGCGACGAGGGCCGCGCCGGCCAGCAGCGAGGCCGCGCCGCACACGACGAGGACGAACGCGCGGCGCGACCGTACGGCGACCCGGGTGGGCGGCGCCTGCCGGGGACCGCCGGTGTCGCGGAGGCGGAGCGCGAGGACCACGATCAGGACGGAGCCGAGCAGGGCCGTGGGCACGCCGGTCGGGATGGCGGCGGCGCCGTCCGCGCCCTGCACCGCGCGCAGCGACGCGTCCGCGAGCAGGACGAGCAGCGCGCCGAGCAGCCCGGCCGCGGGCACCAGGAGCAGGTGCCGGCGCAGCGCCCGGACCCGTCCGGCGAGCAGGCGGGCCAGTACGGGCGCGCCGAGGCCGACGAAGCCGATCGGGCCGGCGAGGGTCACCGCCGTGGCGGTCAGCAGCACCGCGCAGAGCACGGCGGCGACGCGGGTGGACCGGATCGGCACGCCCAGGCCGGCCGCGGCGTCGTCGCCGAGGCCCATCACGTCCAGTCTCCTCGACAGCGCCAGGGCGGCGCACAGCACCACGGCCACCAGGGGGAGGGCCCGCGTCGAGGCGTCGATGTTCAACTGCGCGAGCGAGCCGCTGCCCCACGCGAAGAGGCCGGTGGTGTTCTGCCGGAACAGGACGAGGAGCATCGACGTCCCCGCGTCCAGCGCCATCGCGGTCGCCGACCCGGCGAGGATCAGCCGGGTGCCCGTGGTGCCGGCGGCCCGGCCCGCCAGGAGCAGGACGAGAGCCGCGGCGGCCAGTCCGCCCGCGAAGGCCACGGCGCCCGACGCCCACAGCGGGACGGTGAGGCCGGTGGCCGCGACGACCGACAGGGTGAAGTAGGACCCGGCGGTGACCGCGAGCGTGTCCGGGGAGGCGAGCGGGTTGCGGGTGACGGACTGGAGCAGCGCGCCGGCGCAGCCGAGGGCGAAGCCCACCGTCACGCCCGCGAACAGCCGCGGCAGGCGCGAGCCGGTGAGGATCTCGCCGACCGGCGCCCCGCCGCCGTCGCGTCGCCCGGCGAGGTGGCGTACCAGATCGCCGACGCCGACGCCCGACGTCCCCTGGGTCAGGTGCCACAGGCCGACCAGGACGGTGGCGGCCAGCAGGACCGCCAGGACGGCCGCTCCGGCGGGGCCGCCGCCGCGCTCGGCGCGCCGCGGCAGGTCCCCCCGGGGCGCCGTGTCCGACGGGGTCGCCGTGTCCGACGAGGGCGCCGTGTGCGTCCGGGGCGCCGCCTTCTGCCGGGTGCTCACTTCTTGTCGAGTACGTCGACGTACGCGTCGATCGCCTGTTCGCAGGAGCGCGGGCCGCCGGCGCCCCAGACCCGTGCGGGGAAGGCGTGCGCGCGGCCTTCCTTCACGGCCGGGATGGTCTTCCAGATCGGGTTCTTCGCCAGGGCCGCCACGTATCCCCCGGCGCCTTCGTCGTTGGCGTAGAAGAGGTTGGCGTCGCCGACGGCGGTGAGTCCCTCGACGTCGGTCTGGGCGAGGCCGTAGGCGGGGTCGACGCCGCCGTCCCCGTGTGCCTTGTTGACGGCGTCGGTCCAGGCCGGCCGCATGCCGAGCTGCTCGCCTATCTCGGTGAACAGCGCGCCTTCGCCGTAGGGCCGGACGGTGAGGTTGCCGCCTTCCAGCCATCCGTCGAAGAACAGGAAGTCCTTCGTCGGCAGATCGGCGTCGGCGACCCGCCGCTTGGCCTTCGCGAGGTGGTCGTCGAACTCCTTGAGCACCTGGCCGGCGCGCTCGGTGCGTCCCGTCGCCTTGCCGATCATGCCGAACACGTCGCGCATGTTGCCGATCGGGTCCTTGGGGTTCGCGCCCTTCGTGGCCATCACGGGGACGCCCCGCTTCTCCAGCTTCGCGATCATCTCGTCGTCGGCGGCGAACGCCTCCACGACGATCAGGTCGGGCTTCGCGGCGTAGAGGGTGTCGAGGTCGGGTTCCTCACGGGTGCCGATGTCGGTGACGCCGGCGGGCAGCTTCTCCGCGCTGACCCAGGTGCGGTACCCCTTCGCGTCGGAGACGGCGGCGGGGGTGACGCACAGGGTCAGCGCGTCCTCGATCTGCTGCCATTCCAGGACCGCGATCCGCCGGGCGGGCCTGTCGAGCTTCACCGTGCGGCCCACGCCGTCCGTGAAGGAGACCGGCTTCGTCGACGTGGCCGTGGTGTCCTGGGCGCAGCTCTCGGACACGGGCGAAGCTCCGGCGGCGCCGGTGGCCTCGGGCTTGTCGACGGCGGTCGTGCCGCAGGCCGTCGCGGCGAAGGCGAAGAGCCCCGCGGTGGCTGACGCCGCCAGGCGGTGGGCACGGTTCATGGAGGTTCCTCTTTCTTGCTTTCGTGCGTTCGTGCGTTCTGGCGTCGCCTCGCGGCGGGGGTGTCCCGCGTCAGGCGGGGTGGCGTCCGAGGGGGTCGATGCGGAGCCGGCCCGTGCGGGGGTCGATCTCGACCTCGACGCGGATGTCGTAGACCTCGCCGATGTTGTGGGCGGTCAGGACGTCGGCGGGGGCGCCCGCCGCGTGCACCCGGCCGCCCCGCATCAGGACCAGCGTGTCGGCGACGCGGGAGGCGTGGTCGAGGTCGTGCAGCACGATCCCGACCGCGATGCCGTGGTCCTCGACCAGGTCGCGCACCAGGTCGAGCGTCTCGATCTGGTAGCGCAGGTCCAGGTGGTTGGTCGGTTCGTCCAGCAGGACGACTCCGGTGTCCTGGGCCAGGCAGGCGGCGAGCCAGACGCGCTGCATCTCGCCGCCGGAGAGTTCCCCGACCGGCCGGCCGGCCATCTCCCGCACGCCGGTGACGCCCATGGCGTGGTCGACGGCGTCGCGGTCCCCGTCGGTCGGCCCGGCGAAACCGCGCCGGTGGGGGTGGCGGCCGAAGGCCACGACCTCCGCGACCGTCAGTCCTTGCGGCGCGGGCCTGGACTGGGAGAACAACGTGACCTCGCGGGCGAACCGGCGTGCGCTGAGCAGGGCCGCGTCCCGCTCGGGTCCTCCGTCGGCGGCGCCGAGCGTGACCCGGCCGCCGTCCAGCCGGTGCAGGCGGCACAGCGCGCGCAACAGGGTGGACTTCCCGCTGCCGTTCGGCCCCACCAGAGCGGTGACCCGGCCGGCCGCCAGGGCCAGCGAGACGCCGTGGACGACCGGGACGCCGCCGTGGCGCAGCACGAGGTCATGCCCGTGCAGGGCGGGCGACGGCGTGCCGGGGGCGGGACGCCGCGCCGGGCGGCCGGCGGGGCGGGTGGGGCTCGTGGGCATCGGGGAGTCCGGAGGGTCGGAGGGACACGGGGCTGCGGCACCCTCCGTCCGGCCGCCCGCGACCGGGCAGCGCAGTCTCCCCCGCACGGACGACGCCGTGCGCGGCGAACAAGAACTAAGGGTTGCCTAACTCCGTGCAGGCTATAGTCCGCTCGCCATGTCGACAATCAGGAGTTCTGGACACGCGATACGGGATTCCGGACACCGCCGGGACGCGGTCCGCGCCGGGTCGGGCCTGACGCGACGTCAGGCAGCGTCGCTCCGCGAGTCGTTCGGGACGGCCGGGTCGTCAGGGCCGACCGGGTCGGTCGCGGGGGTGCGGTCGGCGGCGTCGAAGAACGCGCCCGGCGTGGTGCCCATGACCCGCCGGAAGGCCGCGATGAAGGTGCTGGGCTGCGCGTAGCCGAGCGTCTCGGAGACGGTCAGCACGTCGCATCCCTCGGACAGCAGCGTCAGCGCCCGGTGCACGCGCAGCAGCTGCCGCCACTGTGCGAACGACAGTCCGGTCGTCTGGCGGAACGCCCGGGTGACCGTGCGCTCGCTGATGCCCAGACACCCCGCCCAGTCCTCCAGCGAGCGGCCGTCGGCGGGATCGTCCAGCAGGGTCTCGGCGATCACGTCGATCCGCGCGTCGCCCGGCAGCGGCAACGCGAACTGGCGGTGCGAGGGGCTCAGCACGTCGAAGACGACCGCTTCCGCCCGTGCCCTGGCCGCCGCGTCGAGATCGGTGCGGGAGAGATGGGTCAGCAGCGACTCCAGCAGCGGTGTCATGGCGATCGCCTGCGGCCGCTCGCCGGCGAACGGCGTGCGGGCGGGGTCGAAGAAGGCGTCGTGGAACCGGGCGCCGGCCGTCGCCCGGCCCGCGTGCACCACTCCGGCGGGCAGCCACAGGCCGTGCCCCTCGCACACGGTGAAGACGCGGTCCGCCACGCGGGAGGTCAGCGTTCCCCCGCGTACCCAGACGAGTTCGTGCAGGAGGTGCGCGTGCGGTGACCACTCCGTGGGAACGGCGGGCACGTGGAGTCCGGCCGTGATGACGTGGGCGGCCTCGGCGCGCGCGGGAAGCGCGGCGGCCGTGCGCACTTCGGTGCCCTTCTCGCGCCGCCACATCCCGGGATGCGCTGCACCACGGGACGAACGGACCATGCGCGGGAGTCTATCGGGGGCCTATGGGTCCACGGCGGACAGGGGGGCGCCCGCCGCCGCGGGTCAGTGCCGACCGGGGAGGCCGCCCGGGGTGTCGGGGTCGTCCGTCGCGTGCACCGTGGCCAGATCGGCGAGACCGGAGATCGTCAGGACCGGCGTCAGCAGCGGGGAGGCGATCAGTTCGAGCCGGTCGGCGTGGGCGAAGAGCACGCTCAGCCCCGCGCTGTCGAGGTACTCCACCTCGGTCAGGTCCAGGACGAGCGGGCCGGGGGTGTCGTCGAGTGCCTGGGCGAGGGCGCCGATGTTGCTCATGTCGATCTCCCCGGCGGCCGTCAGCCGGGGGCGGCCGTCGGCGCACCGGCCGGGGACGAGGGAGAGCGGGGTGGTCATCAGGCGATCCTCATGTGCATGTCGACGATGGTTCCGGACGGGCCAGGAGTGATGGTGACGTGCTGCATCAGGGCACGCATCAGGGCGACACCGCGACCGCGGTGGGCGTTCAGCTCGGGCTGCGGGGGCTTCCACTGTCCGGTGTCCGCGATGGTCAGGTGCAGATCGTCGACCAGGGCCTCGGCCCGCAGCCGGACGATCTCGCCGGGCGCGTGGCGGTGTCCGTGCTCGACGGCGTTGGCGCACGCCTCGCCGGCCGCGACCAGGATGCTCTGCACGGTGCCGGGCGGCAGGTCGCACTGGCCGAGCCAGCTGCGCAGCGCCTTGCGGACGGGCGCGAGCTGGGAGGACTCGGCCGGGAAGGAGACCTCCAGCGGGGCGGGGTGACGGTACAGCAGCAGGGCGACGTCGTCGTCGTACCCGTCCGCCGGGGCGAGGCGGTCCATGACCTGCGTGGCGAGGTCGTCGACCGTGGCGTTCCGGCCGTCCTGGACCGCTTCGCTGGCCTGGCCGATACCGGCGGTCAGGGGGCGGCGCCGGCGCTCGACCAGTCCGTCGGTGTACAGCAGCAGGGTCGCGCGGGCCGGCAGCAGGCACTCCGCCTCGGGGCGGGCCGTGCCGGGACGGACCGCGAGCGGGATGGACCGCCCGTCCTCCAGCAGGCGGGTGGTGCCGTCGGCGTGGGTGACGATGCCCGGCGGGTGCCCGGCGCTGGAGTAGGTCAGGCGGCCGGTCCCGGGGTCGAGGACGCCGCAGAAGACGGTGGTGCACGGGGCGCCGGGGATGCCGGCCGCGAAGTGGTCCAGGGCCATCAGGGTCTGGGCGGGGCCGGCGTCCTGGAGCAGCAACGCACGGCAGGCGCTGCGCAGTTGGCCCATGACGGTGGCCGCTTCCAGTCCCCGGCCCACGCAGTCGCCGACGACGATCCCGATCCGGCCGTCGGGCAGCGTGATCGTGTCGTACCAGTCGCCGCCGACCTCCAGCGGCTGGGTGGCCGGTTCGTAGCGCACGGCGAAGCCGTCCGGGAGCCGGGAGGGGCCGAGGATGGCGCGTTGCAGGGCGAGGGCGGTCTCCCGCTGCTGGTCGATCTGGTGGGCGCGGGACAGGCCCTGGGCCAGATGGCCGGACAGCAGCGACAGCAGCAGCTGGTCCTCGCCGGTGAACGGCCGGTCGTCGCCGAGGTCGATCCACAGGGCGAGCGGGCCCTCGGGGTGTTCCAGCAGGATGCCGGCGCCGGTGTGGTCGGCGACCGGGGTGAGCGGGGCCTGCTCGCGCAGGCCGGTGAGCGCGCGACGGCGCTCGGCGGTCAGGTCCTGCCAGGCGGAGGCGTCGGTGGCGGTGAGCGACGGCGTGTCGCCGTGCTGGAACACGGCGGCCAGCACGCACCGGGCCCGCCAGAGGGTGCGCAGCTCGCCCAGCGCCGCGGAGAGGGCGTCGGGCAGACTGGTGGCCCGGGACAGGCCGGTGGTCAGCGCGGCCAGGGCGCTCTCGCGCTGGATGGCGTAGTGCTCGGCGGTCACGTCGCGGAAGGTGCCGACCGTGACGGCGCGGCCGCTGTCGGGGTCCTGGGCCTGGGCGAAGGTGGCGGTCACCCACAGCCGGTGCCCGTCGCGGTGCTTGACGGGGATGGTGTACGAACCCCGGGCGGAGGTCCGCAGCCGGTCGAACGCCTCGCTCACCAGCCGGTGGGCCTCGTGGTCGGTGTCCGCGTCCGGCCACCACGGGTGGACCGGCGCGTAGGGCAGGCCCTCGGGTCCGTAGCCGAGGATGTCAGTGAACGCGGTGTTGGTCTCGATGACGGCGCCGGTGTCGTCGCAGACGAAGAACGCCTCCTGGAGGGAGTCCACCAGGGCGGTGCGCCAGCGTGCCTGGTGACCGCGCAGCCTGGCCAGTTCCACGTTGGCGCGCACCCGGGCAAGGAGTTCGGCCGCGGCGAACGGCTTGACGAGGTAGTCGTCGGCGCCCGCCCGCAGACCCTCGATGGACGCCTCCTGACCGGCCCGGGCCGACAGCAGCAGCACCGGCACGGCGGCGGTCCGCGCGTCGGCGCGCAGCGCCGCCACGAGTTGCAGTCCGTCCACGCGCGGCATCATCACGTCGCTGACCACGAGGTCGGGCGCGTCCGTGCGCAGGACGTCCAGGGCTTCCTGGCCGTCGGCGACGGCATCGACCTCGTAGCCGGCGCCGGTCAGGATGCGGGTGAGGTACTCGCGCATGTCGGCGTTGTCGTCGACGACCAGCACCCGGGCCCGGGCGGCGGGGCCCGGGACGTGGGCGGCGCCGGTCTCCCCGGCCGGCTCCGGCACGCCGTCCGCGCCGGCGGCGGCGCCGGGGTCGGCGGGCAGCCAGCGCAGCGCCTCCTGGAGGTAGGGGTCGGCGGAGGCGGAGACGGCGCCCGCGGGCGTGTGCGGGGCGACCGCCTCGGGCGGCAGATGGGCGGCGCCGAAGGGCAGGCTGATGGTGAAGCGGGTGCCCTCGCCCTCGGTGCTGTCGGCGGTGATGGTGCCGCCGTGCAGGCCGACCAGTTCGCGCACCAGCGCCAGCCCGATGCCGCTGCCCTCGTTGGAGCGGGAGCGGGCGTTCTCGATGCGGTGGAACCGCTCGAACAGCCGGGGCAGTTCGGCCGCCGGGACGCCGATGCCGGTGTCGGTGATCGTGACGACCGCCCGGCCGTCCCGCTCGCCGGTGGCGACGCGGACGGAGCCCTCGAAGGTGAACTTCAGCGCGTTGCTGAGCAGGTTGAGGACCACCTTCTCCCACATGCCGCGGTCGAGGTACACGGGCCGGTCCGGCGCCGCGCAGTCGACGTGGAAGTCCAGTCCGGCCCGGTCGATCGCGGACCGGAAGACGCTGGCCAGCTCGCCGGTGACGGTGGCCAGGTCGACCGGTTCGTAGCGGGCCTGCATCCGGCCGGCCTCGATGCGGGCGAAGTCGAGCAGGGTGTTGACCAGCTTGCCCAGCCGCAGCCCGTTGCGGTGGATGACGTCCAGTTCCTCGCGCACGTGCTCGTCGGACGGGGCGAGCCGGGTCCGCAGTTCCTCGACCGGGCCCATGATGAGGGTGAGGGGGGTGCGGAACTCGTGGCTGATGTTGGAGAAGAAGGCGGTCTTCGCCCGGTCCAGCTCGGCCAGTTCCTCCGCGCGCCGCTGCTGGGCCTGGTAGCTGCGGGCGGAGGCGATGCCGGTGGCGAGCTGTCCGGCGGTCAGCTCGATGAAGCCGCGGTAGGCGTCGTCCAGCGCCCGGTAGCGGTTCAGAGCGGCCACCAGGAACCCGTAGGGGGTGTCGCCCTGGCGCAGCAGCGGCACCACGAGCGCCTGCGTGGGCGGCTCCGGCCAGGCGCCGCCGGGCAGCCCGGCGAACGGCGCGCCGTCGAGCCGTACGAGTGTCGCCTCGGAGCGGGACAGCGCCGCCGCGGGCCACACCGCGTCGGGGTCCTCGAAGGCCACGGCGGCGGGGGCCGCGGGATGTCCGCCGGGCAGTCCGGTGGCGGCCGCCAGCCGGGCCGTGCCGTCGTCCTCCAGCAGATAGGTCAGGGTGAAGGGCAGGTCGCTCTGGTTGCGGTCGAGCTGCCGTCCGGCGAAGTGGAGCATCTCCTGCTCGGTGCGGATCACGCTCGGGTCGGAGCCGAGGTCGCGCAGCGTGGCCATGCGGCGCTCGCCGATGACGCGTTCGGTGTCCTCGCTGACCACGCAGAGCATGCCGACGACCCGGCCCTCGTCGTCGCGCAACGGGCTGTAGGAGAAGGTGTGGTAGCTCTCCTCGGTGTATCCGGAGCGCTCCAGGAACAGCAACAGCGCCTCGTCCCAGGTCGCTTCCCCGGTCCTGAGCACGGTGTCGATCCGGGGGCCGATGTCGTCCCAGATCTCCGCCCACACCTCGCCGGCCGGACGGCCCAGCGCCCACGGGTACTTCTGGCCGAGGGTGTCGCGGCGGTAGGCGGCGTTGCAGAAGAACGTCAGGTCCGGTCCCCAGGCCATCCACATCGGGAAGCGCGAGGACAGCAGGATGCTCACCGTCGTCCGCAGGCTCTGCGGCCAGCCGGCCGGCGCTCCCAGCGGTGTCGCCGCCCAGTCCACCCGGGCGAGGTCACGGCCCACCACCGCGTCGGCCGCGAACAGCTCTTCCGCCGCCGGTGGTTCGTGCTCAGCGTTCTCGGGCCGCGCCACGCGACTTCCCCTTCGTTCGTTCACGGCCGGTCGCCTGCCCCGGCCCTCACCCGTGTCCACGTCCTGTACGCGACTTCCCGCGGAAGGACTCGATCCGGTGTTCCCACGGATCCGCGTGGCTGCGCCGGCCTGCCGGCCGACGCCGAGGCCGCCACGGGGAGTCCGGTCTTCCGCTGCCTGAAAGTCCCGGTGCCGCTCTCTGCGAGAGCGGTGCGACTCCGTAGGATAGACGAGCTGAACCGTGCACTCGACCGGCCCAGCGCAAGCCAGCACCGCGTGCCACGACCCCGGCGCGAGGACGCTTCGTAGAACCCCGCGGGACAGGAAGCCCAGTGACCGACACAGATCGCACCCTCACCGTCACCCCACAGCCCCACCGCGCCGGCCTCGTGGTGCTGAAGGTCGCCGGTGAACTGGACCATCACACCGCTCCCTCCCTCCGTCAGGCGATCGACGACGTCCCGTACGCCGCCGGCGTCGCGGTGATCCTCGACGTGTCGGAGCTGCTCTACTGCGACTCCACCGGCCTGACCGTGTTCATCAACGCCCACCACCGGGCCGAGGCCGCCGGCTCCGTGCTCGGCATCGCGGGCCTGCGGGACGACCTCGGGCGTGTGTTCAAGATCACAGGGCTCGACCAGTTCTTCACCCTCCACGCCGACGTCGAGGAGGCCGTCGCCTCCGCGCTCGGCTAGCGGGCCCGTCCGCGGGTCGGACGGGCGCGGGCGGGCGCGGGCGGCGGGCCGCGCGCCTCAGGGCGTGCGGCGCCCGCCCGCGGGTGCGCCCGGGGCGTCCGTCAGGGCGATGCGGACGGTGACGCGCTTGCCGGTGCGGTCCCGGCGTACGTGGAAGTCCTGGGCCACGGCCATGACGATCTCCAGGCCGTGCTGTCCGACCCGCCGGGCGTCGGCGGTCCGGGCCACCGGCAGCACCGGCTCGCCGTCGCACACCGCCACTTCCACCAGGGCGCCGACGACGCGCAGTTCCATCCGCACCGGGCCGGGCGCGTACTTGCGGGCGTTGGTGACCAGTTCGCTGACCACCAGCCGGGTCACGTCCATCGCCCGCGCGGAGACCGGCAGTCCGTACTCGTCCCGGGCGCGCGCGAGGAAGTCGGCGGCGCGGTGGCGGGCCTGGGAGATGCAGCTGCCGTCGCCGTCCAGGGCGACGACGTCCCGCAGGGGCCCGGGGCCGGACGCGGCCCTCAGGGGCCCGGGCGCGGGCCTCCCCCTCAGGGGTTCGGGACCGGTCGTGTCCCGTAGGGGTTCGGGAGCGGTCGCTTCCCGTAGGGGCTGGGGAGCGGTCGCTTCCCGCAGAGGTTGGGGAGCGGTCGCGGCCCGGATGGGTCCGAGGCCGGTCGCGCCCTCACCGTCGAAGACTGGTCGCACCTGTCGCATGGCGTTTCCCCCGTTCCACGCACTCCGTGTACCCGCCACGCGACCGCGCACGCCGGCGCACCGCCCCGGTTCGCCGCATCGGTCACGGCGCACCGGCCGTGGCGCCGGTGGCGGTCAGGACGAGCGCCGCCTGGTCGTCGTCGCCGTCGTGGCCCGCCGTGAAGGAGCGCACCGCCCCGGTCACCGCGGCGACGACGTCCCGCGCCGCGGGCCGGGGCCCGACGCGGGCCAGGACGTCGGCGAGGCGTTCCTCGCCGAACTCCTCGCCGTCGCCGCCGCGTGCCTCGGTGATGCCGTCCGTGTACAGGAGCAGGCTCTCGTGCGGGGCCAGGCGCAGACGGTGCGTGCTCACCCGGGGGTCGCGGGCCACGCCCAGCAGCAGGCCGGCCGCCTCGACGGCGCGGACGCTCCGCTCGGCGCCGAGGACCAGCGGGAGGGTGTGGCCGGCGCGGACCAGCTCGATCTCCAGGCCGTCCGGGGTCGGGGTCAGATGGCCGTGGACGAGCGTGACGAAGCCCGTTCCGTGGCTGGGCGGACGGTCGAGCAGCGCCTTGTTGACGGCGTTGACGACCGCGTCCGGCCCGGGCAGCAGCGGGGCGATGGCTCGGGCGGTGTGCCGCACCAGGGCGGTGGTGGTGGCCGCGACGGCCCCGCGCCCGCAGACGTCGCCCAGCATGAAGGCCCACCGGCCGTCCTCCAGCGGGAAGACGTCGTAGAAGTCGCCGCCGATGTCGAGCCCTTCGCCCGCGGGGTGGTAGTGCGCGGCCATGTCGACGCCGGGCACCTCGGGCAGGTCGGGCAGCAGCAGGCCGGCCTGGAGGTCCCTGGCCAGCGCCACCCGCTGGGTGTACTGGCGGGCGTTGCGCGCGGCGGCGGCCGCGCGGCGGGCGAGTTCCTCGGCCAGGGCGACCCGGTGACCGTCGAAGGCGTGCCCGCCGGTGCTCAGCAGGGTCAGGGTGCCGAACGCCTTCCCGCGCTCCAGCAGCGGCGCGCACAGATAGCCGGTCACCCCCAGCTCCTGCCAGGGGCCCGGGCCGGTGGGGGTGCGCCGGGCCACCTCGGTGGTGCCGGACGCCAGCACCCGGGCCACGGCGTCGTCGGCCGCGTCGTAGACGGGGATGTGAGAGGAGAGCAGGTCCCGCCGGCGGTCGGTCGGGGCGGCGACGGCGATGCGCCGGACCCGGCCCGACTCCATGACGTCGATGGCGCACAGCGGCGCCAGCGCGGGGGCGCAGGCGTCGACGACGCGCTGGAGCGTCTGGCCGTAGTCCAGGTCGGAGGCCAGGGCGGTACTGGCGTCGAGGAGGAAGGCGAGGTCGTCGCGGGCCGCCCGCGCGCGCGTCTCGGCGGCCAGCCGTCCGCGCTCCGCCCGGTGCCGCTCGATGGCCAGGGCGGCGGTGCCGGCGAAGACGCGGGCCAGCGCCAGGTCGCTCGCCTGCGGGGCGCGCGGCGTTCGGTGGTACGTGGCGAAGGTGCCCAGCAGGCCGCCGTCGCGCGCGAGGATGGGCGTAGACCAGCAGGCGCCGAGACCGGCCTTGTCCGCCAGGTGCCGGAAGTCGTCCCAGAACGGGTCGGTGCCGATGTCGGTGACGACGACCATCTCGCGCCGGTGCGCCGCGGTGCCGCAGGAGCCGACGCCCTCGCCGGTCGCGATGCCGTCGATGGCCTCGTTGTAGAAGTCGGGCAGGCTCGGGGCCGCGCCGTGCCGCAGGTGGCGTCCGTCCTCGTCGGCGAGCAGGACCGACACGAGCACCTGCTCGGGGGCGAGTTCCTCGATGGCGCGGGCCATGCCCTCCAGGACCTCGGGCAGCGGCGCCTGGCGGGCGATCTGCTCCAGCAGCGCGCGCTGTTCGGCCAGCAGTCGCTGAGCCTGCTTGACCTGGGTGGTCTCCACCCCGATCACGCGGACGCCCATCACGTTGCCGCCGGTGTCCCGGCGGGGCTCGTAGGTGAAGTCGAAGAACGCCTCGCGGGCGTCGGCGCCGGTGCCCAGCATCACCCGGGCGTCCCGGCCGGAGTACGGCACTCCGGTGCGGTAGACCCGGTCCAGCAGTCCGAGGAAGCCCTGCCTGCCCAGTTCCGGCATCAGGTGCCCGAGCGGCACGCCCAGGCGGTGGCGCCCCTCGCCGCCGATCGCCTCGAAGAACGCCGTGTTGGCCGACTCCAGCATGTGGGCGGGTCCCGCCAGGGACGCGAAGACGGCCGTCGACTGACCGAACAACGCCCGAAGATCGCTTTCCGTCCCGCTGTCGGCCCAGTGGCCGGTGCCTTCCGCGTCGGGGAACCTCTCCCCTGCCACGCCCGTCATACGTCCCGGCCTTCGCTCACCGTGCCATCGGATGCTCCGCGAGACGCGGCGCGGCCGCCCCGCCCGCTCATGTCGTGTGCGTCGTCCGCACCCGCGTCGGTGACGTCGGCTCGGAACACTCCGTACCCTCCGTACACTCCGTCTCCTCCCCTTGCCCGACCAGATTCTCATGGCGGATCGGAGTCCGGAGAACCGGAGGGCGAGGACCGGTCCGTACGGCGTGCGGCACGCCCCGCACGAGGCGGGCGGCGCGCCGCGGACCGGTCCGGGCGCGCCTCACCGGCTCAGTCGGTGCACAGCATTCCGTCGCGCAGGCGGGCGAGCATACGGCTGATCAGACGGGACACATGCATCTGCGAGATGCCCAGGCGTTCGCCGATCTCCTTCTGGGTCAGCTCCTCCACGAACCGCCAGTGGATGATCTGCCGGTCGCGTTCGTCGAGTTCGGCGATCATCGGGGCGAGGGCGTGGAAGTCCTCGACCAGACCGAGCGCGGCGTCGTCGTCGCCGATGAAGTCGGCCAGCGCCGCCTCGCTCTCCTCACCGCCGCCCAGGGCCGCGTCGAGCGAGGCGGACTTGTAGCCGTTGGAGGCCAGACGGGCCTCCACGACCTCGTCCTCCGGCAGGCTCATCAGCTGGGCGAGTTCCCGGGTCGTGGGCGTCCGGCCGAGCCGGCTGCGCAGTTCCTCGGTGGCGCGGGCCAACTGCACGCGGGCTTCCTGGAGTCGCCGGGGCACGTGCACGGCCCAGGAGGTGTCGCGGAAGAAGCGCTTGATCTCCCCGACGATGTACGGCACCGCGAAGGAGGTGAACTCCACCTCGCGGGACAGCTCGAACCGGTCGATCGCCTTGATCAGCCCGATCATGCCGACCTGGACGATGTCCTCCATCTCCTCCGGGCCGCGGCTGCGGAAGCGGCCGGCCGCGAAGCGGACCAGGGACATGTTCATCTCGATCAGCGTGTTGCGCGCGTACTGGTGCTCGGGCGTGCCCTCCTCCAGCACCGTCAGCTGGTCGAAGAACAGCTTCGACAACTCCCGCGCGTCCTTGGGAGCCACCTTGGTCGGATCCGCGATCCGCGGTACGTCCACGGTGCGTTCGGTGGTCTGCACGGTCGCCGCCGCCATGATGTCCCTCCCAGTCGATCGACCTCGCCCCTGTCGGTCCACGGGCTGTCGTTGCCGACGGTTACCCGCCTTTCCGGTCCCCACACTCCCCTTCCTCCGTCGAATTCGCCGGGCCGGGCACGCTGATGGCGACGACGGCCATGTCGTCGTGCCGACCCGACCCCAGCCACTGGGCGGCGAGCATCTGCACCCGTTCCACCACGGCCTCCGCGGGGATCCCCGCGCAGTCGGCCAGCGCCCTCCTCAGGCGGTGCTCCTCGAACAGTTCGTCACCGAGGGGACCGCCGCGCGCCTCGGTGATGCCGTCCGTGTACAGCAGGCACGTCTCGCCGGGGTTCAGCACCGTCTCGACGGTGTGGGTGGACACCTGGGGGAACGCGCCGACCAGGGTGCCGCGGGTGGGGACCTCCTCGACGGCGCCGTCGGCGCGGACGACGAGCGGCGGCAGGTGGCCGGCGCTGGTGAGCCGCAGCCGCGCCTGGTGGGCGCGGCGGCGCACGGAGGCCAGGACGAGGGTGGCGAAGCGGGTGTGGTGGGAGGAGAGCAGGGCCCCGTTGAGCAGGTCGAGCACCCGTTGGTGGTCGTCGGCCAGGGGCAGCAGGGCGTGCAGGGTGTTGCGGATCTTGCCCGTGAGCACCGCCGCGTTCAGCCCCTTTCCCGCGACGTCCCCCAGCACGACGAGGGTCTCCTGCTCGGGACCGGCGCCGGGGTGGACGTCGTAGAAGTCGCCCCCGATCCGCTCGCGGTCGCCGGCCGCTCGGTAGCGGCCGGCGTAGTCCACTCCGTGGACGCGGGTCAGGGACGGCGGCAGCAGTTCCTGCATCAGGGTGGCGGTGATCGTGGCCTGCTCGGTGTAGAGGCGGGCGGCCGAGAGGGCGGCGCCGACCCGGGCCGCGAAGAGCCGGGCGAAGACCTCCTCGCCCTCGGTGAACACCTGCTCGGTGCTGGAGCGCAGCAGGACGAGGGTGCCGGCGGGCACCCCGTGCCCGGGCAGCGGGGTGACGATCACCGAGCCGACCGGTCCGGTGAACCCGTCGGGGATCACCCAGTCGGGAAGGTCGGCGGGGTTCAGCCAGCGCGCCGGCACCGGCGGGAATCCCTGGAGCGCCTCGGTCAGGCCGGGGACGCTGCGGGTGTCGATCGGCCGCATGACCTGCGTGACCGGTTCGCCGCGCCGGGCGAAGGTGAGGGGGTGGTGCCGCCCTTGCGCCGGGGCGACCAGGACGGCGGCCTCCGCGAGGTGTTCGGCGGCCAGGGCGGCGGACACCTCCATGCAGCGCGGCACGTTCAGCGTCGACAGCAGGGTCGAGGACGCGTCGGACAGGACGTCGGCGCGGTCCCGGGTGACCTTCAGGGCCGTCTCGGCCAGGCGGCGGTCCGTGTCGTCGACGAGCCACCACACCACGTCGCCGTCGGCGCAGGCGGTGGGGTGCGCCTCGAAGACCCGGTCGCCGATGCTCCCGAACGGGGGACGGTCCTCACCGGCGCGCGAGCGGGCGAGGAGGCTCAGGTGCGCCTCGGACAACCAGGAGGGCGCCGTCTCGCGCAGCCAGCCACGGCTGGGCTTGTCCGGCAGGAGCGCTCGGGCGGCCTCGTTGAGACGCACCAGGCCGCCGTGCCGGTCGATCACCAGCACGGGACAGGGGGCGTCATCCCACGTGGCGCCCACCGTGAGGTCGGCGCTGCGCGGGCGGACGGGCGAACCGCGGGAAGCAGACACAAAGACAGGCACGCATCGCGCGTACCTCACCACCCTTCCGCTCTGGGCGAGGAGAAGCCTCGTAGCAACCGTCCCGCACCCACTTCGCCGATGCAAGGCGCCCGCAGAACCCGCATACGGCCGTCACACTTGCCGCACAGATCGAACGGGGCGCCAACCGAGCGGGAACGGAGCGGGAACGGGGCGGCGGCGCGGGGCCGTTGGGCGGTGTCACGGCGGTGCGGCGGTCACCCGGTCCAGCGAACCGTCGCCGAGGCGTTCGCCGTGCGGCGGGGCGACGAGGGGCGCGGGCCGCTCGGCCGGGGCGCCTCGAACGACCCGGACGGCGGCCCGGCGCGGGTCGCGCGCGACGGCATGTCCGGCCGGGCGCCGGGGTGTTCGGGGTGTTCCGGGTGTTCCGGGTGTGCGGCGGGTTCGGGGTGGTCGGGCGTTCCTCAGCGGCGGTGGACGCTGACGGCGTAGCCGCCGCCGTCGTAGGGGGCGGCGTCCCAGGTGGCGAAGCGGTCCACGAGGGTGAGTCCGGCCGCGGCGCAGTGGTCGTCGTACTCCGGCAGCGTGATGCCGGGCGGCACCGGCAGGTGGGCCCGGTCCAGGCCGAAACCGGCGACCAGCAGACCGCCCGGGCGCAGGGCCGCGGACAGCCGCCCGACCACCGTGGCCTCGGTGCCGGGGGCGAGCAGCGGGAAGATGTTGCCCGCGGCGACGACGAGGTCGAAGTCGCCCGCGACGCCGAGCCGGGCCGGCTCGAACGCGGCCAGGTCGGCGTGGAACCACGGCAGGTGCGGCGCCTGCTCGCGCGCCACCGCCAGCATCGACGCGTCGAGGTCCACCCCGACGCAGTCGTACCCGAGTTCCGCGAGCCGGATCATGACCCGTCCGGTGCCGCACCCGGCGTCCAGCACCCGCGCTCCGGCCGGCACCAGGGCCGCGCAGAACCGTGCCTCGCCGTGCACGTCCTCGCCGCCGCGGGCCAGGGCCGCGAACCGCGCGGCGTACTCTTCCCCGGACGTGGCTCCGGTCAGCTCGTTCCAACGGCTCATGCGCCCGACTATAGGTCGGGGCGCGACCGCTCGGAGAAGGCGGGCGGGCGGACCGGCCGGCGACGGGACGGCCGGGCGGATGCGGGAGCCGTGTCAGCGGACGACGTCGAACACGTTCTTCTGCAGGCCGTTGGCGTAGGCCTCGTGCTCGACCAGCTTCAGCTTCTGGGTGTCCTTGTCCGTGGCGCTGAACAGGCGTTTGCCCGCGCCGAGCAGCAGCGGGAAGACGAGCAGGTGGTAGCGGTCGATCAGGCCGGCGTCCGAGAGGCTCCGGTTCAGGGCGGCGCTGCCGTGGACGATGATCGGGCCGCCCTCGGTCTCCTTCAGGGCGGCGACCTCGTCGAGCGAGCGCAGGATCGTCGTCTCGCCCCAGTTCGTCACCAGGTCGCCCTCGGCGAGGGTGGTGGAGACGACGTACTTCGGCATCGCCTTGTAGTCGGCGAAGTCCGCCATGTCAGGCCACACCTGGCTGAACGACTCGTAGCTGGTCCGGCCCAGCAGCATCGCGGTGGCTTCGCTCTGCTCCCGGCCCTTGAGCTCGAACGCCTCGGGGAGGAACGCGACGTCCTTGAAGGTCCAGCCGGAGTTCCGGTAGCCGGGCTCGCCGCCCGGGGCCTCCACGACGCCGTCGAGCGAGATGAAGGCGGTGCTGATGAGGGTGCGCATGAAGGGTTCCTCGGTGTCTCGTGGCGGTTCTCGCGGGTCGGGCCGGTGCACGCCTCGACCGCTCCCGCGGCCGCGGCGCACCGACCATGAGCTGTGACCGCCGATCACGGAGGAACTCATCGGTCCGCGCCCGCTCTCTTCCCGCCGTCTCGGCGGACGTATCGGCGGGGGGCTCTCCGTGCCGGGGCCGACGACGTCCGGTGCGCGGCCGCGTCCTTGCCGGCGTCCGGTCGGCCCGGCTCGATAGCATGCGGCGCATGGCCATCACCTTAGAGAACGTCGGCATCGCCGTGCGCGACATCGAGGCAGCGATCTCCTTCTTCACCGATCTCGGCCTCACGGTCGTCGGCCGTGACACGGTCAGCGGTGAGTGGACCGACACCGCCGTCGGCCTCGACGGCAATCACGCCAAGATCGCGATGCTCCGGACGCCGGACGGGCACGGCCGCCTGGAGCTCTTCGAGTACCTCCACCCCGAGGCGATCGAGTCGGAGCCCACCCGCCCCCACGAGATCGGCATGCATCGCGTCGCGTTCAAGGTCGACGACATCGACGCGGCCCTGGAGACGGCCGCGAGACACGGATGCCGTCCGCTGCGCGGCGTGGCCAACTACCAGGACGTCTACAAGCTCACCTACGTCCGCGGTCCCAGCGGCATCATCGTGATGCTCGCCGAGGAACTGAAGAGGAGCTGAGTGTTCCGGCGTCGCGTCAGAACTGCAGGACGAGCATCCACACGACGCCGGCCAGGAACAGCACTCCCGACACCCGTTGCACCGCGTACCCCTTACGGGTGGGCTCGGTCGCTTCGGGGTTCTTCACCCATCCCCGCTGGAGCCGGCTGTTCAACCGCCACAGCAACTGCGGCCGTATGACCTGCACCAGTCCCATGACGAGGAGCAGACACAGAATGGGGATGAGGACAGGACCGGACGTACCGCCTTCGGACGCCGTCCGCACTGTCATACCGTGATCCATGTCCCGCGAATTCCCTGATAGGCCGTCAGGAAACGTCGCACGGCCGCGCGTTCAACGCCAGGGGTCGAGGGCGTGCTTGCCGCTGGTCCGGCCGGCTTCGAGCTGACGCAGCACCGCCGGGCCCTCGGCCAGGGGATGGACGTGCGGCTTGCCGGGCGGGTACACGCCGTGGGCGATGAGGGTATCGATCTCGGCGAGCAGCGACCGGTGGAGCGAGGGCGCCGCGGTCGCCAGCGCGCCGATGTGCAGGCCCTTGATCTGCACCTGATGGGTGAAGATCAACTCATGTGTGGTCACCGTGGCCTCGCCGGACGCGGCGCCGAAGACGACGACGCGTCCGGTGAAGGGCTTGGCGACCGACAGGCTGGTCTCGAACGTGGCCCGGCCCACTGATTCCAGGACCAGGTCGACGCCGCCGGTCAGGCGGGCGATCTCCTCGGCCAGGTCGGGGCGGCGGCTGTCCAGGACCTCGTCGGCGCCGAGCGCCCTGACGGTGTCGTGCTTGGCCGGTGACGCCGTGGCGATCACCCGCGCGCCGTAGTGGCGGGCGAGGCGGACGGCGGCCTGCCCCACGCCGCCGGCCGCGGCGTGCACGAGGACCGCCTCACCCGCCTTGATCTCGCCCAGCGGCTTCAGCGCGGCCAGGGCGGTGGCCCAGTTCAGCACCAGGCCGAGCGCCTCGGCGTCGCTCCAGCCGGCGGGCACCGGGAGCACGCCCGCGGCCGGCATCGTCATGTACTGCGCGAAGGCGCCGGGGCCGGTGCCGACGACGCGGGCGCCGAGCGGGAGCGGGTCCTCGACGTCCGGGCCGACGCCCACGATCTCGCCCGCGGCCTCGAAGCCCGCCGGGTAGGGTGCCCGCGGGCCCCCGCCGTACGTTCCGTGCGTCTGCGTCACGTCGGCGAAGTTGACCCCGGCGGCGCCCACCCGGACGAGGTACTCGCCGGGCCCCGGGACCGGACGGGGCCGATCGGTCCTCAGGGTCAGGTCCCCCGGGCCCCGGTGCGACCGCTGGACCAGTGCTCGCATCGTCCGCTCAGCGCTGTGCCGCTGCCCGTCGATCTCCGTCGTCTCCGTGATCTGCGTGATCTCTGTGATCTCCATGGGCCGAACGTAGAAGCCTGACACTGGTGTCAAGGTCAAGCGGCGGCCGCGGACCGGTGCCGTCGGCCTGCCGGAGGTAGGCGTCGAGCGCCGCCTGCTGCTCGCCGAGCGCGGCGATGCGGGCGGCGAGCCGGTCGCGGTAGTCGCGCACCTCGTGCAGGAACTCCGCGCACACCACGTCGGCGCCGGCGTCCGGCGGGTCGGTGAGGCCGGGCAGGACCTCCCTGATCAGCCGCACGGGCAGCCCGGACTCCAGCAGTGAGCGGATGACGAGCACCCGGTCGACGGTGGACTGGCAGTAGTCGCGGAACCCGTTGCCGAACCGGCCGGGGACGATCAGGCCCTCGTCCTCGTAGTGCCGTAACGAGCGCGCACTCACACCGCTGGCACGCGAAGCCTCACCGATCTTCATGTTCACGGCCAACGTGCGGGACGACCGCGATGTTCCGGCGTCAGCGGCACAGGACCTGGATCTTCCGGCCCTTGCCGGCCTGGAACTGCCGCAGGGCCTCGGCGTAGTCGGCCAGCGGCAGCCGGTCGCTGATGAAGACGTCCGGGTCGAGCACACCGCCGGCGAACAGCTCGGCGGCGCGTTCGTAGCTGTGCAGGACCGCCATCGAGCCGGTGATGGTGATCTCCTCGTGGTAGATCCGGTACGGGTCGATGGTGGCCCGGGTCGCGTAGTCGGCGACGCCGAACTGGAGATACGTGCCTCCCTTGCCGACCCGGCCCAAAGCGTCCTGGATCGCCTGGGCGTTGCCGGTGGCGTCGATGACCACCTCCCAGCCGCGCGGGCGGTCGAGGGCGTCGGCGGAGGTCGCCGCGTCGGTGCAGCCGAGGGTGCGGGCGGTGGCGAGCCGGTCCGCGTTGACGTCGACCATGTCGACCGTGGCCGCCCCGGTGCGCTTGGCCAGCTCCAGCATCATCAGGCCCATGGTGCCCGAGCCGTAGATCAGCACATGGCTGGCGAGGGCGCCGCGCAGGATGTCGTAGCCGCGCACCGCGCAGGACAGCGGTTCGATGAGGGCGGCGTCCTCGGTGCGCACGTGTTCGGGGAGCTTCACGCAGTTGGCCGCGGGAGCGACCGCGAACTGCGCCGCGCCGCCGGGGACGGTGACGCCGATGGCGTTCCAGCGCTCACACATGTTTCCGCGCCCGATACGGCAGTAGTGGCACGTGTGACAGTGCAGGGAGGGGTCGACGGCGACCCGGTCGCCGACGGCCAGGCCGCGGACCCCGGCGCCCAGCGCGACGACCTCGCCGGCGAACTCGTGCCCGGGGACGATGGGCAGGGTGGGCGCGAACTCGCCCTGGAGGATGTGGAGATCGGTCCCGCACAGGCCGCAGGCCGCGACCTCGACCACGACCTGACCGGGGCCGGGCGCGGGATCGTCGACGGTCTCGACGCCGACCTGGCCGGGTGAGCTGATGACAGCGGCTTTCACTTGACTGCTCCAAGGGACAGGCCCTGGACGAGTTTGTCCTGGGCGGCGAATCCGGCGACGAGGACCGGCAGGGAGACGCAGACGGCGGCGGCGCACACCTTGGCCAGGAAGAGGCCCTGGCTGGTGACGAAGCCGGTGAGGAACACGGGCGCGGTGCCGGCGACGACGCCGGTGAGCACCCGTGCGAAGAGCAGTTCGTTCCAGCTGAAGATGAAGCAGATCAGCGAGGTGGCCGCGATGCCGGGGGCGACGACCGGCGCGACGATCCGGGCCAGGACGGTAGGCAGTCCGGCGCCGTCGATGGAGGCCGCCTCCAGGATCTCGACCGGGACCTCGGCGAGGAACGAACGCATCATCCACACCGCGATCGGCAGGTTCATCGAGGTGTAAAGGACGACGAGCAGCGCGATGTTGTCGAGCAGGCCGGTGTCGCGGGCAATCAGATAGACCGGCAGCAGTCCGGCCACCGCGGGCAGCATCTTGGTGGACAGGAAGAAGAACATGACGTCCGTCCACTTGCGCACCGGCTTGATGGACAGCGCGTAGGCGGCCGGAATGGACAGCACCAGCACCAGGAGCGTCGAGAGGAGGCTCGCGGAGAGCGAGTTGATCAGCGGCGGCCAGGGGGAGACGCCGGTGCTCGCGCCGAAGAACTCCCGGTAGCCCTGGAGGGTCAGCGGCGCCGCGAGGCTCGGCGGGTTGGTGGCGGCGTCGGACTCGCCGTGCAGCGAGGTGAGGACCATCCAGGCCACCGGGAGGAAGAACACGACGCCGCAGAGCCAGGCCAGCAGACCGAGTGCGCCGCGCCGGCGGCGGGCCGCGGCGCCGGGGCCGTACGGGGCGCGGGGGGCGGTGGTGCGGGGGGCGTGGGTCGCGGCCATCAGCGCGTCTCCTCTCGGAGCAGGGTCGAGACCGTCCGGAGCGCGAAGCTGCCGACGAGCAGGGAGCACAGGACGACCAGGACGCCCTCCGCGGAGGCCTGCCCGTAGTCGTGCGCCTGGTAGAAGGTCTCGTAGACGGCGTAGGGCAGGTTGGCGGTGTCCAGGCCGCCGCCGGTGAGGGTGAAGACGGCGTCGAAGTTCTGCACCACGTAGATGCCGCCGAGCAGCGCGGCCAGCTCCAGATAGCGGCGCAGGTGCGGGAAGGTGAGGTAGCGGAAGACCTGCCAGGTGCTCGCTCCGTCCACGCGGGCCGCCTCGACGGCGTCCAGGGGGCGGCTCTGCAGTCCGGCCAGCAGGATCAGCATCATGAACGGCGTCCACTGCCAGATCAGCGACGCCTCCACCGACAGCAGCGGCAGCGAGGACAGCCAGTCGGGCTGCGGCGGGTCGTCGCTGCCGAACAGGCTCCACAGCCAGGTCAGCGAGCCGTTGATCAGCCCGTAGGTGGCGTTGTACAGCGCGTGCTTCCACAGCAGCGCGGAGGCCACCGGCACGACGAGGAACGGTGTGATCAGCAGGGTGCGGACGATGCCGCGGCCGCGGAAGCGGCGGTCGAGCAGCAGGGCGAGCGCCAGGCCCAGCACCAGGCTGACCAGCACCACGGTCACCGTGAGCGTGACGGTCGTCAGCAGGGCGGAGCGCGACTCCGGGTCGGTGACGGCCTCCTGGTAGTTCCGCAGGCCCGTGAAGGCCCGGTCGTCGGGGTCGAGGGCGTTCCAGCGCATGAACGAGATCGCCACGGTGCCGACGAACGGCAGCTGGGTGACGACGATCATGAAGAGGAGGGCCGGCAGCAGCGGGGCCCGCCGGGCCCACGTCCCACGGGCCCGGCGCGGGCGTGCGGAGCGTCGCGCGGTCCGCGGTGTGCGGGTGCGCCCGGTGAGCGAGGGTGTGAGGGTCATCGTGTGCCTCCGCTGTGCTCCCGTGTCCGCAACCCGCCTGGCAGGGTGGGGAGTCCGGGAACGTCGGGGGGATCGGGAGGGGTCACTTGTCCGCGTGCCGGGCGGCGACCTTCTCGGCGAGTGCCTGACTGGTCCTCAGCGCCTGCTCGACGCTGGTCCTCCCGGCGATGGCGGCGCTGATCTGCTGGGAGACCTGCGTGCCCAGGTCGGTGAACTCGGGGATGCCGACGAACTGGATGCCGGGGGCGGGGCGGGGCTGCACCCCGGGGTCGCCGGGGTCGGCGGACTTCAGGGCGTCGGCGGTGGCCCCGGCGAAGGCGGACGCCGCTGCGACGTACCGCGGGTTGGCGTAGGTGGAGGCCCGCTTGCCCGCCGGGACCCGGGACCAGCCGAGCTGCTTGCCCACCAACTCCTCGTACTTCTTGCTCGACGCCCAGGAGATGAACTTCCAGGCGTCGTCCTGGTTCTTGCTCGCTTTCTGCAGGCCCCAGGCCCAGGTGTAGAGCCAGCCCGAGCTCTTGGTCCGGTCGACCGGCGCGGGCGCGTATCCCATCTTCCCGGCCACCGGCGACCCGCCGGCTTCGAGCGACCCGGCGGCGGAGGTGGCGTCGTACCACATGGCGACCTTGCCCTGCTCGACGTCGTTGAGGCACTCGGCGAACCCGGACTGCGGGGCGCCCTTCTCCCCGTGGGCGCGCACGAGGTCGACGTAGAACTCGGTCGCCCTGGTGAAGGCGGGGCTGTCGACCTGGGCCTTCCAGTCCTTGTCGAACCAGGTGCCGCCCATGGTGTTGACCACGGTGGTCAGCGGGGCCATCACCTCGCCCCAGCCCGGCAGGCCGCGCAGGCAGATGCCCTTCATGCCGGGTTCGGCGCCGTCGGCCTCGGCGGCGAGGGCGGCCACCTGCTGCCAGGTGGGGTGGGCCGGCATGGTCAGCCCCTTCTTCGCGAAGACGTCCTTGCGGTACATCAGGAAGGACGACTCACCGTAGAACGGCTCGGCGTACACCTTGCCGGACACCGTCAAGGACTCCCGCAGGGCGGGCAGGATGTCGTTCTGCTGGAAGGCGGTGTCCTTCCGCGCGTACCCGCTCAGTGGGGCGAGCCAGCCGTTCTGGGCGTAGATCGGCGTCTCGTAGTTGCTGATCGTCGCCACGTCGTACTGACCGGCCTGGCTGGAGAAGTCCTGGCTGATCTTGTCGCGGACGTCGTTCTCCGGCAGCACCGTGAAGTTCACCTTGATGCCGGTCTCCTTGGTGAAGTGAGCGGCCGTCAGCTTCTGGAGGTCCGCCATCTGCGGGTTGTTCACCATCAGTACGTTGAGGGAGTGCGCGCCGGAGCCGCCCTGCGCGCCGCCGGCGCCCGCGCACGCGGTGAGCAGGGCGCCGCACATGGCCAGCGCGCACAACGGCACGGCGGTGCGTGGACCGGTCGGTCGTGAAGTCATGATCGTCCCTTTCGTGAACGGACGGGTGGGGGCGGCGAAGGGCGAGGAGGAGGTGCGGGGGCCGTCGGACGGTGGTGGGGGCGGCGGACGGTGAGCGGGAGGGGGCGTCGGACGGTCGGTGGTGGGGGCGTCGGACGGTGCGTCGCGGCCGTGCGGGCACGGCGGTGTCGCCGTACGGCTTCGGCGGAGCCGTACGCGGCGGGTGGGGGGCGGGATGAGCGGGTCAGACCCGGTGGACGCGGGGTCCCATCAGTGAGTAGCGGTGCGCCTCGGCGCTGGACAGTCCGGTGTCGGTGACGACGGCCTCGAAGTCACCCACCTCGGCGAAGCGGCAGAAGCTGCTCGCTCCGAACTTGCTGTGGTGTCCCATGAACACGCGCCGGCGCGACACGGCCAGCGCCTTGGCCTTGACGTCGGCCACCACCGGATCGGGGGTGGTCAGGCCCAGCTCCCGGGAGATGCCGTTGGATCCGATGAACGCCAGGTCGATCACGAACCGCCCGAGCATGGCGCAGGCCCAGGAGCCCACCGTGGCCAGGGTCCGCGCCCTGACCCGGCCGCCGAGGAGCAACACGGTGAGCTGCGGGGAGTCCACGATCGCGGCCGCGGTGGACAGGGACGCGGTGACCACGGTCAGGGGCCGGTCGCCGGGGAGGAGCGCGGCGAGGAGCTGGGGGGTGTAGCCCTCGTCCACGAACACGGTCTCCGCGTCACCGAGAAGCCTGACCGCCTCCGCGGCGATCCGGCGCTTGTCCTTGACGTGCAGGGTCTCCCGCTCGGTGAGGCCCGTCTCGAAACCCGCGCCCTCGACGGGGTAGGCGCCGCCGCAGGTGCGGCGGAGCAGGCCCCTGCGTTCCAGGACGCCGAGGTCGCGCCGGATGGTCTCCGGCGCGACGGCCAGGTCCGCGGCCATGGTGGTGACCTCGACGCTTCCCTGGTGACGCGCGAGCGCGAGGATCCGGCTCTGCCGCTCCGCGGCGTTCATCGCACTCACCTCGGCTTCCGTACGACCGGTCCGGGCACGGTGCGCCCGGTCCTGACGCACATTTATACCGGCCGGTCCTCACCGGGGACGGGCCCGGAGCGGGCCGGAAGCTGCCCGATGTCGCCCGGGCGGGCGGCGCGGAGCCGCTGTTCAGGCGCGTACGGCGGGGATCTCCTCCGTGCTGTTGCCCGTGTGCGTCGCCTCGGCTGCCCGGTTCGGGCGTCCGGCGGACCGGGGGCGCGGCCGCGTCACCGCCCAGGCACGGCCGCCGCGGCCGGGGCGGCGCGGCCCGGCCTGCCTGATCGGTCCGACCGCTACGCGCGGGGCGGCGAGCAGGCGACGTCGGGCACCGCCGTGGCCGCCGGCGGCAGGTCGGACCCGGGGACGGCGTCCTCGTCGAGCCCGCGGGCGGTGTGCACGCGCAGCAGGCCCTCGATGCCGCGCAGGAGGGTTTCGCCGGCCAGGACGGGATCGCCGAGGTAGCCGGCGCTCATCGCGCCGTCGCGGAGCATGACGAAGTGCCGGCCGGCGTGCTCGGCGGAAGCGCCCGCGATGTCGGCGAACAGTCCGGTGACCGTGCGCAGGAACCACTCGCGGTGTCGCACGACGGCCCGGTGGACCGGATGGTCGGGGCTCGGGAACTCCGCGGCCGCGTTGAGGAAGGCGCAGCCGCGGTAGCCGGGCGAGCGGATCTGCTCGACCAGGGACGCGCCGATGCCCCGCAGGACGTCGCCGGGCGGTGCGTCCGTGGCCGTCAGTGCGTCGATCTGGGCGCGGATCGCCTGGTCGACGCCGTCGAGGTAGGCGACCGCCAGATCCTCCTTGCTGGGGAAGTGGCGGTAGAAGGTGGCGTTGGTGACCTTCGCCTGGGCCACCAGCCGGTCGACGCCCACCGTGTGGATGCCGTGCGCGTAGAAGAGCTGACCGGCGGTCGCCAGGAGCCGCTCCCGGGCCGCGGAGACTTTCCTGCCGGTGCCTGCTGCCGTCGGTGTCATAGCGGCCATCGTAACGGAGAGAACGGTCTCTCTTGTGTGACGGGTACGGGATGTGCCAGGCTACCAAAAAGAGAGAACGGTCTCTCTACCTACGGCCGAGCGTCGTACCGCTCGCATCCGCCCTCAACCCCCTGGAGAAACCCATGGAACCCATGGAACCCACGGCATTCGTCGGCTCCGCCGAGCACGTCGGTGGCGCGCCCGCCCTGCGCCGCCTGTATCTCGTCCGTTTCGTCTTCGCCGCCGTCTGGGCGGTCCTCCTCGTGCTGTCCGGCTCCGACCTCACCGCCGGGGCCAGGCTGCTGCTGTTCCTCTATCCCGCCTTCGACGTGGCCGCCGCCGTCGTCGACGCCAGGTCGGCGCGCACCGCCGCCGGGCCGGTCAAGGGCCTGTACGCCAACATGGCCGTCAGCGCGCTCGCCGCCGTCGGCGTCGCCGCCGCCGGCGCCTCGGGCGTCGCCGACGTGCTGCGCGTCTGGGGCGCCTGGGCGGTCGTCTCCGGCCTGGTCCAGCTCCTCGTGGGGGTGGCGCGCCGATCGATGGGCGGCCAGTGGGCCATGATCGTCAGCGGTGGCATCTCGGTGCTGGCCGGTGCGTCCTTCCTCCGGAGCGCCGCACAGGACACCCCGTCGCTGACCTCCCTCGCCGGCTACGCCGCGCTCGGCGGAATCTTCTTCCTCGCCTCGGCACTCCGCCTGTCCCGCTCGCACGGCGAGGGCTGACGTGCGTGCCCGGTGCGGTGCGGGGCCGGTCGCTTTTGGCGGCGGTGTCGGTCCGTCGCGGGAAGCGGGCCGGCCCGGGCCGGCGCGGTGGCGTCTCCCGGAGGGTCGCGTGCGGCGGGCCCTCCCCGCGGGTCAGTGCGGCAGGCCCTCGCGGCGGGTCATCCCGGCGCTGAGGACGTCGCCGGACTGGTCGTCGACGAGGAGCATCGCGCCGCCGCCGCGGTTCTCCTCGTAGGGGTCCGGGGCGACGGGCTGGGCCGTGCGGACCCGGACGGTGCCGATGTCGTTGGCCCGCAGTTCGGCCGGTCGCGCGGTGGCCGCCAGGGTGCCGATGTCGGTGCGGTCCACCAGCTCGGTGACCATCGCCCGGACCACCCGGGTGCCGTGCCGCAGCAGGACCCGGGCGCCGGCGCCGAGCGGCCGGTCGGCGAGGTGGCAGACCGTCAGGGCGAACTCGTCCACCGGGGTCGGCGCCGCCTCGGCCGGGGCGATCAGGTCGCCGCGCGCCACGTCGAGCTCGTCGGCGAGGAGCACGGTGACCGAGTCCCCCGCGACGGCGCGGTCGACCGGCCGGCCGAGCCGGTCGAGGCCGGTGACGGTGGTGCGGTGCCCGGCGGGCAGCACCACCACCTCCTGGCCGACCGCGAGGGCGCCCGACTCCAGACGCCCGGCGTAGCCGCGGTAGTCGGGGTGCTCCGGGGTGCGGGGCCGGATCACGTACTGCACCGGGAGCCGGGCGGCCGCCGCCGTCTCCACGACCGGCGCCTCCTCCAGGTGCCGGAGCAGGGTCGGCCCGTCGTACCAGGGCATCCGCTCCGAGCGGTTGACCACGTTGTCCCCGTGCACCGCGGAGATCGGGACGGCGACGGCCGACGCCGCCCCGAGCCGGGCGCACAGGAGGGCGAACTCCTCGGCCAGGCCCCGGAAGGTGTCCTCGTCGTAGCCGACCAGGTCCATCTTGTTGACCGCGAGCACCACCTCGGGCACCCCGAGCAGCGCGGTCACCGCGAGGTGCCGGCGGGTCTGCTCGACCAGGCCGTGGCGGGCGTCGAGGAGGATCACGGCGAGCTGGGCGGTGGAGGCGCCGGTGACCATGTTGCGGGTGTACTGCACATGGCCCGGGGTGTCCGCCAGGACGAAGCGGCGGCGGGCGGTCGCGAAGTACCGGTACGCCACGTCGATGGTGATGCCCTGCTCCCGCTCGTCCCGCAGCCCGTCGGTGAGCAGGGCGAAATCGGCGCCGTCGTGGCCGCGCCGGTGGCTGGCCTGCTCGACCGCCGCCCACTGGTCGGCGTAGATCGCCCGGCAGTCGTGCAGCAGCCGTCCGACCAGCGTGGACTTGCCGTCGTCCACGCTGCCGGCGGTGGCGAGCCTGAGCAGCCCGCCCGTGACGGTCGTCATCAGAAGTACCCCTCGCGTTTGCGGTCCTCCATGGCGGCGTCTCCGACCCGGTCGTCGGCACGGGTGGCGCCGCGCTCGGTGAGTTCGGAGGCGGCCACCTCCGCGATCACGTCGTCGACGGTGCGGGCCGCCGACTCGACCGCCCCGGTGCAGGACATGTCCCCGACGGTGCGATACCGGACGGTGCGCTCGGTCAGTTCCTCGCCCGCGCGTGGGCCGCCCCAGTCGCCCGGGGTCAGCCACATGCCGTCCCGGCGGAACACCGGGCGCCGGTGCGCGTAGTAGATCTCGGGCAGTTCGATGCCCTCGCGGGCGATGTACTGCCACACGTCCAGCTCGGTCCAGTTGGACAGCGGGAACACCCTGAGGTGTTCGCCGGGACGGTGGCGGCCGTTGTAGAGCGACCACAGTTCGGGGCGCTGCCGGCGCGGGTCCCACTGGCCGAACGCGTCGCGCAGCGAGAACACCCGCTCCTTGGCGCGGGCCTTCTCCTCGTCGCGGCGCCCGCCGCCGAACACCGTGTCGTGGCGCCCGTCGGCGATGGCGTCCAGCAGGGGGAGCGTCTGGAGCTGGTTGCGGGAGCCGTCGGGGCGTTCCTGGAGCCGGCCGTCCGCCAGGTACCCGGGCACGGACGCGACGGTGAGACGTATCCCGTGCTTGTCCACCACGCGGTCGCGGTGCGCCAGCACCTCCGGGAAGTTGTGGCCGGTGTCGACGTGCAGCAGGCCGAACGGCAGGGGGGCGGGGGTGAAGGCACGGAGCGCCAGGTGGAGCATGACGATCGAGTCCTTGCCGCCGGAGAACAGCAGCACCGGACGTTCGCCCTGGCCCACGGCCTCCCGGAAGATGTGCACGGCCTCGGCCTCCAGCAGGTCGAGCCCGGTGCGCACCTCGGCGGTCACCGTCATGCGAGCCCCCTCTCCCGCAGGGCGGCGTGCACCTGCGCCGCCGTCCCGGCGGGGGCACAGCCGCGGGTGTCCACGGTCAACTCGGGTTCCTCCGGCGGCTCGTAGGGGTCGTCGACGCCGGTGAGCCCGGTCAGCTCGCCGCGCGCCCGGCGCGCGTAGAGCCCTTTGACGTCGCGCTGCGCGCAGGTGTCGAGCGGGGTGGCGACGTACACCTCCAGATAGGGGGTGCCGGCGGCCTCGTGGGCGGCGCGCACCTCGCGGCGCGCCTCGGCGTAGGGGGCGATGACCGGCACCACGGCCAGGACGCCGTTGCGGGCTAGGAGCTGGGCGAGCCAGCCGACGCGGCGTACGTTCTCGATCCGGTCCTCGCGGCTGAAGCCGAGGCCGGGCGACAGGTGCGCGCGGATCTCGTCGCCGTCCAGCACCTCCACGCGGCGGCCGGGGCGCAGCCGTTCGGCCAGGGCGCGGGCGATCGTCGACTTCCCGGCGCTGGGCAGACCCGTCAGCCAGACGGTGGCGCCGTTCATCGCACCACCCGCATCCTGGTCCTGGCCGGGGGCGCGGCGAGTTCGCGCAGGGCGGCGGTGAGCACCGCGATCCCGCGCAGATAGTCGGCGATCATGATGTGCTCGTCGTCCGCGTGGTCGAGTCTGCTGTCGCCGGGGCCGTAGGTGGCCATCGGCACGTCCCACACCTCGGCCAGGGTGTTCATGTCCGAGGTGGCGGTCTTCACCTTCATGGTGGGCCGGGCGTGCTGGTCGCGGATGGCCACGGACAGCGCCCTGACCACCTCGCTGCCGCGTCCGGCGTGACAGGCGGCGACCGAGTTGACCACGGTCAGCTGCCCTTCGGGACATCGGGAGCGCAGCGATTCCACCAGGCCCTCGGAGTCGAAGCCGGGCGGGGTGCGGATGCTGAACTCGGCCTCGGCGGCGACCAGATCGCCGTTGAAGGAGCACAGGGTGGCGCCGGGCCGGTCGAAGGAGCCGTGGTCGGCGTCCGGGCCCAGCAGGTCCAGCAGCTCCCGCCAGGCCGCGGCGGCCAGTTCGGTCGCCTTGGGCTCGGGGTTGCTGGGGTGGGTCGCCGGGCGTTCGACGCGGTAGCGGAGGTCGAGCTTGCCCTTGTAGCCGAGGACCACCGTCGACCAGCCGCTCGGCTCGCCGACCACCACGTAGTCCGGCCGCGGCATCTCCGCCCTGATCCGCATGGCGCCGCGGGAGCAGGGCGTCTCCTCCTCGACCGCGCCGACGACCACGATCCGGCCGGGGTGGTCGGCCAGTGCGGCGGCGGCGCAGATCATCGTGGCCAGCGGCCCCTTGGCGTCCACCGCCCCGCGGCCGTAGAGCCGGCCGTCCTCCGAGCGCACCGGCACCTCCCCGGGCACGGTGTCCAGGTGCGAGAGGAGCATCACCACCGGTCCGTCGCCGGCGCCGATCTCGCCGATCACGTTGCCGACGCGGTCGATGTAGGACTGGAATCCGAGTTCCTCCAGGCCCTTCACCAGATAGTCGGCGAGGTCGGCCTCGTGGTACGAGGGCGAGGGGATCTCCAGCATTCTGCGCAGCACGCCGAGGGCGGTGGTCTCGCTGACCGAACCGTCCTGACCCTGGTGCACGAGCTTCATCGGTTCGCCTCCTCCTTGCTCCGGGTCTCCAGGGTGATCCGGGTCCCGGCCCCGGCGACCGCGGCGCCGACCGGGCGGGCGGCCCGGCCGTCGGCGATCCGCACGGTGGGGACCCCGGCGAGCAGTGCCTCGCGTGCGGCGGCCAGTTTGACCGCCATCCCGCCGCCGGTGTGCGGCACCGGCCCGGACGCGGTCAGGGCGCACTCGGCGAGCAGCGAGCCCTCGTCGTCCGGGTCGTCGAGCACTCCCGGCGCTCCGGTGAGCAGCAGGAGCGCGTGGGCGCCGAGGGCGGCCGCGACGGCGGCGGCGGCCCGGTCGGCGTTGACGTTGACGGGGTGTCCGTCCTCGTCCAGCGCGGGCGGGGAGAGCACCGGTACGGCGCCGTCGGCGAGCAGCCGGCCGAGCACCGCGGTGGACACCTCGGTGATCCGGCCGCTGTGGTCGTCGCGGACCACCATGGGGCGGCCATCCACCAGGGCGCGCAGGCTGCGCTTCCGCCTGGCGAGCAGGGTGGCGCCGTCGAGTCCGGTGAGGCCGACGGCGACGGCGCCGGCCGCGTTGATCCGGGCGACCAGCCGGGGCTTGACGGCGCCGGCCAGGGCGAGCAGGACCACTTCCAGGGTGGCCGGGTCGGTGTGGCGGCTGGTGACGCCGCCGGGGAACTCCAGGGTGCGCAGCGGTGTCCCGAGGCGCTCCGCGAGCCGTTCGATCTCCGCGGAGCCGCCGTGCACGAGGACGACCGGACGGCCGGCGCGGGCGTAGTCGGCGATGTCGTCGGCGACCGCGTCGAGGTCGACGGAGGCGTTGCCGCCGACCTTCACGACCAGCGGCGCGGCCGGGTCCGAGGGGGCGGGCGGCCGAAGGGGTTCGGGCACGGGTGTTCTCCCTTGGGACGTCACGGGTGCAGCCCCGGGAAGCCGAGTCCGGTCCGCTCCGGCCAGCCCATGCGCACGTTCATGGACTGCACCGCGCCTCCGCCGCCGCCCTTGACCAGGTTGTCCAGCGCGCCGATCAGCAGGGCGTGCCGGGCGGCGGGGTCGACGGCGAAGCCGACGTCGCAGAAGTTGGAGCCGGAGAGCAGCTTGGGCTCCGGGTAGCGGTACTGGCCGCGCTTGTGCGCCACGACCCGGACGAACGGCTCGTCCGCGTAGTGGCGCCGGTAGGCGGCCCGCAGCGCGCGCTCGTCCGCCCCGTCGGCCAGCGCGACCCGGCACAGCACCTGCACGCCGCGCACCGCCTCGACGCCGGTCGCCGTCATCCGCGTCGGCAGACCGGTCGCCTGGGCGATCTCGGCCTCGTGGCGGTGGCCGTGCGGTGCGAACACCCGGAGGGCGCCGCTGCGTTCGGCGTGCAGGTTCTCGGCGCCCGCGGAGACTCCGGAGCCGCTCGAACCGGTCCTGGCGTCCACCGTCACCTCACCGGTGACCAGGCCCTCCACAGCGGCCGGGTGCAGGGCGAGGACGGCGGCCGTGGCCATGCAGCCGGGCACGCTGATCCGGTCCGCGCCGATCAGCTCCTTGCGGTGCAGCTCCGGGAGTCCCGGTGTGAAGGAGGCCAGTTCGCCGGGGGCGGTGTGCTCGACTCCGTAGTACGCGGCGAAGACCTCGGGGTCACGCAGCCGGAAGTCCCCGGAGAGGTCGATGAGCAGGTCCGTGAGGGCGGCGAACCGGCCCAGCTGTCCCATGCTCTCGCGGTGCGGCACGGCCGTGAACAGCACGTCGCACCGGCCGAGCCGGTCCGGCTCCACGAAGGTCAGGTCGGTGAGACCGCGCAGGTTGGGGTGCGCGCCGTCGACCCTGCGGCCGGCCAGGGTGCGCGAGGTGGCCGCCACCAGCTCCACCTCGGGGTGGCCCAGCAGGATGCGGATCAGGTCTCCGCCGATGTAGCCGGCGCCGCCGACCACCGCGACCCGGGTCACCACCGCCGCCTCCCCAGCACCACGTCGATCAGCGCGTCGGCGACCGACGTCCGCTCCCCCAGCGCCCGTTGGAGTCCGGAGAACTCCAGCCCGGCGTTGACCTCCAGCACCTGCGGCCTCCCGTCTGCGTCCTCGATCAGGTCGACCCCCGCGATCCGCGCGCCGACCGCTTGTGCCGCGGCGAGCGCCAGCGGCCCGAACTCCTCGGCGTCCTCGCACAGTTCGACGTGCGCGCCGCGGGCCACATTGGTGCGCCAGCCGTCCGAGCGGCGGTACACCGCGCCGATCACCTCGCCGCCCGCGACGCCCACCCGGATGTCCCGGCCGGGCTTCTCGACCAGTTCCTGGACGTACACCACGTGCGACTGGGGTGAGGGCAGCGCCGCGACGTACTCGAGCACCGCCTCCGCGGCCGCGCGGTCCATGATCCTGGTGACCAGCCGTCCCCAGGAGCCGACCAGCGGCTTGATGACGGCGGGGCCGCCCAGTTCGTCCAGCGCGTCGAGCGCGGCCTCGGGGGTGAGGGCGAGCACCGTGCGCGGGGTGGGCAGCCCGGCGCGGGCCAGCGCGACGCTGGTGCGCCACTTGTCCCCGCACAGGGCGGTCGCGGCGGCCGAGTTCACCACCTCGTGTCCGGCTGCCTCCAGCAGTTCGGCGCCGTAGCAGGCCCGGGTGTGGGAGATCTCCCGGTTCAGCACGACGGGCAGCGGGCGCGGCCGGCCGGGGTGCGCGGAGCCGCGCAGGGTGCGGGCGTCGAGCTGCACCCAGGGCACCGAGCGGCGCTCCAGCGCCTCGAACAGCCGTTTCTCCTCGGCCCGTACCCGGGAGACCAGCACGGCGACCTCGGGGACCTCGTACGTCATGAGGCGCCCGCCATCCGGGCCACGACGTCCAGGTTCGCCCACAGCTTCTCGATGCCGTCGGCGTACCGCTGGAGCGCCTCGCCGGCGTCGGGGTTGAGGTGGCGCTTCTGGAGGGTGAGGGAGTCCTCGACGACGGCGCGGGTGACGGGCAGGTCGCCGTTCTCGGCCGGCGGTCCGTCCAGTGCCGCCCAGGGGTGGCCGGAGCCGAAGCCGACGCGGTCCTGGAAGACCTTCTGCTCGGACAGCGGCATCAGCTGGTAGCGGGAGACCGGCACGCCCTCGGCGCGCAGCAGCCGGTGCACCGCGGCCCGGAACGCGCCGGGGGTGACCTCCTCGGGCAGGCCGGCCGCCCGCGGGTCGAGGCGGAAGCGCAGGATGTGCCAGGCGTGCGTGCTGCCCTCGGCGACGGTCGGGACGGTCAGGCCGGGCAGTTCGGCCAGGCGCGCGAGGAACGCCTCGACGTTGCGGGTCCGGTCGGCCTCGTAGCGGTCGAAGCGGTCCAGCTGGCTGAGGGTGAACGCGGCCTGCACGGAGCTGAGTTTGTGGTTCCAGCCGAGCCGGTAGGAGACGTAGTCGCGGTCGCGGCCCGGCTCCATCACCTCGCCGAACTGGCGGCCCATCCGTGCCGCGCGGGCCACCTCCTCGTCGTCGGTGACCAGCAGTCCGCCCTCGCCGCAGGTGGGCAGGTTCTTGGTGACCTGGAGGCTGAACACCCCCGCGCGTCCCAGACCGCCGACCGGGCGGCCCCGGTAGCGGGCGCCGTGGGCCTGCGCCGCGTCCTCCAGTACGGCCAGGCCGTGCCGGTCGGCCAGTTCGCCGAGGGCGTCCATGTCGGCCGGGTGGCCGTGCAGGTGGACGGGGAGGATCGCGGCGGTGCGGGGGCCGATCGCGGCGCGCACCGCCGCCGGGTCCAGGGTGAAGGTGACCGGGTCGACGTCCGCGAAGACCGGTACCGCCATCTGGTGGACGGGGGCGAGCGCGCTGGCGATGAAGCTGAGCCCGGGCACGATCACCTCGTCGCCGGGGCCGACGCCGAGCGCGGCCAGGGCGAGCTGGAGCGCGGTCGTGCCGTTGGAGGTGCCCACGCACCAGCGGGTGGCGCAGCGGTCGGCCCACGCCCGCTCCAGCCGGCTGACGGGCGTCTCCCCGTCGGCGTTGGAGACCAGCGACTCACCGTCCAGGGTGTCCAGTACGGCCTTGCGGTCGTCGTCCGTCACCACCGGCCAGGGCAGGTTGCGCAGGTCGCGCGGGACGGCGGGGCGGCCGCCGAGCGCGGCCAGGCGACGCGCCTTGGCGTCGGCGGCGGGGGCGGTGTCGGCGCTGCTCACAGGGCCCTCCAGGCATCGTGTACCGCGGCGACCCCGCGATGGTAGGCCTCCTCCAGGCGGGCGGCGTGCCCGTGCAGTTCGCGCAGGGCGGCGCGGGGGTCGGGGTGGCCGTGGGCGGCGCACAGCCGGACGCCGGTCCAGGCGTGCGCGACCGCCTCCACCCGGCGGCCGGCCTCGCGCAGCTCCGGGACGTCGTGCTCGACGCCGAGGCGGCGCAGCAGTTCGCCGTGCAGGCCGGCCTGGGCCTGCATCCCCCAGCCGAACGGATACGCGTCGCGCAGCGCGCCGGGTTCGCCGGCGGCGGCGCCCTCGCGCAGGTCGTCCAGGAAGCGGCGCAGACCCGGCAGTCCGGTCCAGTCGCCCGCCGGGCCGCGTTCGTCGCCCTCGGCGAACCGCTCGCCGTCGGCGGCGAGCGCCCGTTTGAGGAGTCCGCGGTCCAGGGGCGGCAGTTCGTCCACGGTGACCGTGAGGTAGCGGCGGTCGATCCGCGAGTCGCTGAAGAACGCGTCCTGCTCGTCGCTCGGGTTCGCCGACTCCCAGGACCTGCGGAAGGCGGCGGCGTCGATCACCCCGGAGAACGCCGGGGGCATGGCGTCGGAGACGGTGACCGTGCCCGCCGCCCGGTCCACGTCGTGGACGACGATCAGGTGTGCGGCGTGCACGTCCCCGTAGGCCGGCCGGAACGGCAGGTGGAAGTTGTCCACGGCCGCGACGGGGAGCATCCCCCGGCCGGTCAGAGCGGCCAGCTCCGCCAGCGGGTCGTCGTCGTCGGCCGCGCGGTGCCAGCGCGAGGAGATGCCGTGGTACGGCGCGATGCTGCGGGCCACGTCGTCGGGGTGGGCGCCGGCGAAGTAGAACTCCTCCGAGCGCACGTCGCCCGGCCGGAAGCGGAACTCCCAGTGCAGGCCCAGCACGTCGAGGGGTGCGCCCCCGGCGCGGGCGATGTTCTCGGCGAGGGTGGCCCACAGGCAGCTGATCACATCGCGGTACCACAGGCCGGCGGCGGTGGGCAGGAGGGCGGTGGTCACCGGTCACCGTCCAGGGCGGCCGGGCCCACCGACTCCAGGGTGAGCGCGAGCACGTGCAGGGCGATGTGCCGCGGCAGGCGCACGCCGTGCAGGGTCGCGATCCGGGTGACCGGCACCCGCTGCGACCACAGCACCGCCGCCACGCCCTGCTGGACGTGGTGCGGGTAGTGCATCACCGGGGTGCGGGCGGCCTCGCGCTCGCCGAAGCGGGCCGGAGCGGCCCAGAAGTCCGAGACGCGCACCGCCTCGAAGTCGACCTCGCCGTCGGCGAAGTGCAGCGCCAGCTCGCTCTCCACCCGCCGCTCGCCGGAGGCCAGCAGGTGGATCCAGTCGTAGCGGCCCTCGGGCAGCGGCAGGTACTGGCCCGCACAGCGGATGTTGTCGCCGTCCGCGGTGGTCTGCGGGAACCGGTACGGCACGTCGCCGACGACGAGTTCGCCGCCCGGGGCGGGCAGGTGCTCGGCGGGGAAGGAATTGCGCCAGACGTTGAACCGGCCCGCGCCGGTCTCCCCCACCGCGGAGACGGCCCGGTTGTTCCAGTGCTTGTCCAACCGGACCGGCAGGAAGCGCTTGACGGCGTGCAGCGCCGTCTCCCCGCCTCCACCGGCCGGACGTTCGATGGCCGAGGCTGTCACCCGATCTCCGTCCACGGTCGTCCTCCGCGCCCGGCCGACCGGATCGCAACCGCGGCGCCCTGATGCCAGCACGCTACGGGCCGGCGGTCACCCGCACGTCCGCTCGAATGAGGAGCGCCGCCGGTCCGCCGCGTTGACCCCAGCAGCGGCCGGATCAACGCCGTGACTACAGCCGTTGACGGCCGCGTAACGAGGACGATGACGAGGCCGGACGACGGGGCCGCGAAACCCCCGGGGCCCCGCCCGCGCCGGACGCGATGGCCCTACGATCGGCCGCACCGTCGTCCCCACCTGGAAGGGCAGCCGATGACCGACCGAGAACCCTCCCGTATCCTCGCCCTGTGGAGCGCCCCGCGCTCCCGCTCGACCGCCTTCCTCCGGATGATGGCGGAGCGGGGCGACTACACGGTGGTGCACGAGCCGTTCTCGCACGTCGCCGACTTCGGCAAGGCCGACGTCGCGGGACGGACGGTGCACAGCGAGTCCGAACTGATCGCCGCGCTGCGCGAACTGTCCGCGCGGACACCGGTGTTCTTCAAGGACACGACCGACTTCCACTACCCGGGGCTGCTCGCCGACACGGAGTTCCTCGCCGAGGCCGAGCACACGTTCATCATCCGGCACCCCGCGGAGATCGTCGCCTCGCACTACGCGCTCAACCCCGCCCTCACCCGGGACGAGATCGGCGTCGCCCGGCTCGGCGAGATCCACGACGCGGTGGCGGCGCACACCTCCCGGACCCCGGTGGTGGTGGACTCCGACGACCTGCTCGCCGCGCCCGAGGAGACCGTGCGCGCCTACTGCGCGGCCGTCGGCATCGACTTCCGCGCCGAGGCGCTGAGCTGGCAGCCGGGGCTCCGCGAGGAGTGGCGCTCCACCAGCGCCTGGCACGAGTCGACCAGCCGTACCAGCGGCTTCACCAAGGTGGCCTCCTCGTACGCGGACACCGTGGACAACAACCCGCTGCTGGCCGAGTTCGCCGACTATCATCTGCCCTACTATCTGGCGCTCAAGGCCGACCGGATGCCGGTGCCGGGGGTCTCGGGCCGCTGACGAGACGACCGGGAGAGCCCGTGGCCGCAGAGATCGCACTGCTCGGTGTCCCGTCCTGCGCCGGGACGCACGGCCCCGGTCAGGAGAAGGCCCCGGCGGCCCTGCGGGCGGCGGGACTGCCCGAGCGGCTGGCGGCGGCCGGGTGGAAGGTGACGGACCACGGGGACCTGCCCGTGGTCCCGTTCCGCACCGACCCGGCCCGCCGCACCAGCCAGAACCTCGACCGGGTGGTGGAGGTCGTCGAGGCGGTCGCCGTCGCGGTGGGCGGGATCGTCGACGCGGGCGCGCTCCCGTTGGTGATGGGCGGCGACTGCACCGTCACCCTGGGCGTGGTCGCGGCCCAGGTCGCCCGGCGGCCGCGGACCGGACTGCTGTACTTCGACGGCGACCTGGACCTCTCCGTCCCGGAGACGACCCGCTCGGGCGTCCTGGACACGATGGTCCTCTCCCATCTGCTCGGCGAGGGCGCGCCCGAGCTGTACCGGGCGGGGCCGCGCACACCGCTGCTGCCGGCCTCGGCGATCGTGGCGTTCGGGCACGAGCCGGCGGAGCTGGGCGCCCCGGCCCGTGAGCGGATGGCGCGGCACGGGCTGCGCGCCCACCCGTGCACGGAGATCACGGCGCCCGGCGCGGACCCGGTGTCGGCGGCCCGGGCGGCCCGCGAGGAGCTGACCGCCGGCCACGACGGTTTCCTGCTGCACTTCGACGTCGACGTCATCGACTCGGTGGACTTCCCGCTGGCCAACTTCCCGCACTTCAACGAGGGGCTGCCGTTGGACGTCGCCCGGGACTGCCTCACCGAACTGTGCTCGGCCGCGCACCTGGCCGGGCTGGTCGTCACCGAGGTCAACCCGGACCGTGACCCCGGCGGCGACCTGGTCCGCACCCTGGTGGACATGGTGACGGGCGCACTGGAGAGCGCCCTGGACGCACGCGAGCGCGGGGCCTGAACCTCAGCGCGCGTCCCGGTCCGCCGGCCGCAGCCGCAGCCGCATCACGGGCCGTTTCGGGGTGCGCCGGGCGACCTCCTCGAAGCCCTCGGCGGCGAGCAGTCCGACCAGCCCGTGGTAGGCGGCGTCCGTCGGCACGGGTCCCAGCGCCTCGTCGACCGGATACGCCTCCAGCACGGCGGCGCCCCGGCCGCGGGCGTGTTCGACGGCCGCCCGCACCAGTTCGCGCGCGACGCCCGCGCCCCGGTGCCGGGGGTGGACGTAGAGGCAGACCAGCGACCACACCTCCGTGTCGTCCACCGGTTTGGTGACCGGGGAGCGGTCCAGCCGGGAGTACTCGGCGCGCGGGGCGACCGAGCACCAGCCGGCCGGTTCGCCGTCGCGGTGGACGACGAGTCCGGGCGCGCGCCCGCCGTCCACCAGTTCCTTCAGCGCCCGCCGGTTGCCCTCGCCCCACTCGGTGCGCCGCTCCTGGGGCGTCTGCCGGAAGAACATGCACCAGCAGCCCTTGACCGATCCGCGCTGCCCGAGCAGCGTCTCGACGTCCGCCCACGCGGCGGGGCCGGCCACCGTGGCCGCCGCCTTGCCTGGTTCGCTCACGGCTTCCTCCGCGCCTGGTTCCGCTGCCCGCAGGGCAGGCTACCGGGCCGGGTTCAGGAGACCGCCTTCGCCACCCGTTCGAGGGGGAAACGCTGCTCGGCGACGACCGGGCCGCGCTGGAAGCCGAGCTGGGCCGCGTAGAGGTCCTCCGGCACTCCCCGCACCACCACGGTGGGCACCGCGGACTCGTCGAACTCCCAGGCGACGCCCGCCGGTTGGCCCACCACGGAGAAGGTGCTCCCGGCCACCCGCTCCAGCGCGCAGGCCGGTTCGCCGTTCAGTCCGACGACCAGGCGCCCGTCCCGCGCGGTCAGCTCGGCGACCGCCCCGTCGACCAGAGACTCCAGGCCCTTGCCGCCGCCGAACAGGGGCATCAGCTGGTTCGGCAGCAGGAAGCCGCCGGTGAACCGCTCCAGCGCGGCGTCGTCGCGGGGCAGCGGCGGCCGGTACGCCGAGATGCCCGTGCCCTCCTCGCGCCAGCGCGCGACCAGCTCGGGCGGGAAGAGACCGAGCACGAAGTCGTTGATCAGCACGTCGATCACCAGGTGCACCCGGGTGACCTCGCTGTCGTTGCGCAGCCAGTGGCGCTTGGAGAAGTCTCCCCACCACAGCTCGCCCGGCTGCCAGCGCATCCGCTCGCCGTCGACGACCATGACCACGTCCGGGTGGGTCCGGATCGGCACGTGCAGCCGCACGGAGCCGAACTGGGGGTTGCAGCCGGCGTCGTTGTGCTCGCCGATGTCGGCGCCCGGCGGCAGGGTGAGCAGCCGGACCATCAGCTTGGGCACGTCGAGGCCGGCCAGCAGCTCGGCGAGGTAGGGGGCGTGGTCGAGCGCGGGGGTGGGCCGGAACGGTTCGAGCTGGGGGGCGGGGCCGCTGCCGCCGCCCTGGGCGTAGAGGTCGACGCCGGTCCACTCGCCGTCGTGGTACGGGCCTGGCTGCGGGGCCTGCGGGAGGGTGCGCAGCCGGTCGAGGTCCTCCGCCAGGCGGGCGGGGTCGTAGGTGCGGGGCAGCCGAGCGGAAATCACAGGACGTCAACTCCCTTGTGCCAGGCGAGCGCGGTCTCGTACACCCGCTCGTCGGTGATGCCGTAGTGGGCGAGCAGTTCGTCGTGGCCGCCGACCCGGTCGCAGAACCGGTCGGGCACGCCGATCCGGCGCAGCGGCACGGGGCAGTGCTCGGCGAGCGCCTCGGCGACGGCGCTGCCCAGGCCGCCGATGACGCTGTGGTCCTCGACGGTGAGCACCCGGCCGGTGCGTTCGGCGGCGGCCACCAGGGCCGGCACGTCGAGCGGTTTGACGGTCGCCATGTCCAGGACGGTGGCGGCGAGGCCGTCGGCGGCGAGCCGGTCCGCGGCCCCGAGGGCGGCGAGCACCGGCTGCGGTCCGCAGGCCACCAGGGTCACGTCCCCGCCCTCGCGCAGGACGTCGGCCCGGCCGAGGGCGAACGGCCGGCCGGCCGGGCCGACGGGGGCGGTGGCACGTCGTGCGAGCCGTACGTAGCTGGGGCCGGGGAGGCCGGCCAGCAGCGGGACCAGCCGGGCGGCGGTGGCCGAGTCGCTGGGGACGACGACCGTCATGTGGGGCAGGGCCCGCATGACGGCGATGTCCTCCAGGGACTGGTGGGTGGGCCCGAAGTGGCCGCCGGAGAGGCCGCCGTGGGTGGCGGCGATGTGCACGGGCAGGTTGTTGTACGCGATGTCCACCTTGACCTGCTCGCCGGCGCGCAGGGCGGCGAAGGAGGCCATGGTGTGGACGAAGGGGACCTTGCCGGCGGCGGCGAGGGCCGCGGCCGTGGTCATCATGGTGGCCTCGGCGATGCCGAGGTCCACGTAGCGCTCGGGGTGGGCGGCGCCGAAGCCCTGCGCGACGCCGCCCATGTCGGAGTCGCAGCACCAGATCCGGGGATCCTGTCCGGCGTGCTCGGTGAGGGCTTGGCGGAAGGCGTCGCGGCCCGTCGTCGCGGCGAGGTCCTGCGGGTGGGCGGTCATCGGTCCTGCTCCGTCCTCGACGCGGCGGCGAGGGCCTTGAGGGCCCGGTGCCTGAGGGTGGGCGACAGCAGGGCGTAGTGGCTCTTGGCGCGGTTCTCCAGGAACGGCACTCCCCTGCCCTTGACGGTGTCCGCGAGCAGCACGGTGGGGACGCCCGGCTCGGCCGGCGGCTCGCGCAGTGCGGCGCTCAGCGCGTCCAGGTCGTGGCCGTCGATCTCCACGGCCCGCCAGCCGAAGGCCCGCCAGCGGTCGGCCAGGTTGCCCCGGTGCGAACTGCCGTTGATCTGGAGGCGGTTGCGGTCCACCACGGCGGTCAGGTTGTCGAGGCCGAGTCGGGCCGCCGAGTCGGCGGCCTCCCACACGCTGCCTTCCTGGAGTTCGCCGTCACCGAGCAGGACGTAGGCCCGGTTGTCCCTGCCGTCCCGCCGGGCGGCCAGGGCGAGTCCGAGTCCCAGGGCGAGTCCGTGGCCGAGCGAGCCGGTGGGGAACTCGACGCCGGGCACCGTCCGCAGCGGGTGGCCGCCCAGGCGGCTGCCGCTGCGGGCGTAGGTGTCCAGCTCCTCGACGGGCAGGAAGCCGCGCTCGGCGAGCACCGCGTACAGGCCGGCGGCGGCGTGGCCCTTGCTGAGCAGGAAGTAGTCGCGTCCGGGCCACTCGGGCTCCTCGGGCCGCACGCGCAGCACGTCGAAGTAGAGCGCGGTGAGGATGTCGGCGGCGGACAGCGCTCCGCCGATGTGCGCCCCCTCGGGGCTCGCCGCCATGGCGACGATGTGCTGCCGTACGCGCAGCGCCCGCTCGGCGAGCGGAAGACCGGCGCGGGCGGTCGCCGTGGCGGCCGGATCGGTCACCGTGGCGGCCGGCTCTGCGGCAGCCGGATCGGCGGCGGCCGGCTCCGGGGCAGCCGGATCGGTGGCGGCCGGATCGGTGGCGGCCGGGTCGGTGGCGGCCGGGTCGGTGGCGGCCGGGTCGGTGGCGGTCTGGTCGGTGGTGGTCATCGGGCACCGCCGGGGGTGTCGGGGTCGGTCGCCCGGGCCAGCAGCTCGGCGAGCGCGGGCACGTGCGGGGGTCGCATCATGGTGTAGTGGTCGCCGGGGACGTCGTGGATCCGCAGCGGCCGGTCGAGCAGCCGCTGCCAGCCGGTGACCGGGCTGTGCGGCTCCTCGGCGGCGCGTACGGCGGTCAGCGGGCCGTCCCACGGTGTGAGCGGATACCCGCGCACCGCCCTGACGTTCGCGTTGAACACCGCCATCAGCCGGGACAGCTGGCCGGTCGCGGTGTCCGGGGGCAGGACGTCGGCGGCGGCCGCCCGGGACAGCAGCTCCTCGGTGAGCCGCTCCGGCGGCACCGTGCGCAGCTCGTCCGGGTCGATCTCCAGGCGCCGGTCGGCGGCCCGGCCCAGTTCCCAGCCGAACCAGGCGGCGAGGTCGGCCTCGTCCGCCTGCTCCAGACCGTTGTCGAGGTTCGGCGGGCCGCCGTCGAGCATGGTGAGCGAGGCCACCTCGCGCCCGGTCCCGCGCAGCCGCTGGGCGACGGCGTAGGCGACCACACTGCCGACGCAGAAGCCGACGAGGTGGTACGGGCCGTCCGGCTGCACGCCGACGATGGCGTCGAGATAGTGCTCCACCGCCTCCTCCAGCAGGTCCACCGGGTGCTGTCCGGCGTCCAGGCCGAAGGACTGGAGGCCGTACACCGGCTGGTCCTCGGGCAGGTGCCGGGTCAGGTCGAGGTAGCTGAGGGCGTTGCCGACCGCGGGCGGCAGGCAGAACAGCGGCGGCCGGGAGCCGGCGGCCCGGATGGGCACGATCGGCGACCAGGCGCCGGACGGGCCGGTCCGCAGCTCGGCGGCCATCCGCTCGACGGTCGCCCCGCCGGCGAACAGCGAGGAGAGCGGCAGCTCGCGGCCGTGTTCGGCGGCCACCCGGGACAGCAGCCGCACGGCGCGCAGCGAGGTCCCGCCCAGGTCGAAGAAGTCGTCGGTGACGCCGACGGGACGACGGCCGAGGACGTCCTCCCACAGGGCCACCAGCGCCAGTTCCAGACCGTCCCGGGCCGCGACGTGCTCGCTCTCGTCGGTGACCGGGCCGGGGTCGGGCAGCGCCTTGCGGTCCGCCTTGCCGTTGGGCGACAGCGGGATCTCCGCCAGCCACACCACGGTCTCGGGCACCATGTACTCGGGCAGCGAGCGGCCCATCGCCTCCCTCAGCCGCGCGGTGTCGACCCGTTCGCGGTCGCCGACGGCGTAGAGGACCAGCCGCTGGTCCCGGGCGAGCGCGACGGCGTTGCGGATCCCGTCCACGGCCCCGGCGACGGCCTCCACCTCGCCGAGTTCGACGCGGAAGCCGCGCAGCTTCACCTGGTCGTCCAGCCGGCCGAGGAAGTCCAGCGCGCCGTCCGGCCGCCAGCGCGCCAGATCGCCGGTGCGGTACATGCGGCCGCCGTGGAAGGGGTCGGTGACGAAGCGCTCGGCGGTGAGTTCCGGCCGGTTGAGGTAGCCCCGCGCCACCTGGACGCCGGCGATGCACAGTTCGCCGGGGACGCCGACCGGGGCGGGCGCGCCGCGCTCGTCGAGCACGTACAGCCGGGTGTTGGCGATGGGGCGCCCGATCGGGACGCCCGGCCCTGGCTCGTCGGGGCGGCACTCCCAGTGACTGACGTCGATGGCCGCCTCGGTGGGGCCGTACAGGTTGTGCAGGCCGCAGTGGCCGGCCTCGGCCAGGAAGCGGCGGGCCAGGGCGGCCGGCAGCGCCTCGCCGCTGCACACCACCCGGCGCAGCGAGGTGAGGTCCGAGACCTCCTCCACCTCCAGGAACACCTCCAGCATGGAGGGGACGAAGTGGGCGGTGGTGACCCGTTCGGCGCGGATCAGACCGGCCAGGTAGCGCGGGTCCTTGTGGCCGTCCGGGCGGGCCACCACCAGCCGGGCGCCGGTCATCAGCGGCCAGAGGAACTCCCAGACCGAGACGTCGAAGCCGTACGGCGTCTTCTGGAGCACGGTGTCGTCGCCGCGCAGGCCGAAGCGGTCCTGCATCCAGCGCAGCCGGTTGACGATGCCCCGGTGGCTGTTGACCACGCCCTTGGGCGTTCCGGTGGAGCCGGAGGTGTAGATGACGTACGCCGTGTCGTCCGGTGCGTTGACCGGCTCGGGCCGGTGCGGCGTGCACCGTTCCAGGGCGGCGGCCTCCTCGTCCAGGTCCATCACCAGCGGGGCGGCCGAGGGCACCCGGTCGCGGGCGGCGGCGTGGGTGAGCACCACCTTCGCCCCGGCGTCCTCGCACACGAACGCGAGCCGCTCCTCGGGGTGGTCCGGGTCGAGCGGCACATAGGCGCCGCCCGCCTTGAGCACCGCGAGCAGCGCGATCACCAGTTCCGTCGAGCGGTGCAGGCACAGGCCCACCAGCTCACCCGGCCGCACGCCGAGCGCGCGCAGCCGGTGGGCCAGGCGGTTGGCGCGCCCCTCCAGCTCCCGGTAGGTCAGCTCGGCGCCCTCGAAGGACACCGCCACGGCCTCGGGCGTCCGGTCCGTCTGCCGGTGGATCAGCTCGTGCACGGCGTCCACGGGCGGGTGGTCGACGGCGGTGGCGTTCCACTCGCGCAGCAGCAGTCGGCGTTCGGCCGCGGGCAGCACCGGCAGGTCCCCGACGGGCCGGTCCGGGTCCTCCACCACGGCCTGGAGCAGGGTGCGCAGCTGGGCGAGGAACCGGTCCACCCAGCCCTCGTCGAACAGGTCGGTGCGGTACTCGACCGCGAGGTCGATCCCCGAGGGGCCGTACGCGGCCGACATGTTGAGGTCGTACTTCACCTCGCTGCGCCGCGCGGGCAGCGGCTCGACACGCAGCGGACCGCGGGGCGCGGCGGGCGGCGGGGTGTTGTTGACCGCGAACATCACCTGGAACAGCGGGGCGAGCGGGGCGGAGCGGTCCGGCTGGACCGCGTCGACGATCTCCTCGAAGGAGAGGGCCTGGTGGTCGTAGGCGCCCAGCGCCACTTCGCGGACGTCGCCCAGGAGGTCGGTGAAGGTCCGCCGCGGGTCGATCCGGACGCGCAGCGGCAGGGTGTTGATGAAGCAGCCGATCATCGGCTCGACGTCGGCGCTGAGCCGTCCGGCCACCGGGGTGCCGACGACCAGGTCGGTGCGTCCGGTGTAGCGGTGGAGCAGCACGTCGAAGGCGGTCAGCAGGGTCATGAAGAGGGTGCCGCCGTGCAGCTCCGCCAGCTCGGCCAGGTCCTCGGCGAGCGCGGCCGGCAGTCGCGCGGTGCGCAGCGCTCCGGCTCCGCTCCCGGCGGCGCCGGTGCGCGGGTGGACGGAGGGCAGTTCCAGCACCGGTGGGGCGCCGTCGAGCGCGGTGCGCCAGTAGGCGCGCTCGCGTTCGCCGGACCCCTCGCCGTCCGGGCCGCTTCGGCGGCGCGCGTAGTCGCCGTACTGGAGCGGCAGCGGCGGCAGCGAGTCGGGGCGGCCGGCGGCGAAGTCCGCGTAGAGGGTCTCCAGTTCGGACAGCAGCCGGCCCAGCGACCAGCCGTCGATCACGATGTGGTGCGCGGCCAGCGAGAGCACGTGCTCCGTCGGGCCGATCCGCAGCAGCTCGGCGGTGAACAGGGGGCCTGTCGCCAGGTCGAACACCTGCCGGGAGGCACGCTCGACCGCCTCGTCCACCCACCGCCGCGCGTCGGACTCGCCGGTCAGGTCGCGCACGGCCAGCGGCAGCGGCCGGGCCGGGTGCACCCGTTGCACCGGTTCGCCGTCGACGAGGTGGAAGGTGGTGCGCAGCACCTCGTGCCGGGCGACGATCCGGTCCAGGGTGGCGCGCAGCGCCCGCTCGTCGAGCGCGCCGTGGACGCGTACCGCGAGCGGCACGGTGTAGGCGCAGCCGCCGGGCGCGATCCTGTCCACCAGCCACAGCCGGCGCTGGGTCGGCGAGGTGGGGTGCTCCTGGACGGCCGGGTGGTCAGTCGCCATCGGCACGCACCGCTTCCGCGTCGACCAGCTCGGCGAGTCCGGCCACGGTCGGGTTCTCGAACACCGCCTTGAGCGGCAGGGTGACGCCGAAGGCGTCGGCGATGCGGGAGACCAGCTGCATGGCGAGCAGCGAGTGGCCGCCGAGGGCGAAGAAGCCGCTGTGCGCGCCGACCCGGTCCACGCCGAGCAGTTCGGCCATCAGCGCGGCCAGCCGCTGTTCGGTGCCGGTGCGGGGCGCCACCCACTCCTCCTCGGCGGCCGCCTCCGGCTTCGGGAGCGCCGCCCAGTCGGTCTTGCCGTTGGCGGTGACCGGCACGGCGTCCAGGAAGAGGCAGCCGGCGGGCACCGCGGCGGCCGGGAGCCGCTTGCCGAGGTAGCCGCGCAACTGGGCGGCGGTCGGGGCGGGTTCGGTGGCGGCCACCACGTAGGCGGTCAGCCGGACCTCCCCGTCGCGTGCCGGTGTGCCCGCGACGACGGCCCGGCGGACGCCCGGGTGCCGGGCGAGCACCGCCGCCACCTCGTCGGGTTCGACGCGCACGCCGCGGATCTTCACCTGGCGGTCCCTGCGGCCCAGGATCTCCAGTGTGCCGTCCAGCCGGTGCCGGCCCAGGTCGCCGGTGTGGTAGAGCAGGTCGTCGGGGTCGCCGGTGGCCGGGTTGGGCCGGAAGGCGGTGCGTGCGCCCGTCTCCTCCTCCTCGACGCAGACGTAGCCGAGGCTGCGGTACGGGGTGCGCAGGACGATCTCGCCCACCTCGCCGATCCCGCAGGGCGTCCCGGAGGCGTTCAGCACCAGCGCCTGGCCGCCCGGCAGCGGGCGGCCGACCGGCTGCACGCCGGCGGCGGGCGGCTGGGGGACGGTCCAGGAGCAGGCGGCGAGGGTGGTCTCGGTCGGGCCGTACAGGTTGACCACGGTGCTGTCCGGGTGGGCCGCCCGCCAGCGCTCCACCAAGGTGTCCGTGAGCGGCTCGCCCGCGAAGAAGGCCAGCCGCAGGGCGGTGGGCCCGGTGTCCTCGGCGGGGCGCTCGGCCAGCCAGGCGGTCGCGAGCGCGGGCACCGTGTGCAGCACGGTGATCCGCTCCCGCGCCAGCCAGCCGGGCAGTTCGCCGGGCAGCAGCTCGTCGCCCCGCTCGGGCACGCACAGGGTGGCGCCGGAGACCAGCGGGAGCAGCAGGTCGCGCAGCACGACGTCGAAGGAGAGCCCGGTGAGGAAGGCGGTCCGGTCGCCGGCGCCGACCTGGAAGGTGTCGCGCTGCCAGGTCAGGAAGTGGGCGAGTCCGCTCTCCCGGCCGAGGACGCCCTTGGGGACGCCGGTCGTGCCGGAGGTGAAGAACAGGTATCCGGCCTCGCTGCCGTAGGTGCGGCCCGGCTCGCACGGCCCGAGGTCGCCGAGCGGGAGCCCGGTGTCCCGGGGCACCTCCAGCACGCCCAGTCCGTCGCGGCGCAGCGGCGAGTCCTCGCCGTCCTCCGGCGCGGTGACCAGGACCACCCGGGTGGCGCCGGACCGGCTCAGCAGGCTCTGCTGGCGCAGCCGGGGCAGCTGCCGGTCGACGGTGGCCAGCACGCCGCCGCCCGCGAGCACCGCGAGCATCGCCGCGGCCAGGGCCGGGCTGCGGTGTCCGGAGACCGCGACCACGGGCCGCTCCGCGCTGTCGGGGCGCAGGCCGAGGGCGGTGCGGATGGCCTCCGCCCGCTCCCACAGCTCCGCGTAGCTCCAGCGCTGGGCGCCGCACTCCACGGCCGTCGCGTCGGGGGCGCGCACCAGCTGCGCGTGCACCAGGTCGCGCACGGTGGGCTGGGGCTCGGCCTTCTGCGTCCGCGCGGGATCGGGCAGCGTCCGCTCGCCGGCGGGGAGGACCAGGGAGAGGCGCGAGATCGGCGTGTCGGGGGCGGCGGCGGCCTGTTCCAGCAGCCGGACGAGCTGGCCGAGGAGGTGTTCGACGCGCTCCGGGCGGTACAGCGCGGTCTGGAAGACGGCTTGCAGCACCAGTTCGTCGCCGGTCTCGCGCGCGTAGAGGGTGAGCGGGAACTTGGCGGGCGGGCGGGACGGTTCGAGGAACTCCAGGGGCAGCGGGCCCAGCCGGTCGGCGGTCTCCACCGTGTTGGTGTGGTTGAACATCACCTGGAAGAAGGGGGTGTGCGCGGCGCCGCGCTCCGGCCGCAGCTCCTCCACCAGGTGTTCGAAGGGCAGTTCCTGGTGTTCGTAGGCGGCGAGGGTGGAGCGGCTGACCCGCTCCACCAGGCCGCGGAAGGTCGGCTCGCCGCCGAGGTCCGCGCGCAGGGCCAGCGTGTTGAGGAAGCAGCCCACCGCGTCGGCGAGTTCGGGCCGGGAGCGGCCGGCCGTGGGGACGCCGACCACCACGTCCTCGGTGCCGGCCAGCCGGCCGAGCAGCAGTTGGAAGGCGGCCAGCGTGATCATGAACGTGGAGGCGCCGCCGGAGGCGCCCAGCGCGCGCAGCCCGGTCAGCGTCCCGGCGGGGACGCGGGCCGAGCACACCTCTCCGGCGTAGCGCTCGGCGCCGGGCGCCGGGCGGTCCCGGGGCAGCGTGAGCACCGGGGGCGCGCCGTGCAGCGACGTACGCCAGTACTCCAGGTCGGCGCGGTGCGCGCCGTCGTCCAGGCGGCCGCGCTGCCAGGCGGCGAAGTCCGCGTACTGCACCGGCGGCGCGGCCTGCTCGACCGTACGGCCTTCGCTCGACTGGGCGTAGTAGTCGCCGAGTTCGCGCATCACCACGCCCAGCGACCAGCCGTCGACGACCGCGTGGTGCGCCACCAGCAGCAGCACGTGCGAGTCGGCCGCCTCGCGCAGCACCGCCGCGCGCAGCAGCGGGCCCTCGGTCAGGTCGAAGACGCGGTGCGTCTCGGCGGTGATCCACTCGTCCACCGGTCCGGCCTGCTCCGGGTCCAGGACGGTCAGCTCGACCTCGGCCCGCCCGGCGACGACCTGCACCGGTTCGCCGTCTGCCTCGCGGAAGGCGGTGCGCAGCGCCGCGTGCCGGTCCACCACCGTCCGCAGCGCCGCGGCCAGCGCGTCCAGGTCGAGGTCACCGGTGATCCGGGCCGCCAGCGGCACGTTGTAGGCCGGGTTGCCGGGGTCGAAGCGGTCGACGAACCACAGGCGGCGCTGCGCGTACGAGGCCGGGGCGGGACCGTGGGCCGCGGCCGCGGGTATCCGGTCGGACGGGCCGTCGGCCGCCTCGTCCTGGAGCAGGTCGAGGAGCCGTTCGCGCTCCTCGGCGGAGAGGTCGGCAAGGTTCTCGGTCATCGGGCGCTGCCTTTCGGGTCCACGGCCAACGAGGCTCGGGCGGCGTGCGCGGCGAGCATCGCCGCCTCGATGCGAGGGGTGAGCGAGGCCACGGTGGGATGGTCGAACACCTCGCGGAGCGCGAGCTCCACTCCGAAGCTCTTGTGGATGTCCCACACCAGCTGCACCGCGGCGATGGAGTTGCCCCCCAGTTCGAAGAAGTTGTCGTGCACGCCGAGTTCCGGTACGTGCAGGAGGGCGCACCAGAGTTCGGCGAGCGTGCGTTCACGGCGGTTGCGGGGCTTGACGACGGCGCGGGCCGCCGTGAGGTCGGCCGCGGCGGGAGCCGGCAGCGAGCGGCGGTCGATCTTGCCGCTGGGGCTGAGCGGCAGCGCCTCCAGCAGGACGAAGGCGTCCGGCACCATGTGCGCCGGGAGCCGGTCCGCCAGGTGGGCGCGCAGTTCGGCCGCGGTGAGGGCGTCGTCCGCGGCGACCGCGTACCCGACCAGCCTCGGGTGGCCGGGGTTGTCCTCGCGCAGCAGCACGGCGGCGGCGCGCACCCCCGGGTGCTCGGCCAGCACCGTTTCGACCTCGCCCAGTTCGATCCGGAAGCCGCGCAGCTTGACCTGGTCGTCGACCCGGCCGAGGAAGTCGAGGCGTCCGTCGGGCAGCAGTCTGACCAGGTCGCCGGTCCGGTAGATCCGCGCGTCCGGGTCGGGCAGGAACGGGTCGGGCTTGAAGCGCTCCTCGGTCAGCTCGGGCCGTCCCAGGTAGCCGCGGGCCAGTCCGGCGCCGCCGATCCACAGTTCGCCCGGTGTCCCGGTCGGCAGCAGCTGCCGGCGCCGGTCCAGGACGTAGGCCCGCATGTTGCCCATCGGCCGTCCGATCGGCGGTGATCCCTCGTAGGCGCCGGGGCGGCATTCCTCGGCGATCACCGTCACGGTGCCCTCGGTGGGTCCGTAGCCGTTGATGAAGCGCCGGCCGGGGACCGACCAGTCGTCGACCAGGCCGCCGGAGAACGCCTCGCCGCCGACGAAGGCGATCCGCAGCGCCGGGAACTCCTGCCCGGGCAGCAGCTTCATCACCGCGGGCGGCATGTCCATCACGGTGATGCCCTGCTCGGTCATGAACCGGCTCAGCGCGCGCACCGACAGCAGGGTCTCCTGCCGGGCGAGGCAGAGCCGGGCGCCGCTGGTGAGCGCGCCGAAGATCTCGAACGCCGAGACGTCGAAGCTCAGCGAGGCGAACTGGAGCATCCGGTCGTCGGGGCCGAGGCCGAACATCTCGTGGACGTTGGCCATGAAGTTGCAGACCGAGCGGTGTTCGATCAGCACGCCCTTGGGCCGTCCGGTGGAACCGGAGGTGTAGATCACGTAGGCGAGATCGTCCGGCCCGGAGAGCGGCTCGGGCCGGGTGTCGGGCAGCGCGGTCCAGGTCTCGTCGGTGTCCAGCTCGATCACCGCGGCCGTCGTCCCGGGCAGCCGCCCGCGCACCGCGGACTGGGTCACCACGACCGGGGCGGCGCTGTCGGCGAGCATGAAGGCGAGCCGGTCGGCGGGGTAGGCCGGGTCGAGCGGCACGTACGCGCCGCCGGCCTTGAGCACCGCGAGGACGGCGACCACCAGTTCCGGCGAGCGCTCCACGCAGAGTCCGACCCGGCTCTCCCGGCCGACGCCGAGGTCGCGCAGCCGGTGCGCCAGCGCGTTGGCGCGGCGGTCCAGCTCGCCGTAGGTCAGCGCGGCGCGGTCCTCGAACACCACCGCGACCGCGTCCGGGGCGGCGTCCGCCCGGCGCTCGATCAGCTCGTGCACGGTCGCCGCGTCCTCGAAGGGGCGCGCGGTGTCGTTCCAGGTGTGCACCTGGTCGTGGTACTCGTCCGCGTCGAGCAGCGGCAGCAGCGTGAAGGGCCGGTCGGGCTCGGTCAGCGCGGCGTCGAGCAGGGTGCGGATCGTCGCGAGCGTCCCGCGGACGGTGTCCGGGGCGTACAGGTCGGACCGGTACTCGGCGGTGAGCCGCAGGCCGCCGCTGTGCGGGGTGGCGGAGAAGCTGAGGTCCGCGCGCGCGGTGCCGGCGTCCAGTTCGGTCACGGTGGCGCTGAGCGGGCCGAGGCCGAACTCCGCGCGGTGCGCGTCCTCCAGGGCGAACACCACCTGGTAGACCGGGTTCTGGTCGGCGGAGCGGCCGGCCGCGGCCAGTTCCACGATCCGCTCGAACGGCGTGTCCTGGTGCTCGAACGCGCCCAGGACGACGGCGCGGACCCGGTGCAGCAGGTCGCGGAAACCGGGCTCGCCGCTCAGGTCGGTGCGCAGCGGCAGGGTGTTGATGAAGCAGCCGACCAGCGGCTCGCTGCCGGGCGCGTCGCGGCCGGCCACCGGGCTGCCGATCACCACGTCCTCGGCGCCGGTGATCCGGCTCAGATACGCCTGGCAGAGCGCGGCCAGGGCCATGAACAGGGTGACGCCCTCGGCCCGGCACAGGGTCCGCAGCGCGTCCAGCGTCCGGGGCTCGATGTCGAGGCTCACCCGGCCGCCGCGGTTGGTGGGCCGGGACGGGCGTACGAAGTCGGTGGGCAGTGCGAGGTCCTGCGGCGCGCCCTCCAGCGCGCCGCGCCAGTACTCCGCGTGGGGGCCCTGCGCCGCCGCGTCCGCCGCGTGCTGGAGCTGTCCGGCGAGGTCCGCGGGCTGCACGGCCGGGGGCGGCGCGGGCGCGCGGCCGGCGCGGGCCGCCTCGTAGCAGTCGGCGAGGTCGCGGCTGAACACGCCGAGCGACCAGCCGTCGAAGACGATGTGGTGCAGGACCGCCAGCAGGACGTGCCGTTCCTCCCCCAGGCGCAGCAGTTCGCAGCGGATGAGCGGACCGGTGGTGAGGTCGAAGCGGTGCCGGGCGATCCGCTCCGCGCGGCCGAGCCGTTCCGCGTCGTCGCGGACCTCGACCACCGGGAGGTCGAGGTCGGGCACGGCGCCGACGACCTGGAGGGGTGTGCCGCCCTCGACCACGAAACGTGTGCGCAGCGCCTCGTGGCGCTCCACCACCGAGCGCAGCGCCTGCCGCAGCGCCGCCTCGTCCAGCGGTCCGGTCAGCTCGAAGGCGAGCGGCACGTTGTAGGTGGTGCCGGAGTCGTCGAGGCCGTGCATCAGCCACATCCGGCGCTGGGACGGCGACAGCGGCAGCGGCCCGGAACGGTCGGCGGTCGCCGGCTCGGGCCGTGCGTCCGCGCGCCGGGGCGCGGCGGCCACCGCGCCGGCCAGTCCGCGGACGGTGGGCTCGGCGAACACCGCGGTGAGCGGCAGTTCGACGGCGAGGCGTTCGCGCAGCCGTCCCGTCACCCGGGCCGCCGATAGGGAGTTGCCGCCCAGCAGGAAGAAGTCGTCCAGCGCGCCGACCCGGTCCACGCCGAGCACCTCCTGCCACAGCCGCGCGAGGTCGGCCTCGACGCCCTCGGCCGGCGCCACGTACGCGCCGGCCAGCTCGTCGCGGCCCGCGGCGGGGGCCGGCAGGGCGGACCGGTCGACCTTGCCGTTGCGGGTGAGCGGCAGCGCGTCCAGCGGCGTGAAGGAGGCGGGGACCAGGTGTCCGGGGAGCCGTTCGGCGAGCCAGGAGCGCAGTGCGGCGGCGTCCGGCCGCTCGCCGGGCCGGAACACCGGGTAGGCGGCCAGCCTCGGGTCGCCGGGGACGTCCTCGCGCAGGGCGACCGCCGCGCCGCTGATCCGCGGGTGGGCGCACAGCGCGGACTCGATCTCGCCGAGTTCGATCCGGAAGCCGCGCAGCTTGACCTGGCCGTCGGCGCGGCCCACGAACCGCAGGCTGCCGTCCGGGTCGCGCACGGCGAGGTCTCCGGTGCGGTAGTACCGCGAGCCGTCGGGCTCCAGGGTGACGAAGCGCTCCGCGGTGAGCTCCGGCCGGTTCAGATAGCCGCGGGCCAGTCCCGTGCCGCCGAGGAACAGCTCGCCCTCGGCGCCGTCGGGCACGTCCGCGCCCCGGTCGTCGAGCAGCCGGGCCTCGATGCCGCGGATGGGCCGCCCGATGGACGGCTCGCGGTCCTCGTCGCCCGCGGGCACCTCGCCCGCGGTGGCGACGACGGTGCACTCGGTCGGGCCGTAGTGGTTGACCAGGGTGAACGGCAGTCCCGCGGGCGGGTGGCGGTGCAGCCGGTCGCCGCCGGTGAGCAGGTAGCGCAGCCGGGTTCCGGTCGGCCACTTCTCGGCGATCACCAGTTCGGCCAGGGGGGTGGGCAGGAACGAGACGGTGATCCCCGCCCCGGTCAGCCACTCCACCAGTTCGGCCGCCGAGCTGTGCTCCTCGGCGGCCAGGTGCAGTTCGGCGCCGGCGGCGAGCGTCGGCCAGATCTCCCACACCGAGGCGTCGAAGGCGGTGCCCGCGATCTGGGTGGTGCGGTCCCGCGGGGTCAGTCCGTACGCCTCACGGTGCCAGGCGACCAGGTGGGACAGGCCCTCGTGCACGATCTCCACGCCCTTGGGCAGGCCGGTGGAGCCGGAGGTGTAGATGCAGTAGGCGAGGTCCGACCCGTCCGTGTGCACGGGGGCCGCTCGCCGCTCGCCGCCGTCCTCGTCACGCGGCACGTCGAGGGCCGGGCAGTCGAGTGCGGGCAGCGCGGGCCGCACCTCCGGCTCGGTGAGCACCAGGCGGGCGCCGGCGTCCCTGATCAGGAACTCCAGCCGCTGGGCCGGATAGCCGGGGTCGACCGGGACGTACGCCGCGCCCGCCCGGAGCACGGCGAGCATGCCGACCACCATCTCGGGCGACCGGGTCGTGGCCAGCACCACGCGGTCGCCCGGCGACACTCCCGATTCCTGGAGCCGGAGCGCCAGCGACTCGGCCCGGCGCACCAGGGTCCGATAGGTGAGGCGGCGGGTTCCCTGGACGACGGCGATCGCCTCGGGACGGGCCTCGGCGGCCCTCGACACCAACTCCTGCACCGGCAACGTGTTCACGAGTTCCGCCTCTCGGTCCGTTCAGTGGTCGGCGACCGCTTCCGCGTTCGGATCGCCGGTCTTCGCCTCGACCGCGTCGTCCGTGCCGCCGTCGTCCGCCGCGTCCGCCGCCATGTCGTCGGCGGGCGGCGGGAGTTCGCTCATCGCGCGGATCGGGGAGAACACGATCCACAGCGCCGAGGCGAAGAGGCCGGCCGCGCCCACGAACAGCGACGGGCGCAGTCCGATCGAGTCGCCGAGCCAGCCGCCCAGCAGCGCGCCCAGCGGCACCACGCCCCAGGACAGGAAGCGGTAGCTGGCGTTCATCCGGCCCAGCATCGCGTTGGGTGTGATGGTCTGCCGCAGACTCACGACCTGGATGTTGGCGACCATGGTGCCCACCCCGCCGATGAAGAACGACAGCAGGAGAAGCCCCAGGGCCACGGGGCGCGGACCGCCCGCGAGCGGCACCAGCACCGGCGCGGCGCAGCCCAGCACCATCGCGAGCGTGACGGTGTTGCCGAGGCCGAGGCGCTCGGAGATCCGCTTGGCGATCAGCGAACCGGCCAGCGAGCCGACCGCGCCGCCGCCCAGGACCAGACCGACCGTCCCGGGCGAGAAACCCAGTTCCCGGGTGGCGTAGAGCAGGAAGACGGTCTCCAGCACCAGCCAGAACATGTTGTACGTGGCGGCCTCCAGCACGCAGGCGCGCAGGACCCGGTTGCCGAAGGTGAACCGCAGTCCCTCGGCGATCTGCCCCCGTACCGGCGGGTGTTCGACGGGCCGGGGCGGGGCGGGCTCCCGCTTGCGGACCAGACCGAGTCCGCCGGCCGAGACGGCGAACGCGATCGCGCTGACCAGGATCGCCGTCTGCGGTGTCAGCCAGCCCGCCAGCCAGCCCGCCAGGGCCGGACCGCCGACCTGTGCCGCCGACGCGCTGACCTGGAGCTTGCTGTTGCCCTCCATCAGGTTGTCGCGGTCCACCAGCGACGGCAGATACGACTGGTACGTCACTTCGAACAGGACCGTGAACACGCCGACGGCGAGCGCGACCGCGACCAGGTAGCCGAGGTTCAGCTCGTCCAGGGCGGCCAGCAGGGGGATGAGGGCGAGCAGGGCGGCGCGGCACAGGGTGCTCGCCAGCATCACCGGCCGGCGCCGGTAGCGGTCGGCCCAGACGCCGGCGAACAGGGTCAGCACCAGGAACGGAAGGTAGGAGGCGGCGTTCAGCACACCCATCGCCTTCGCGTCCACCTTCAGGGTGACCGCGGCGGTCAGCGGCACGGCCAGGAGCGTGACCTGGCTGCCGAACTGGGCAACCGTGTCTCCGGCCCAGAAGACCATGAAGTCACGGTTGCCCAGGAGGGAGCGGTGCCCGGTCACTCGCCCCAGTCCTCCTCGACCTCGGGCGCCAGGGCGACCAGGACCGGGTCGAGGGCGAGGATTTCGAGCTCGCTCGCACACCCGGAGCAGTCGAGGATCTCGCCCTTCCTGGACCCGGCCGGGAGAGCCAGCCCCTCCTCGCACTCAGGACAGACGACCATGGGGACCTCCTGAAACCGGTTCGGATGCGGTGGCTGCGGGCGCCACCGACGGCCGAACCTACCCACCGCTTTCCGGGCGGTCGTCCGCGCCGCATTGACCTGCGTCGCAGGGCTGTTCAACGCTGCGCTTACCCCGGCTCACAGCGGTGCGGACGGCGCGCGTCCGTTCCGGCCGGGGCACCGGGCGCGGGGCCGGCGCCACGGGATGTTCATGGAGGACGTCTTGACAGGACCGACAGGAGCCGAAGCCTTGTTGTCGCACGTCAAGAGATGCCATCTCCCTTGATATGAAAGGGTCATGTGCAGATCAGATGCTGATAGCGTGATGCGGCTGAACGAAGAGGGTGTCACCATCCCCGACCCAAGGATGACAAATGTCCCTTCGAGTACTGGTCTGCAACGACCTGCCGATCGTTCTTGACGGGCTTCGCAGTCTCATCGAGGCCGAACCGGACATGCTGGTCATTGGCACCACCAACAGCGGTATGGAAGCGATCATGATGGCGCGCGCCCAGCGGCCCGACGTGGTCGTGACCGGTCTGGACCTCCAGGGCATCAACGGCACGGAGATGATCCGCCGACTCCTCCGTGAGCCCGGAGAGACGCCGCCCCGCGTCGTGGCGCTGGCCATGAACGACGACGACGAGACCCTCGTCAGCCTGCTGCACCTCGGTGTCAACGGCGTACTGGTCCGCGGCGCCACGGGGCAGGAGCTGAGCGCCGCCGTACGGTCCGCCGCCAAGGGCCAGACGACACTCGCTCCGCAGATCGCCACCCGGCTCGTCGACTGGTACCGGCGCGACAGCCGCGGCCGCAGCGAGGCGTTGCGCATCCCCACCGAGGAGATCACCGCCCGCGAGCGCCAGGTGCTGACCCTGCTGGCACACGGCCACTCCACGGAGGAGGTCGCCGAGCAGCTGTCGATCGGAGTGACCACCGTACGCACCCACCTCTACCGGCTGCGCTGCAAACTCGACGTGCGCGACCGCGTCCAGCTCGTCTCGCTCGCCTACCGGGCCGGACTGATCCAGTCGGCCTGAGCGGGTGCGGGCGCGTTCGGCGCGGTGGTGTTGAATGCGGACCGACGGTGCCCGCCGGCGCCGTCCCGCTTTTGCCGAGCGCCCCGGAGAGAGCCATGCCCGCCGAGACCGAGACCGGTGTCCGTGACCGGCTCACCGCACACCGGGACCGCTTCGACGCCCGGTTCGCCGACTACTTCGACACGGTCGCCCACCAGCTGTCCCCGCTCGGTTCGTTCGCGCCCGAGGCCCTGGCACTGGTGCGGGACATGTCGTTGCGCGGCGGGAAGCGGCTGCGCGTCGCGCTGCTGTACGAGGCGGCCCGGCTGGTGACCTCCGAGGCGGTGGCCGGGCTGGAGGAGGCCGCGCTCAGCGTCGAGTTGCTCCAGACCCACGGCCTGATCCACGACGACATCGTCGACGACTCCCCGGTGCGCCGGGGAGCGCCGTCGGTGTACTACGCCTACCGCGAGCGCTTCGCCGACCGTCCGCAGACGGCGCTGGGGCTGGCGGTCCTCGCCGGGGACCTGGCCGCGTTCCTGTCGGTGCGGGTGCTGCTCACCGCGCCCGTGCCCGGTGAGCTGCGGCAGGCGATGGCGGCCGTGCAGGCGACGGTGGGCGCGGACACCGTCGTCGGACAGTTCCTCGACCTCGAACGCGACTTCGGCCCGCTGCCCGACCGCGCGCTGCTGGACCTGGTGTCCGAGTACAAGAGCGCCCGGTACTCGGTGCTCGCCCCGTTGCGGCTGGGCCTGCTCGCGGCGGGCGCGGACCCGGCCGCCCACGAGGGCGAACTCGCGCGGTACGCGACGCTGGTCGGGATCGGCGGCCAGATGTGCGACGACTACCTGGACCTGTTCGGCGACGCCGACGCGACCGGCCGGGCGGCCGGGTCGGATCTGCGCGCGGGCCGCCGCAGTTACGCGGTGTGCGCGGTCCTGGCGGCGGCGACCGGCCCGGAACGCGAGCTGGTGGAGTCGGCGCTCGCCGACCCCGGCTGCCCGGCCGGCACCGTCGAGCAGGTCCGCGGCCTCGCCGGCCGGCACGGCGTGGACGCACGGATGCGCGCGGACATCCGCCGTACCGCCGAGGAGGCGGCCGCCATCGCGGCCGGCTGGCGGCCGCGGTGGCGCGCGGAGGCCGTCGACTTCTTCGAACGGCTGCCGCTGTGGGCCGCGCGACGCGCCCGGTGACCTCCCCGGCGGCGGCCGCGCACGGGCGGGTGAACACGCGGCGCTCCAGCGGCTTTTCGCGTACGAAAGGGAACTTTCCGGCCTTCCGGCCCCTCTCCCCGGGCGTACGGCCCGTGCGCCGACGAGAGGAGCCGTTTTGATGGTGCGTCGAGTTCGTGTCCTGTTGCTGACCCTCTTCCTGCTGGTGACGGGCGGGGCCCTGTCCGCCGCGCCGGCCTCCGCCGTCATCGGCGGAGCCAGGAGCGACTACGGCCCGTGGGCGGTGCGCATGCTCGTCGACGGGAAACCGGCGTGCACCGGCACGGCGGTCACCGCCCAGTGGATCATCAGCGCCTCGCACTGCTTCTACGAGCAGGGGCAGCCGGTCGCCGACAAACGGATCTCGTTCCGGGTGGGCAGCCTCGACATGCGCAAGGGAGTCACGGTCAGGCCGCTGCCCGGCAAGCGCGTCGGGAGCGCGCGCGCCGACATGCTGCTGATCAAGGTGACGCCCATGAAGATCCGCCCGGCGCGCCTGGCTGCGACCGGGGTCCGTCCGGGCCAGGTCGTACGGCAGTACGGCTGGGGCGCCACCTGTACCGGCGACGAGAACACGTGCCAGTCCCCCGTGCTCAAGCAGTCGACGCTGCGGGTCGTACGGCAGGACGATCCGCGCTGCGCGGGTCACACCGCCCCGGGCGGCTCGGACTTCTGCATGGAGAAGGTGTCCGGCATTCCCGCCGGCGGCGACTCCGGCGGCCCGGTGATGAGCACCGCCCCGCGCGGCGCCGAAGTCCTCCTCGGCGTCTTCGACGGCTCCGACCGGGAGCACGTCGCCGAGGCCGGCGAGATCAGCCGGCAACTGGCCTGGATCCGCTCGGTCGTCCGCCGCTAGTCGGGGTCCGTGTCCAAGGCGTTCAGGAAGGCGCGGACGGCCGGGGCGACGGCGGCGGCCAGGTCCTCGGCGGTGCGCAGCCGGGCGTCGAGGGCGGGCGCGGCGAGCCGGCCGCCGGGCAGGGTGGCGGCCACCCGGCGGGCGAGTGCCGTCGGGTGACGCGGGTCGGCGCCGGGGAAGACCAGGGCCGGCGCGGTGACGGCGGCGAGGTCGGCGACGCTTCGGAAGGCCCGGTCGCGTCCGATGGCCGCGGCGGCCGCGATGCTCGCCGGGTCGCAGCGGGGCAGGGCGTCGCGCACCATGGCGCCCACCATCGGCGGGAGTCGGCCGAGGATCGGCGCCCAGGCGGCCTCCAGCCCCCCGGTCGCGATCCGGGCGGCGAACGCGTCGAGGAAGCGGACCTCCGCCTCCCTGGCGGCGTCGTCCTCCTCGATGTCCTCCACCCCGATCAGCACGGCGGCGCGCACCCGGTCCGGGTGGGCGGCGGCCGTCCTGAGCGTGATCGTGGAGCCGAGGCCCGCACCGGCGAGTACGGCACGCGCGACGCCGAGGTGGTCCAGGAGGCGGATCACGTCGGCCGTGTAGCGGGCCCAGGTGTGGCGGGCCGGGTCGGTGCAAACCGAGCGGCCGTAGCCGCGCAGGTCCGGCAGGACGACGCGGTGCCGGTCGGCGAGCCGTTCGGCGAGCGGCAGCATGCTGGTGTGGTCGGGGCCGCCCGCGTGCAGGAGGACCACCGTGGGTCCGGCGCCGATGGCGGCGGCGTGCAGGAGGCAGGCGTCGTCCGCCCGGTAGCTGATCCATGGCATGGATCCACCCTCCTGCGGCGGGGCGGCCCGCGCCACGGGCCGGCCCGCCGACCGATGTCGCGATTCCGCCGCGGGCAGCGCCGGCGTCCGGCCGGCGCCGTGCGCTCCCCCGCATCCGCATCCGCATCCGCACCGGCCCGGCCTGACCTGACCTGGCCGCCTAAGCGAACGCCTCGGATCACCGGTAGCCTGCGTCACCATGATGCGCGTGTGGACTGTGCCGACCCTGTTCGCGCTCTGCGGCTCGGTCGCCGCGACGGGAGAGTTCTTCGCGGGAGACCCGGGCGGGGCCACCGCACTCCTGCTGGCGTTCCTGGCGCTCGCGGGGGTGAACTCGCCCCTGGTCTTCCCGCGTTCGGTCGGCGCGCGGGAGGCGCAGCGGCGCAGTGCGGCCGACGGCCGGCCCATTGTCTTCTGGCGGCCGGGCTGCGCGTACTGCGTACGCCTGCGCCTCCGGCTGGGCCGCGCCGCCCGCGCGGCGCACTGGGTCGACATCTGGCGCGACCCGGCGGGAGCGGCGGCGGTGCGGGCCGCCAACGACGGGAACGAGACCGTGCCGACCGTCGTCGTGGCGGGCCGGCCGCACACCAACCCCGATCCCGCCTGGGTGCGCGACCAGCTCTCCGCGCCGTCTCCCGGCCCCCGTTCGTAGCGCCGCCTCCCACGCGGCGGCCGGGACGCGCGGGCGCGGTCAGCGGTCCCCGGTGCCCTCCCGCGGGGGCTCGGGGAGCAGCGGGCGCATGAAGGTGCGTTCGTAGCGCAGTACGCAGCCGCTGTCGTCCCTGATGCGGTCCGCCTCGATGAACTCCGGATCGTTGCCGAACAGGGTCCGGTACCGCTCGTAGGCCGCGAGGCTGGGAAAGCTGAACAGGGCGAGCGCCTTGTCGCTGGCCCCCTCGGCCGGCAGGAAGTACCCGTGGTGCGTTCCGCCGTGTCGGGCCACCAGCCGCATCCAGCGGTTACCGAACCGCTCGAACGCCTCGATCTCGGACGGATCGATCACGTACTCGACTACGCAGGTAATCACCCCGCAAGGCTAACGCGCTCACCGCCCGTCGGGTGCGGTCCAGGACACGAGCTGGAGGATCACGCCGTTCGGGTCGGTGACCTGGAAGAGGCGTTCGCCCCACGGCTCCTCCCGCAGCGGCATGGTGACGCGGACGCCCTCGGCCCGCAGTCGCTCGTACTCGGCGTCCAGGTCGGCCACCGTGAACGCGATGAGCACCCCCGCGGCGCGCTGGTCCCGGACGTCTTCGGGGAGGACCTCGATGCCGCGCCGCAGGAAGATCACATCGGCGGCGTCCTCGCGGACCAGCGAGGCGAAGCCTTCAGCGGCCATGGCCTCCTGGAAGCCGAAGTGCGCGGTCAGGAACGCGGCGGAGGCGGGGACGTCGTCGACGGTCAGGGAGACGGCGGTGGAAGTGATCTTCATGGCTTCTCCTGGCGCTCGGGACCAACAAACTCTGTACAAAGTACTCTATACAACGTACAGAGTGGAAGGGGTGGGCTGAGGACCCGGCCTCCCAGGGGGGAGGATGGGCGCATGGTCAAGGAACGAAGCGGCGCGGACGATCCGGCCCGCACCCTGGAACTGCTGTGGCGCGAGCCGGACCGAGGCGGCCCCCGGCGCGGCCCCAAGCAGGGTCTGACGGTCGACGCGGTCGTCCGGGCCGCCGTCGAACTCGCCGACTCGGGCGGGCTGGACGCGCTGACCATGCGCGGCGTCGCCCAGCGGCTGGGCGTCACGCCGATGACGCTGTACACGTACGTCCCGGGCAAGGCGGAACTGCTCGCTCTCATGCTGGACGCCGCCTACTGGCGGATGCCGCGCACCGATCACACGGCCGCGCCGTGGCGTACGAGGGTGGCGGCCGTCGCGCACGAGAACCGCGACCTCTACCGGCGCCACCCCTGGGTGGCGACCCTGCCCACCGCGCGCCCGCCGCTGGGTCCGGGACTCATGACCAAGTACGAACACGAACTGGCCGCGTTCGACGGCCTCGGCCTCGACGACGTCGAGCGGGACGCAGCCCTCACCTTCCTGCTCGGCTTCGTCCAGTCCGTCGCCCGCGCCGACCTCGACACCCAGGCCGCCGTCCGCGACAGCGCCCTGTCCGACGGGCAGTGGTGGGCGGCCCACGCACCCCTTCTGGCCAAGGTGTTCGACCCTGCCCGGTTCCCCCTCGCGGCCCGGGTGGGAAGCGCCGCGGGCGAAGCCCACCAGGGCATGCACGACCCCGAGCACGCCTTCGCCTTCGGTTTGGAGCGCGTCCTGGACGGCCTCGCCCAGCTCGTCGCGAGCCGTGCCCGCTAGCGGGTCACCCGCCGGCCGGGCGACGTCCGCGCGCCCGGCAGGCGCGCCTCAGGGCCGTGCCCGCGCGAAGGCCGCCGGGGAGAAGGTGAAGGCGACGTAGGCGCGTCCGGCCGCCTCGAAGCGGGCGGCCTCGGTCATCCCGTAGTGCCGGTGGACGTCCAGGGAACGCTCGTTGGCCGTCTCCACGAAGGCGACCGCGAGGTCGAAGTCGTCCGCCAGGGCGCGGCAGAGCGCGGTGAGCAGCCGCGTCAGCACCCCGCGCCCCTGGAAGCGTTCGTCGACGGCGACGGGGCCGTAGAGGAAGAGGCGGCCCAGGTCGCGCCCGTCCGCCGCCCCGAGGACCGCGGCGACTGCCGCCGCGGCCGGATGGTGCGGCGGGAGGCGGCTCGGCTCGCTCGTGATCGCGAACCCGGCCAGCTCTCCCGCGGCGTCGGCGACGAAGACGCCCGGCCCCTCCTCGAAACGGTCGAGGAGTTCGCCGGTCAGGTTGCCCTGCACGAATCCGCGACGCGCCCGTTCCTCGTCGCTGAGCCCCGCTCCGCGGGCCGCGTCCATGAGCGACAGGATCGCCGCGTGATCTTCCGGACGGGATCGGCGTACGTTGATCGTCATACCGGTGACCCTACGCACGGTGCGGGCGCCCGGAGCGGTACGCCCGGTCCTTCCGTGCGGCGAAGGCGGCCGTCCTCAACGCCGCCGGTGCGGACCGAGTGCGAGGAGTACGGTGCCGAGCTGAGCCTCGGTCAGGGGCGGCGCGGGCAGCGCGGGCGCGGCCGGACGGGCGCGGAAGCCGTCGAGGAGCAGGGCGAGCGGGCGGGCCCAGGCGTCCGGGCCGGCCGCGCTCAGCGCGGGGACGACCCGGCCCAGCGCCGCCAGGGCGAGGAGGACGTCCTCGGTGGTGAGGTCCGCGCGGACGGTGCCCTGCGCCTGACCGCGGCGGAGCAACTCCTCGACGGTGGCGCGGTTGTGGGCGTGGACGGCGTCGAGCGAGGTCACGCCCTCCAGGCTCGTGGTCATGAGGTCGTTGGTGCCGCGGTCCGCGGCGAGCGTCGCGAACACGGCGTGCAGGTACCGCGTCAGCCCGGTCCAGGCGTCCTCGGCGGCGCGGGCTCGGGTGCCGGCGGCCATGGTCTCCGTGAGGGCGTCCCGGAAGACCTCGTCCACGAGCGCGGCGCGGGTCGGGAAGTGACGGTAGAGGGTCGCGTTGCCCACCCCCGCGCGCCGGGCGATGACGTCCAGCGGGGCGTCCAAGCCCTGTTCGGCGAACACCTCGCGGGCCGTCCGCGTCAGCAGTGTCCGGTTGCGCAGCGCGTCGCGGCGCCCGGTCGGCGCGTGGCCACCCATCCCCGACTCCATCGTCCTCGTCCTCTCCCCGCGGCGGAGAGCACTCCCCGGACCGCATGCTACCGCCGGTCGAGCGGCCGGGGACGCCTCCCCGGGCGCGCCGGCTCCGTGCCGGGAGGGAGCCGGCGCCGGGGAGGCGGTGCGTCTACCAGCGCACCGGCAGCTCCCGCAGTCCCCGCATGAGACTGGTGCGCCACCGCGGGGCGCCGTCGCCGTCGAAGGCCAGGCGGGGGAAGCGCTCCAGCAGGAGGCGCAGGGCCGCGGTCGCCTCCAGGCGGGCCAGCGGGGCGCCCAGGCAGTGGTGCAGTCCGCGCCCGAAGGCGAGGTGGGCGCGGGTCTCGGCCGGATCGCGCCGGATGTCGAACCGTTCGGGGGCGGGGAAGCGGGCGGGGTCGCGGTTCGCGGCGGCGATGGAGAGCACGACGCGCGCGCCGGCGGGTATCCGGACGCCGCCGAGGGTGACCGGTTCGGCGGCGTAGCGGTAGGCGCCGGCCGGCACGGGCGGCTCGAAGCGGAGCGTCTCCTCCACGGCGCCCTCCAGCAGGCCGGGGTCGGCGCGGAGGGCGGCGAGCTGCTCGGGATGGCCGAGCAGCAGGTGGACGGCGCCGGAGATCAGGTTGACGGTGGTCTCGTGCCCGGCGACGAGCAGCAGGAAGGCCATGCCGAGCAGTTCCTCGGAGCTGAGCCGGTCGGCGCGGTCACCGGCGTTTCCGTTCCTGCCGTCCTTCCCGTCCGTCCCGTCGTGACCGTCGGCGCGGTCCCCGTCGTGACTGCGGACCAGGGCGTGCAGCAGATCGCTCTCCGGCGCCTCGCGCTGCCGCCGCTTCTCCTCCGCCAGCCCCATGAGGTACGCGGCCATCTCCCGCGAGGCGCGGCCGGACTCCTCCGGTTCGTCGAGGGCGACGACCTTCACGGACCACGCCTGGAAGACGGGCCGGTCCGCTTCCGGCACGCCGAGCAGCTCGCAGATGATGGTGAGCGGCAGCGGGTGGGCGTACGCGGCCACCAAGTCCGCGCGGCCGTCGGCGGCCACGGCGTCCAGGAGCGCGCCGGCCGCCTCCTGGACGCGGGGGCGCAGCGCCTGGACGCGGCGGGCGGTGAACTCGCGCGCCACCAGCGTGCGCAGACGGGTGTGGTCGGGCGGATCGACCTGGAGCATGTTGCGGCCCACGGCGTACAGCCCGTCGTCCTCGAACTCGGCCGAGTGGCGCACGTCGTTGCGCAGTCTGGGGTCGACGAACGCGGCCCGCACCTCCTCGTGCCCGACCACCGCCCAGGACTCGTCCCCGGTGGGGAAACGCACGTGGTGGACGGGCCCGCGGGAACGCAGCGCGGTGAAGGCGGAGTGGGGATCGGCGGTGAAGTCGTGGGTGAGATCGGCGAGTCGAACGGTGGGGTGCTGGTGCTGCGGGCACATCGGCGGCTCCCGGGACAGAAGCGGGGACCATTCCCCGCACAGGCGTCGGACGACCCTAGCATGAAGTGGGGAGCACTCCCCGTTTCTCCTCCCGGGGGCCCGGCACCATGGCCCGCGCCGGTGCGGTGGCGACGGCGGACCCCAGGGGACGGCGAAAGGGCCCCCGCCCGACGGCGGAGGCCCTTCGCTCGATCAGTGGTCGTGCCCGGTCAGAAGACGCCGTTCAGCTTCCACCAGTCGTCGCCCGTGACCGCTCCGGCGTTCAGCGCGCCGTCGCCGCGGCCGTCGTACACCAGTTGGCAGCCGGCGCCCCGGCACCCGTCGCCGACGAAGCCGCTGGTGGTCGTGGTGACGAGGTCGACGTGTGCGTCGCCGTTGACGTAGCCCAGGCCGAGGATGGTGTCCATGACGTTCCAGCCGCCGGCGCCGATCAGCTTCCGGGAACCGAGGGAACCGGTCTTGCCCGGGTACAGCCACAGCTTGCCGGTGGACGCCTCGCGGCCGACCAGGTCGGCACGGCCGTCGCCGTTCATGTCGCCCGCGCCGACCAGCGCGTTCATGGCGTTCCAGCCGCCGGTGCCGGCGAGCTTGCGCGCGCCGAGAGCGCCCGTGCCGGTGCCCGGGTACAGCCACAGCTTGCCCGTGGACTTCTCGACGGCCAGCAGGTCCGCGCGGCCGTCGCCGGAGAGGTCTCCGACGCCGGCGATCCGGCTCATGGCGTTCCAGCCGCCGGTGCCGACGAGCTTGCGCGCGCCGAGAGCGCCGGTGCCGGTGCCCGGGTACAGCCACAGCTTGCCCGTGGACTTCTCGCGGGCGATCACGTCCTCGCGGCCGTCACCGCTGAAGTCGCCGTGCCGGACGAGGGCGTTGAACGCGTTCCAGCCGCCGGTGCCGACCAGCTTGCCGGACTGGTCCCCGGGCAGGAACCACAGCCGGCCCGCCTTGTCGCGGACCAGGACGTCGGCCCGGCGGTCGCCGTCCAGGTCGCCGAAGCCCGCCGCCTTGGGCGCGGGCGAGGAGTACCACTGCGGGTAGGGGCCCAGGGAGCACTCCCGTTCGGTGGACACGAACTTCACCGAACTGGTGGCGCCGAACGCGTGGCCCCACTCCGTGCCCGCGGGGTCCGGCGCCCACACGTCGACGGAGCCGGCCTGACCGTAGCCCGGGTCGTCGTACAGGCAGACGTACTTGGACGTGTGGTTCACCACCGACTTGAACGTGTTGTCCCAGGCGCCGAGCGTCGCCTTGTCGGTGTTGGTCTTGAACATGGTGCCGGTGCCGTTCTCGGTCTTCCAGGCACAGAAGTAGCCCGACGGGCAGTCGCCGGTCGCGGCCTGTGCGGGCGCGCCGCCCGCGCCGAGCAGCCCGAGTGAGGCGAGCCCCAGTGTCGTGGCCAACGTGGCCAGACGCCGAAGCGGTGATACGCGCATGTGTTCCCTCCCTGTCGCGGCGCGGAGAGACGCTCGACGCGCCGCGAGAGGAAGATACCTCGTTCGAAGATCAATCAGCACGCCGAGCACGGCCGGCCGGAGCGACGACGCACTCACGTCAGGTGCGCGCGTTTCGTCGGCCGGCCCGGCAGGCCGGCACCCGAAACGGCCGCGCGCGGTGGCGCGGTGGCGCGGTGGCCGCTACTTCGGCTCGCGCTCGAAGAGCGACCGGGACCACACGTAGCCGAGCACGGCCAGCGCCAGGCACCAGACCACGGCCAGCCACGCGTTGTGGCCGGTCTCGGTGCCGAGCAGCAGCCCGCGCAGCGTCTCGATGGCCGGGGTGAACGGCTGGTACTCGGCGATCGGCCGGAACCAGCCCGGCATCGCGTCGACCGGCACGAAGGCGCTGGACAGGAGCGGCAGGACCATCAGCGGCATGGCGTTGTTGCTCGCCGCCTCCGCGTTCGGGCTGGACAGGCCCATGCCGACCGCGATCCAGGTGAGGGCGAGGGAGACGAGGGTCAGCAGCCCCACCGCCAGGACCCAGTCGAGGACGGTGGCGTCCACGGACCGGAATCCGATGGCCACCGCCACGGCCCCGACCACGACCACGCTCAGCACGCACTGGAGGACGCTGCCGACGACGTGCCCGATGAGCACCGACCCGCGGTGGATCGCCATCGTGCGGAAGCGGGCGATGACGCCCTCGTTCATGTCCATGGAGACGGACACCGCGCTGCCGATCGTGGTGCCGCCGATGGTCAGCATCAGGATGCCCGGCACGAGGTAGGCGAGGTACTCGGAGCGTCCCGCCCCGCCGCCGATGCCGGCGCTCATCACGTCACCGAAGATGTAGACGAAGAGCAGCAGCAGCATGACCGGTGTGAACAGCAGGTTCAGGGTCAGGGACGGGTAGCGCCGGGCGTGCAGGAGGTTGCGGCGCAGCATCGTGGAGGCGTCGCGGGCGGCGAGCGGGAGGGAGTTCATCGGACGGTCTCCTCGTGCTGGTCGGGGACGTCGGCGCCGCCGGTCAGGGCGAAGAAGACGTCGTCGAGGTCGGGGGTGTGCACGGTCAGTTCGTCGGCCTCGACGCGGGCCGACTCCAGCCGGTCGAGGACGGAGCGCAGCGCGCGCTGGCTGCCGTCGCCGGCGAGTCGCAGGGTGAGGGACGCGTCGTCGCGGGTGGCGTCGCCCAGGGCCGAGGCGGCGGCGCGGTAGGCGGCCGGGTCGGTGAAGCGGAGGCGGACGTGGCCGCCGGGGACGAGCCGCTTGAGTTCGTCGGCGGTGCCCTCGGCGACGATCCGGCCGTCGTTCAGGACGGCGATGCGGTCGGCGAGTTCGTCGGCTTCCTGGAGGTACTGGGTGGTGAGGAAGACGGTGACGCCGCCGGCGACGAGTTCGCGGATGATCTGCCACATGGCGTGCCGTGAGCGCGGGTCGAGGCCGGTGGTGGGCTCGTCGAGGAAGATGATCCGCGGACTTCCGACCAGGGTCATGGCGATGTCCAGGCGGCGCTTCATGCCGCCGGAGTAGGCGGCGGCGGGCTTCTTGGCGGCCTCGGTCAGGTCGAAGCGCTCCAGCAGGCCGGCGCTGACGCGCCGCCCCTCGCGCCGGGTGAGGTGGTGGAGGTCGGCCATGAGGAGCATGTTCTCCTCGCCGGTGATCAGGCCGTCCACGGCGGAGAACTGTCCGGTGACGCCGATCGCGGCACGCACGGCCTGCGGATCGCCGGCGAGGTCGTGGCCCGCGACCTGGGCCTGTCCGCCGTCGGCGGCGATCAGCGTGGAGAGGATCTTGACGGTGGTGGTCTTGCCGGCGCCGTTGGGTCCGAGCAGCGCGAACACGGATCCGGCCGGGATCGCCAGGTCGATGCCGTCGAGCACGGCCTTGTCGCCGTAGGACTTGCGCAGACCGACGGCAAAGACGGCGGCGGGCGGCCGCGGACCGTTTCGTTTGGACGTGGGCATGACAGATGTAGGCATGGAGCACTCCCCTTTCAGGAGGCCGGAGTCACTGGTTGCGGGAGGTTGACGTCACCGGGGGCGCGGACGGGTCCGCCGCGGACGGGCCGGCGGTCAGGGCCGGGCGCGGCGGACGTCGATGGTGCCGTACCGGGTGCGGGCGTGGATCTTCACGGTCTCCTCGGTCTCCGCGGGGGTCCGGGAGGCGGTGAGCGTGTTGCGCACCTGCCCGGAGTCCGAGTGGGCGTCGAGCCAGGCGGCGGTGCCCTCGCGGATGCCGACCTCGATGGCGCCGTAGGAGGTCTTCAACTGGACCTCGCCGCGCACCACTTCGCCGACCCGGAGGGTGCCGTGGGCGGTGGTGGCGGTGACGGAGTCCTCGGCGCGCCGGATGTCGATGTCGCCGTTGGCGCCGCTCACCCGGAGTTCGCCGGTCGCGCTGCCGACGACCGTGGTGCCGTGCGAGTTCTTCAGGACGGCGGAGCCGTCGACGTGACCGACGCGCAGGCTGCCCGAGCTGGTGGTGATCTCGGCCGCGCCCTCGACCCGGTCCACCGTGATCGAGCCGTGGGAGGCGGTCAGCTGGAGTGGGCCGGCCGTGTCGAGGCGGACGTCGCCGCCCGAGGTCTTCACCCGCACCTCGCCGAGCCGGCCCTCACCGAGCACCTGGGTCCAGGAGCCGGTCATGTCCACGTGCGAGCCCGTGGGCAGGTCGATCGTCACGGCGACGACGCCGGAGGGGCCGATGAACACGCGCTCCTTCGTCCGGACGGTCAGGACGCCGTTCGCGTAGCCGACCTCCGTCTGTTCGGCGGCCCGCACGTCCTTGTCCCGCTTCGGGTCGCCGGGGCGCACCTCCACGACCGTGTCGGTGCGGTCGCCCGCGGTGAGGTGGAGGGATCCGGCGCCGACGTGGGCGGTCACCGCGATCGGTCCGGGAGTGTCGAAAGAAGGCATGGCTGTACCGTCCTCGTGAGTCTTGGGGCGTCCCGGCCGCGGGAGCGTGCTGTGGATGAGGCGGCGCGCAGGGACGTGAGGGGAAGGAAGGGGCGCGGGAGGAGCGCGGTCCGGCTAGCGCACCCAGCCCGTGAAGCTGTGTCCGGTGTTCTTGGCCCGCTCCGCGGTGCGGGGCCGGGCGCCGCCCTCGACCGCGGCGGAGACGGCGCGCACCAGCCACGCGTTGACCGACAGGCCCTCGCGGGCGGCGGCCTCCTCCGCGCGGGCCTTGAGATGGGCCGGCAGACGCAGGTTGACGCGGGCGGTGCCGCCCTCGTCGCCGTCGGCCGGCGCCGGGGAGCCGAGCGCTTCGGCGGGTACGGCGGCGGCCTCGTCCATGGGGACGCGGTCGGCGGGCGGCGGCGTCACCACGAAGTCGGGGTCGAGCCCGCGCAGCCGCACGTCGACCGAGCCGGGGGCGAGTTCGCGGGTGATCTCGTCCATCGCGGCGGAGAGCACGTGCAGCAGCGTCAGCCGGGTCGCCGACTCCAGGGGCGCGGTGAGCCGCTCGGCCAGCTCGCGGGCTTCGTCGCCGCCGGCTTCGGCGGCCACCGCCAGTTCGCGGCGGAGGGTGTCGACGTACGGGGTGAGATCCATGACGCCATCATGGCGTCAAAGTGGCATCATCCGCAAGTCTTTTTGGCACCGAGTCCGCGAGCGATCCGACACGTACCCCGTTGAACTGCGGAAATACACAGAACAAGTTGGCTCCGAATAGCACTCCTGAGGCTCTCGCACCCCCTCGCATCCTCATGGTGGCACCACTTGGCGCACCGAGTGGCACCACGCGGAGCCATCGACCGCGCCACGTGGCACCACAGATCGCACCCACCGATCCGCGCCGCTTGACTTGGAGCGCACTTCAACTCGTAGCGTCGCGGACGTACGGCTCGCGAGGGCGCGTGGCGGGCCGCCCGCCACGGGATGCGGGGCGGCGGAAACCGTCGCTGGATGGAAGCAGGCCCTCGCGCCGGACGGACGACGATCGACAGTGCGGGAAAGGACCCTCATGCAGGAGCGCAGTCTGCGGGACCTCCAGGTATCGGCCATCGGGCTCGGATGCATGGGGATGTCCGCCTTCTACGGCACCACCGACCAGGACGAGGGCATCGCGACCATCCGGCGGGCCCTGGACATCGGCGTCACCTTCCTCGACACCGCCCAGCTCTACGGTCCGCTGACCAACGAGTCGCTGGTGGGCGAGGCGATCAGGGGCCACCGCGACGAGTACGTCATCGCCACCAAGTTCAACTACCGGATGGACGACGCCGTCCCCGGCGACATGAGCAGCATCGGCCGCCAGGACGGCTCGGCCGAGCACGTGCGCGGTTCCGTCCACGGCTCGCTGGAGCGTCTGGGCACCGACCACATCGACCTCTACTACCAGCACCGGGTCGACCCGAACGTGCCCATCGAGGAGACGGTCGGCGCGCTCGGCGAGCTGGTCGCCGAGGGCAAGGTGCGGCACATCGGGCTGAGCGAGGCGAGCGCGGAGACCATCCGGCGGGCCCACGCCGTCCACCCCGTCACCGCCGTGCAGAGCGAGTACTCGCTGTGGACGCGGGACGTGGAGGCCGAGGTGCTGCCGGCCTGCCGCGAGCTGGGCATCGGATTCGTGCCGTACTCGCCGCTGGGCCGCGGCTTCCTCGCGGGCCGCTTCAGCTCCCCGGACGAGCTGGACGAGAACGACTTCCGCCGCGCCAACCCCCGCTTCACGGACGCCAATCTGGAAGCGAACCTGCGGCTGGCGGCGAAGGTCAAGGAGATCGCCGCCGAGAAGGACGTCACCCCGGCGCAGCTCGCGATCGCCTGGGTGCTGGCGCAGGGCGAGGACCTGGTGCCGATCCCGGGCACCAAGCGCCGTGCCTACCTGGAGCAGAACGCCGCCGCGGTCGACATCGAGCTGACCAAGGAGGACCTGGCCCGCATCGACGCCGAGCTGCCCCAGGCGGCGGGCGAGCGCTACGACGAGGCGGGGATGCGGTCGGTCAACCGCTGACGGCCGCCGGGATCAGCCGCCGGCCGCCGCACCGGGCGGCCGGCGCGGGGGAGGGAAGTCCGCTCACTTAAGTCAAGGTAAAAGAAAAGACGTGGAACTTCTTGACCGGTGCATGGCGGGCGGGCATGGTTCCGGAGGGCGCCCTCCTGGCCCCGCTCTCCGCTCGCCCTCCTGACGTCCCGCGAAGCCCTGCCCTGCCCCTGATGGCTTCGATGCCCGTCGGCGGCCGGAGCGCGCGCTCCCGCACCGCTCGGCGACATCAAGGAGACGCTGTGTTCGGCAGACCCCCGGCTCCATCCTCCCGGTCCTCTCGGACCTCTCGGACCTCACGGACCTCTCGATCCCTTCACGGACCCTTCCGCATGACGGTCCTGGCGTGTGTGACGGCGCTCGTCGCCGCGCTCGCCCTGGCCGTCACGCCGGCCCCGGCCCGCGCCGCCGGAACCCTCCTCTCGCAGGGGAAGCCGGTCACGGCCTCCTCCACCGAGAACGGCGGCACCCCGGCCACCGCCGCGGTCGACGGCGACCCCGGTACCCGCTGGTCCAGCGCGGCCGGCGACCCGCAGTGGCTCCAGGTCGACCTCGGCACCGGATCGACGATCAGCTCCGTCACCCTCACCTGGGAGACGGCGTACGCCACCGTGTACCAGCTCCAGACCTCCACCGACGGCACCACGTGGAAGAGCCTCTACACGACCACGACGGGCAAGGGCGGCACCGAGAACCTCACCGTCAGCGGTTCCGGGCGGTACGTCCGCCTCACCACCACCCAGCGCGCGACCCAGTACGGGGTGTCCCTCTGGGAGTTCCAGGTGTACGGCACGGCCGGCACCGGCAGCGCGTGTTCGACGGCGAACGCCGCGCTCCGCAGGCCCGCCACCGCCTCCTCCACCGAGAACGCCGGCACCCCGGCCGGCGCGGCGGTCGACGGCGACTCCGGCACCCGCTGGTCCAGCGCGGCCGCCGACCCGCAGTGGCTCCAGGTCGACCTGGGCTCCGTACAGAGCGTCTGTGGCGTCCAGTTGAGCTGGGAGACGGCGTACGCGAAGGCGTACCAGATCCAGGTCTCCACCGACGGCGTCTCCTGGACCGGCGTCTACAGCACGAGCAGCGGCGCCGGTGGCACCGAACTGGTCTCCCTGACCGGCACCGGCCGCTACGTCCGGGTGTACGGCACCGCCCGCGCCACCCAGTACGGCTACTCGCTCTGGGAGTTCCAGGTCTTCACCGGAGGCACGACGACCCCGCCGGGCGACGGCGCGACCTTGCTGTCGTACAAGAAGCCGGCCACCGCCTCGACGTACCAGAACGCCAACAGCTGCCTCGACTGCACTCCGGCGAAGGCGTTCGACGAGGATCCGGCCACCCGCTGGGCGACCAGTGACGTCAACGGCTGGGTGGACCCGGGCTGGATCGCCGTCGACCTCGGCGCGAGCGCGCACATCACCAAGGTCGTCCTCCAGTGGGACCCCGCCTACGCCAGCGCCTACCAGATCCAGACCTCGCCCGACGGCGTCAACTGGACCAGCATCTACTCGACTTCCAGCGGCAAGGGCTTCAAGGAGACGCTGAACGTCGACGGCACGGGCCGCTGGGTGCGGATGTACGGCACCGCGCGCAGCAACGGCTACGGCTACTCGCTGTGGACCTTCGACGTGTACGGCACGGGCGGCAGCCCCACCGCTCCGCCGGCGCCCCCGGCGGACCCGGGAAACCCCACCCACCTGGTGTGGAGCGACGAGTTCAACGGCCCGGCGGGCAGCAAGCCGGACACCGCGAAGTGGACCCAGGACCCGGGCAACGGCCAGAACGGCGAGCTGGAGTACTACACCAACGGCGACAACACGTCGATGGACGGCAACGGCAACCTCGTCATCGAGGCGCGCAAGGAGGCCAACGGGCAGTACACCTCGGGGCGGATCAACACCTCGGACCACTTCAACTTCACCTACGGCCACGTCGAGGCGCGCATCAAGGTGTCGGGCACTCAGGGCCTGTGGCCGGCCTTCTGGCTGCTGGGCTCGAACTTCAAGACCGGTACGCCGTGGCCCAACTGCGGTGAGATCGACATCATGGAGCACGTCGGCAAGGTCGCGGACTCCGTCTACTCCACGCTGCACGCCCCCGCGTACAACGGCGGCAACGGCTACGGCTCGCCGTACACGGTCGCGGGCAGCGACTTCGCCTCCGCCTTCCACACCTACGCCCTGGACTGGAACTCCACCCGCATGACCTTCTCGGTGGACGGCAAGAGCTTCTTCACCGCGGACCGCTCGACGGTGGAGCAGACCCGGGGACCGTGGGTGTACGACCACCCGTTCTACATCATCCTCAACAACGCGGTGGGCGGCGACTGGCCCGGAGCGCCGGACGCCACCACCGTGCTGCCGCAGAGGATGCTCGTCGACTACGTGCGCGTGTCGCAGTAGCCGGACGGCGGGGCCGGCCGCTCCCCGGCCGGTCCCGCCGGCCGACGCGGACGGTCCGCCGGGCCGACGCCGGGCGCCGTATGCCGCCCGCCGGGTCCCTCAGCCCCGGTGGGCCTCGGTGTCGCCGTTGACGGTGCGCAGCGTCAGCCGGTACCGGTGGTCCGTCGCACCGGCGGCCGGGACGTCCACGGTGGAGCGGCCGTTGACGGTTCGCGTGTCGGTGGCGTAGGGCGGGGCGTCGGCCGGGAGGGTCACCCGCACGGAGCCGTTGCGGGACACGCCGTCGAGGGTGTCCGGCGAGGTCGTGCACAGCAGGTCGACGTCGCCGTTGACCGTCTCCGCGCCCACGCCGCGGCCGGCCAGACCGGTCGCGCGGACCGATCCGTTCCGGGTCACCAGGTGCTGGCGGGCTTCCTTCGCGCCCGAGTCCTGCACCGTGACGTCGCCGTTGACGGTGCTCAGGCTCAGCTCGCCCCGCACGTCGCTCACGTCGATCCCGGCGTTGCGGGCCCGCACGGTGAGGGTGACGCCGGCCGGCACGTGGACGAGCGGCATGCCGCCGCAGTTGTCCCTGGTCCGGTCGTCGCCCTGGTCGCAGGGCAGGTCGAGGGTGTGCGTGCCCGCGTCGCCGTCACCGTCCCAGTGGGCGAACGTCCCGTCCTCCACCGTCACGCTGTCGTCGTCCGTCCCGACGACCCGCACACCGCCCTCGGTGGTGATGACGAGACGGCTGCCGTGCGCGACGGCGGCCCTCTCGAACTCCCCGCCGCTCTCGCCGCGGGCGGCTCCGGGCAGCGGCCGGCCGTCGCGGTCGCCGTCGCTGTGGCCGCAGGCCGTCAGCGCGAGGAGCGCGACCACCAGCGAGCACCCGGCGGCGCGGGCCGCGCGGCCACCGCGGCGGGACTCCCGCTCCCGGTCCCGGCGGCTGGTTCTGCTCCACGATGAGGTCATGGGATGCGTATGCCCGGGAGCGGCAAGTTAACCGAGGCGGCGGGTCCCCGACGGGGACGCGGGCCGGCGGTTCCCGGGCCTGCCGCGGCCGCGGATGGGCGGGATGGGGAAATCGGCCGCACTCGCCGCAGCCCTGACGGGCGGTCGCCTCCGCCTCCGCGCACGGGAGAACCCTCCCGTCATCCGTTGGAACGGACGTCATCGGCCTGGTCCGGTCGCGCCGGATCGAGCGGAGTGGTCGCATCGGCCCGTACCGCTACAAGGTCCACGGAACGGGCTGCCGCTTCGTCGGCCATGACGGCGGGCGGCCTACTTCCGCCGGTCCGGGTTCCTCGGCCGCCGGGAGTAGGTCCCGCGCCTCAGGCGCGCCCCGGGGCCGCTGGCTAGGGTCGGTCCGCATGGAGAGCACGGAAGGCGTCCGCCGCGCGACGGCGGAGCGCGTACGCGACACCCGGGAACGGCTGGCCGTCGAGCGGGACATGTGGGTGGCGACGGCGCATCCTGAGCACGGGCCGCACCAGGTGCCGCTGTGGTTCGCGTGGGACGGGCGGGCGGTGTGGATGTGCACCGACGCCGCGTCCGTGACGGCGCGCAACGTCCGCGCGGAGCCGCGCGTGCGCCTGTCGCTGCCGGACACCTACGACGTGGTGCTCCTCCAGGGCGAGGCGGAGTGCTTTCCGGACCAGGAGGCGCCCGCGGACGGCGCGCGGGCCCTCGCCGACACGTTCGGGTGGGACCCGCGCGGGGAGGAGGGCTCCTTCGTGTACGTGCGCGTGGTCCCGAGGACGGTGCGCGCCTGGCGCGGCGAGCGGGAACTGCGCGGGCGAGTCGTCATGCGCGACGGGGCGTGGCTGGCGTGACGACCGCCCTTCGCTGGTCCCGGCCGGTGGTCCTGGCGAGGTGGCGGACGCGCCGGGTGCGGCCGCGCTCGGCCAGGAGTCCGACCGCGTCGGCGTCGGCACGGGACGCGGCGGCCACCTTGCGCTGGAGCCAGTCGGACGAGGCGAGCAGGGCGTCCGGACTCCAGGGCCGCTTCAGCACGATGACGCGAAGGAGGGTCCACTCCTCCAGGCGGCGGGTCAGGAAGGGATGGTGGACGACCGCGAGCGCCATCGACTCCCGCCACGGTTCGTAGGCGGGTTCGAGGTGAAGGCGCTCGGCCCTCAGGTCCAGGTGCCGCACGACGGCGGACTGAGCCATCGTGCGGTCGGGATCGCGGAGGACGGCGCTGATCACCGACATCTCGTCGGCCGCCCCGGCCTCGGCGAGCCGCTTCAGGTGGGCGGCGAAGCGGCGGTGCTCGGCCGGCTCGTCGGACGGGGTCCCGTAGGGGTCCATCTCGTAGGGGTCCATACGGCATGTTCCCGCGCTCGGCCGGGACGCGGTAGCCGAAGCGCGTGGCGGCGGGGGTCCGTGTGACGCTTCTGTGAAAGGGCGCGCGGACGCCCCTTCCGCCGGGCCGGCCTCGCGTCGCCGTTCCGTATTCTGGCGCCTGGAACCACTGGGGCAGCTAGGGGGCGCCGTGCCGCTGCACAAGAAAGACCCGAGGTCCGTCGGCGGCTACCGGCTCGTCGACCGGCTGGGGGCCGGCGGCATGGGCATGGTCTACCGGGGCAGATCGCGTTCCGGGCGCGAGGTCGCCGTCAAGGTCGTGCACGCCAAGTACGCCCAGGATCCCGTCTTCCGTGCCCGCTTCCGGCAGGAGGTCGACGCCGCGCGCCGGGTGAGCGGCGCCTTCACCGCCGCCGTGGTGGACGCCGACCCGGAAGCCGAGTCGCCCTGGATGGCCACCCAGTACGTGCCCGGCCAGTCCCTCGCCGCCCGCATCCGCGACCAGGGCCCGCTGCGCGTCGCGGAGTTGCGGCCGCTGGCGCTGGGCCTGGCGGAGGCGCTGCGGGACATACACCGGGCCGGCGTGGTGCACCGCGACCTGAAACCGGCCAACGTGCTGATGGCCGAGGACGGCCCCCGGGTCATCGACTTCGGCATCTCCCGGGCGGCGGAGAGCCACCACACCCTCACCGAGACCGGGCAGGTGATCGGCACCCCGCCCTTCATGTCCCCGGAGCAGTTCACCGACGCCCGGACGGTCGGCCCGGCCTCGGACGTCTTCTCCCTCGGCGCGCTGCTCGTGTACTGCGTCACCGGACGCGGCCCCTTCGACGCCGACAGCCCCTATCTGGCCGGCTACCGGGTGGTCCACAGTCCGCCCGTCCTCGACGGGGTGACCGGAGCCGTCCGCGCGGTGCTGGAGCGCTGCCTCGCCAAGGAGCCCGCCGACCGGCCCGTACCGGACGCACTGGCCCGGGAGTTCGCCGCGGCGCTGCCGGAGCCGTCGCCGGACGAACCGGGGACGATGACGCTGCGGCTGCCCTCCGCGCGGCCGCCCGGTCACCCGCACCGCGCCGGCAGCGCCGTCGGCGCCGGGACCGCCGCCCCCACTGCCGTCGGCCGTCGTGCCCGGTGGCGCGCGCCGCGGACCGCGCCGGCCGGGGCCGGTGTGCTGGCCGTCGCCCTGGCCGGC
>NZ_BAABKC010000111.1:0-75968 GCF_039543625.1 Streptomyces similanensis | reverse complement strand
GAGTTCTACCAGCCCGGACCGGCCCGCCATGGAGCCTCGACAAGATCCGAACCCCGAACAGTCCCTAGTACTCCAGCAGTATTTCGTGGCTTGACCTGGAGAAACGTCGAGCGGTGGGAGTGTGGCGGGCGGGAAGTCGTCACGGATCGCTTCTGGCCGCACGCCCCTCGAAGGAGTGCCCCCGACGTCGGTAGTGGCAGCGGCGGGCCACCGCTTGGCGTCATCGGCGCCAGTGCGACCAGCTCAACATGTGAGTGAGGGTGTGAAGGTCTCGGGGTGTGTGAGCTGCCAGGAGTCGCCGCACTTCTGCCACGGTGAGCTCGATGACCACGGCACCCTCACCGGCGGATCCCCCTTTTCGGCCGCTCGCGCGCTCATCGCAACGAGGAAGGTGTGGGCGAGCATGGCCAGGGTGATGTGCCGGTACCAGCCGACGTAGCGGCGGTCTTCGTACTCGTCCAGGCCGCACTCGTTCTTCGCCGCCTGGAAACACTCCTCGATCGCCCACCGGGCGCCGGCGACGCGCACCAGTTCGTCCACGCCGACGTCCAGAGGTGCGTGGCCAAGGTAGTAGGCGATCTCGTCCGGCCGACTCAAGCTGCGCCGTGCCAGCGCCCATCGTCGACGAATCAACACGCCGTCCTGGTGGTCGTACTCGGACACTGGGCGCAACTGGACGGCTGACCAGTCGTATTCGCGCTGTCCCTTCGCGCCCGCGCCGCAGGAACGGCGTCCCGTGCCTGGTCGGGGGCCTGCTCGAAGGCCCTGTCGATGCGCGGGCCGACGAGGGAGAACCGGGACTTGGGGACGGCGAGGACGTAGCCGACGCCGGAATTTTCCAGCATCCGGCGGAAGCGGTTGTCCTGTCCGTAGGCGGCGTCCGCCGTGACCCATGCGACCGGCAGCGGCGAGGCCAGCGCCCTGCGGACGATCGTCGCCGCGAGGGGCGATGTAGTGCCCTTCTTCAGGAACCCGGCGTCGTCGATGATCAGTACAGCATCGGGGCCGCCGAGGTGTTCGGCGACGTAGGTCTGCAAGTCGTCGCGGATGCCGTCGGGGTTCCTGCGGGCTCGGGAGAGCAGGTGCTGCAGCCCGTCTGGGGTGGCGTGGCCGGCAGGTTCGGCAAGTTGCCAGCTGTTTTTTCGGGCCACCGGGACGAGCAGTGCGCGCACGTGGTCTCGCACGTGGCGGCATGGTTCGACACGGCCGAACCGGTGCCCGATGGTGGTGAAGAGGTGGTCCAGGTCGCGGTCCCAGGTCTCGGCTGCCTGTTCGGTGCTCACGACCTGAGGCTTCCCAGGCCCGGGGCGACCTTGCCGTCAGGGGCACTCCTTCGAGGGGCGTGCGGCCAGAAGCCGTCCGTGACGACTTCCCGCCCGCTACACTCCCACCGCTCGACGTTTCCCCAGGTCAAGCCGCGAAATCCTGCTGGAGTACTAGGTGCCGGAGACCGGGCGGCCGGCTTGGGCGAACTGCTCGACGATGGCGGCGCAGAAGGCCGGCAGGTCCGCGGGCGACCGGCTCGAGGTGAACTGGCCGTCGATGACGACCTCCTCGTCGACGACGTCGGCTCCTGCGTTACGCAGATCCGTGCGGATGCTCGGCCACGAGGTGAGTCGGCGTCCGCGTACGACGTCGACCTCCGCCAGGGTCCAGGGTCCAGGGGCCGTGGCAGATCGTGGCGACGGGCTTCCCGGTGTCGACGAAGGCCTTGACGAAGCCGACGGCGTCCTCGTTGACACGGAGCTGGTCGGGGTTCATGGTGCCGCCGGGCAGCAGCAGGGCGTCGTAGTCGTCGGTGGAGGCGTCCGAGACGAGCCGGTCGACGGGGAAGGTCCCCGCGGAATCCAGGTCCCCCTGGCGCGCCTGGATCTCGCCCGGACGGATGGAGAGGACGTCTGTCCGCGCCCCGGCGCCGTGCAGGGCGCCGCGCGGCTGTTCGAGCTCGACGCGCTCGACGCCTTCGGCTGCCAGGATCGCGACCTTCCGACCGCGGAGTTGGTGTGCCATCGGTACTCATTCCTTGGGTGATGGGCCGGTGAGAGGTGCTGTCCGGTGTCGCGGCGCCGCGCACACGCCGTGGGCTCGACCGGACAGAACTCGTCCGCCCTGGCCGGAGCCGTCCGCCTGTCTCCCCGTCTCCCTGTCTCCCCGGACCGGTCCGGGGAGACAGGCGGACGGCGGAGGGCAACCCCTTTACCGTTTGTGGCCGTTGCCGTGTCCGTCGGGGTGCAGGACCACCTTGGTCCAGCCCTCGTCACGGGCGTCGAAGTGCTCGTAGGCGGTCGGGGCCTCGTCCAGGCCGAGCTCGTGGGAGACCACGAAGCTCGGCTTCGCCTTCCCGCCGGCGATCAGGTCCCGCAGCGCCCGGTTGTACTTCTTCACCGGAGCCTGACCGGTCCCCATTCGCTGCCCCTTGAACCACATCATCCCGAAGTCGATCGCAACCTTGCCCTGGGCCTCCAGCTCACCCTGGGCCTCCGTGCCGCCGGGGTCCTGGGGCAGGAACACACCCACCACACCGATGTCGCCGGTGAACCTGACCGAGTCGATCAGTCCGTTCAGCGTGAGGCTGGCGTCCTCGTGCCCCTGCGGATCATGGGCCTGGTAGCCGACACACTCACAGCCGTTGTCGGCGCCCAGACCCAAGGTCGCCTCCTTGACGACCTCCGCCGGATCCTGCTCGGCGGTGTTGATCGGGATGGCACCGATCTCCTCCGCCTTGCGCAGCCGGTCGGGCTGATGATCGGCCGTCCACACACGGCCTGCACCCTTGAGGAGGGCGGAGTAGGTCGCCATCAGCCCGACGGGACCGGCCCCGAAGACGATCGTCTGGTCGCCCGGTTTGACATGGGCCATCTCGGTGGCGTGATAGCCGGTGGGGAAGATGTCGGCGAGCATCACGTAGTCCGTCTGCCGCTCGGCGGCGTCCTCGCCCAGACGCAGCGCGTTGAAGTCGCCGTAGGGCACGCGCAGCAGCTCCGCCTGGCCGCCCTGGTAGGGGCCCATGTCGGCGAATCCGTAGGCGGCTCCCGCGAGATCGGGCTGCGGCTGCATGGTCAGGCAGTAGTTGGTCAGGCCTCGCTCGCACTGCTTGCAGAACCCGCAGGCGATGTTGAAGGGCAGGACCACGTACTCGCCGACCTGTACCTTGCGGACGGCCGGGCCGACCTCCACGACCTGGCCCAGATTCTCGTGGCCCAGGGTGCGGCCGGATTCGAACGAGGTGCGGCCCTCGTACATGTGCAGGTCCGAACCGCAGATGTTGGTTGTGGTGATCTTGACGATGATGTCGCAGGGATGTTCGATCATCGCGTCCGGCACGTCCTTCACCGCGACCGTCCGGGGTCCTTCTTATACCGCTGCTTTCATGATGACTTCTCTCGGTGCCACGATGAGGACCGCGGCACGGCGATGACGAAACGGCGCGAAAGCCGGCTCACGCAAGCGCACGACGGAGTCCGTGGCTTCGGCACGCCTCTGCGGGCCGCCCACCCGGACCAGGTGGAACGGCTGCTTGGGCCGTCGGCCCACCACATGGAGCCCGGGCCCTCCGGCGGCCTGCGGTGCGAGTCCCCATCGGCCGCCCACGCGAAACAGCCACGCACCGATCGATCGGCCCGTTCCTCCGCCGGAACGGCCACTGGCCAAGGAATCACCTCAGGTCACCGGTAATCACCGTCGCCGTCGCCGTCGAGCATCCGGCGACGCTCCTGTTCACGCCGGGAATACGCGGCCGCCCTGATCGCCTTCTCACTTTCGAAGCCCGACCCCAGCGCACCGCCCACCGTGGCGATCGAAGCGACGAACCAGGACAGCGTCCAGTAGTCCCCGGCGTGCAGCGGGGTCCGTGTGGTGGAGGCGAAGACACGGTCGTTGAGGATGAACAACGCCCACACCAGGTTGATGACCAACAAGCCCGCGTAGCAGACGAGCACCCCGATTCCCACGGTCACGATCGTGGACGCGTTGTAGAGGCTCGTCCTCTTCCTCTCCTCCGGAGAGGGGTCCGTCGATCGATGCCACAGGTGCGCGTCCACGATCAGCCAGCCGATCATGAGCACGACGGACCCGGCCATCGCGATCACCAGGCGTGGCGTACTCAGGGCCTCGGACAGGCTCCAGAGGGTGGAGTTCACGGTGGCGATGGCTCCCGAGGCGAGCGCTGCCGCCAGCGCTTTCGACAGACCCGGCAGCAGCCGCCACGGCTGGTTGGCGCGGACCATACCGCCGAGCACCCTCAGGTAACCACCCGGCCCGCTGACGACGTACCGCAGATCAGCCATCTCCTCCTCACCGACCGGGCCCTGGTGAATCGGCGCCAGACGACTGACGAAACGTCCCAGAGGCCGGTGACGCTGATCCTTCCCCACCCCAGCGGCTCGCTGACTCGCCAAGCTGAGCACGGTCTCCTCCACCGCCCGCAAGGCCCTCCGGCGAAACCGCAGACCTCCCAGCGACGGAAGGGACAGCAGCGCCCAGCCGTGTTCATGACTCAGCTCCACTACCAGCTTGTGCCCGTGCGCGTGCAGCGGAAGGTCGGTGAGGGCCACGACGATGGCCCAATGCCCCGCTCGCCTGCGGTCCACGATCCGGCGCGCCAACGTCGGCAGATCCTCGGTCCCCGCGGTGAAGGGCTCACTGACCACCTCCACGTCGAACCGTCGATCCCGGCCCGACTTCTCGGCAAGCCGAGCGGGAAGCACCCGGGCCATGCGCTGCGCGATCTCCGTCGGCGCGTCCGGATCTGCCAGGAGAGCCACGACCGTGACGTCCTGCGACGACTTCCGCATGACCGGACCCTCCTCGTCGACTGCCCCGGCGCTCACCAGTGCCCAGAACGCCCCCGGAAAAATGCCGCCGCTCATTCGGCATCGGAGGTCTGTGTCCCGCCCCGTGCGTGATCGCGCAGGCTTGAGATACTGGGTCTCCACCAGGAGGTTTTGTACACGCGGGACGCGGTCGTCGGCCCGGTGCCCGGTTTTCGCGCCTCACCGGCCGCTCGCGCCGACCGGCAGAGCCGCGGGGTGAACGCGCTGACGGGTCACGGTACCCGGGGCACGCGGAAGCCTGCCGCGCGGAGTCTCTGTTCGGTCAGTGCGGTCAGACGGGCCGAGACGGGGGCCAGTTCCTCGCCGTGGTTGTTGATCAGCCCGTAGCGCGCGGCGGCGGTGGCCCAGGCCTGCATGGGGCCGCTGGCCTTGAGGAGTTCGGGATGAGCGAGGTAGTGGTCGGCCAGGGCTGCCGCGAGTTCCCCGATGCGCGGGTCATCGGGGTCCCAGCTCTCGGCCTCCCAGCCGCGCTGGGTCAGCTCGACGTAGGCGGGGTCGGCCAGGCGGCTCTCCTGGACCGTCAGGAATCCGTCGAAGCCGGCCGGGATCAACACCCTGGCGAGGACCAGCGCCTCACGCTGCGTGGCGATGTACTCGGCGGCGAAGCCGAGGGCGCGCATGCGGTCCAGGAGAGCGCAGGCCCGGTCGGGCAGTAGGGCCCGGTCGCCGTCGGCGAGCCGGCGCAGCGTTTCGCGCCGGGCGTTCAGCTCTGCTATGCGATTGCCGAGTTGGCGCTCCACGTCGGCGAGCGCGGCGGTGAACTGCGCGCCGTCCGCGGCCAGCAGGGGCGCGGTGTCGGCGAGTGGCACTCCGGCGGTGGCGAGGGTGCGCACCTGCACCAGGCGCAGCAGGTCGGCTGAGCCGTAGCGCCGGTAGCCGGAGCTGTCGCGCTCCGGCTCTGCGACGAGCCCCAGCTTGTGGTAGTGCCGCACCGTCTTCACGGTGATGCCGACGAAGGCCGCGGCCTGCCCGATGGTGACTCCGTTGCTCATGAGCCCAGTGTGCCGAACACCTCGTCTACGAGTCGTTGTTGGGCCTTTTGGAAGGGCGCAGCGAGCGACAGGCCGGGGTCGTCGACGTAGTTGAGCCCGGCGGTCAGTGTCGTGGCGCCGTCGGCCGAGGCGTACATCAGGGCCGCTGAGCCGCCCTGGCCGCCGTTGTGGTGGTAGACCGTGCGGCCCTCTCCCAGGTCTTGAGCGAAGATCCCCAGGCCGTAGCCAACGGTCTGCTCCGGGGTGCGCATCTCGGCCAGCAGTTCCTCCGGCAGCAGCCGGCCGCCCACGAGTGCGCGGAAGTAGGTGTGCAGGTCCGCGGTGGTGGAGATCATGTCTCCTCCGGCACCGACCCAGGTCGGGTTCTGGCGGGTGATGTCGATCGTGCGCTCCGACCCGGCGTCGTCGTAGCGGTAGTAGCTGTGATTGTGGGGGGCCGGGAGTTCGGGGGACGCGCTCGGCGCCAGCGTGCCGGTCAGGTGCAGCGGTTCGCAGATCCGTTGCCGCAGTTCCTCGGCGAACGGACGGCCGGTGAGCTCCTCGACCAGCAGTCGGGCGATCACGTAGTTGGTGTTGGCGTAGCTCCAGCCTGCCCCTGGCTCGAAACGGGCGGGTCTGGCGAGCGAGAACCGGACCAGTTCGGCGGGTTCGTAGGTGTGGAAGCGCAGGTCCACCCACTCCTTGCCCTGCCAGGGGATGCCGGCGGCGACCGTCCCGTCCGCGTAGTACTCCCCGGTGTGGTTGAAGATGCCGCTGGTGTGCTGGAGCAGCATCCGCACGGTGATCCGGCGGTCGAGGCCGAGCTGCGGCAGTTGGTCGGCGACCGGGGTGTCCAGGCCGGTCCGGCCTTCGGCCACCAGCATCAGCACTGTCGTCGCGACGAAGTTCTTGGTGGTGCTGCCGATCCGGAAGTGCGCGTCCGTCAACGGGCGCTGTGTGCTTCCCAGTTCGCGGTGTCCGGCGCTGCCTGCCCATGTGCCGTGCTCGTCGTCGACCCGCAGTTGCACCCCGAGGATCCCGGACGCCGCGATCTCCTCGATCGCCTGCTGCAGTTCCGGCCGGTCCTGGCCCCGGAGGGTGGGATTGCTGGGCATGGTGCGCCTCCGCGTCGTATGTGCCCCGCTCGGTGCCGGGCCGTTGCACAGAGCCTGCACCCTGCCCCGAGGTCAACCTCAACCGTGAGGTGCGTCACGCCACTTGACTGACGAAGGCCGTCGCGCCGCGCGACCGCGCCCGTTCCTTGGGGTCAGAGATCGTCAAGAGCCGCAGAAGTGCCCGACCCGGGGGTCGGCGAGCCTCACCCCGGTCTCGGCGGCAGCGGCGTACGGCGTCGCCGTGCGTACGGTGGACCTCGTGCCCGAGGACGACGAGCCCAGCGCCGTCGGCGGTTCCGCCTCCGTCCACGACGGCCCGCCCTGGAGGCGGCTCGACTCCCCCGCCCGCTCAGGACGTCGACGGGAAGCGGACTCCCAGGAGGCTCGCACGGAAGACGGGTTCGCCTCGTCGGGCTCTTGACCGGGTATGGTTCACCGCTATGGTCTAGACCTAAAGAATCAGGTCCGGACCGGCTCCCGCGTCCCTGATCGCGGCGGCGGTCTCCGGTGAGCACCGGAGGTAGCGACATGGCATGAGCAGGCGAAGGCGACCGGTCGTCGCCGTCGGCGCACCGAGTGCGTCCCGTGTGCCGTCGGCCTTCCGGCGAGCTCGGCCGGCGCTCACGGCCCGGACACCTCGCCGACAAGCCCGGGACCACCGGGCCGTGGGCGGTCCGGGCGGTCCTGGGGCCCGTCCGGCCTGCTCCCGGCCGGATCGGCATCCGGCGCCTGCCGCAGCTCGGGTTTGCGGCGCACGACTCGGACCGGGCCTGCTTGCGAGCAGGAACGGAACAGCCGGCGTCACGTCGCCGGCGGCGGTGCATTCGGCAGGAGGGGCGGGTCTGTGGAGACGCATCAGCCGGTGGAGTCCTGGGCGGAGTTCGGACGGCGGCTGCGGGCGCGGCGCCGACATGCCGGGATGACCCAGTCGCAGCTCGGGCTGAAAGTGGGATACCACCACAGTCTCATCAGCAGACTCGAAACGGGGTTGCGCGAACCGCCCGCCGGGCTCGCGGGCCGGCTGGACTCGGTCCTGGCCACCGGCGGGGAGCTCGCCGCGCTCGTCGCCGCGCCGTGCGGGACGGCGTACCGCCCCGACCGCCAACCGGCGGACCCCCGGCTGTTCGCCCCGGTGCCGGGCGGCGGGGAAGTCCCTGTCGGCCGCGATGTGCTGGACTCCGCGCTGTGGCCGTCGGAGCTGCCCGCCGAGGGGCTGGCCTGCCCGCTGCACGGCACGGTGGGCTGTGCGGTGCCCGCCCGGGCGGAGGCGCCGGACCCGCTGGGCTGGCCTGCCTCGCCGCGGAGCGGGTTCGACTGCCTCGCGGGCAGCGAGCCCGAGATGCTGCACGTGCTCACCGCAGCCCTGGCCTGCCTGATCCGCGGTGCGCTGCGCCGGGGCGCCGCCGACGGTGTACCCGTGGTGGAAGGGCTGTTACGGAACCTGGTGCGATGGGCCGGGGCGGTCAACTCCACCGGCCGCCTGCCGTACGGTCAGCTCCGGCTGGCCGCCCAGTACGCCCAGGTCGCCGGGCGGCTGCGGATGCAGTGCGGGCAGAGCAGCATCGGGATGGCCTGGTTCGGCCACGGCCTGGGCTGGGCGGACGCGGTCGACGACGTCTCGGCGCGGGCGACCCTGCTCAGTGACATGTGCACCCTTGTCCGGCTCGACCGGGACCCCGGGTCGGCCCTCGCGTACGCCGAGGCCATCGGCGCGGTGGATCCCGGGCGGCGGTGGGTGGCCACCGTCTCGCACCTGTACCGGGCACGCGGGCACGCGCTCGGCCACGACGTCACCGAGTGCCGGCGGCACATCTCCCTGGCGCGGCGCGGCTTCGCCCGCCTCGGCCACCGGGACCGCCTGGAGGCGCCCTGGCTGTCCGGCGCCGAGGGCGAGATGAGGATGGAGTCGGCGATCGGCGGGGCGCTGCGTGACCTCGCCGCCGCGACCGGTGACCGGGTGACGGCGCGGCGTGCCGCCGACGCCACCGCGCGGTCGTGTGCGCGGCTTCCGCCGCTGATGCGGGAGACCCGGCTGTTGCTGACCCTGCGCCTGGCCGACAGCTGGGCGTGCGCGGGCGACCCGGGCGCGGCGGTCGCCCTGGCGGCCCCGGTGCTCGACGGGGCGCTGTCCTCGCGCGATCTGACGATCACCACCGAGCTGCGCGGGCTGCACGCCAGGCTGCTCGCCCGGTGGAGCGACGTGCCGGAGGTCAGGGAGTACCGGGAGCGGCTGCCGGCCGCGGGGATCTGAGTGCAACCGGCCGTTGCGGGGTTTGCCGGTTTTTGACAGGACCGGACGGAGGCCCGCGGTCCGTTGACCCGGACACCGGGCGGTGTCAGGGTTCGGCCAGTCCGCCCGCCGTGGCGTGCCACGCCGGCACGGGACGGGCGGAGAGACGACGTATCGCGGGCACCGGCGACTGACTTGACATGAGCACATCAGCACTGGAGTCCGGATGAGCCTGCCGACCTCTCACAAGGAGCAACGATGTTGAGAAAGCTGGTGGTGGCCGGGACATCCCTGGCCCTGACGCTGGGAGGGGTGGTGATGCCGGCCGCCTTCGCCTCGGCCGCGCCTCCGGCGAGCAAGCCGGGACCAGCCCCCGTCGCCCAAGCCGTCGCAGCCGCCGACCAGGCGGCGCGCAGCGGCCTCGACGCACTGGCCAAGGGTCCCGAGGAGCAGTACGACCGACGGCGGGTCACCCCCTGGGTCAAGGGGGGTCAAGGGCCTGTACTCCGTCGCCTACGAACGCACCTACCGGGGGCTGCCCGTGGTGGGCGGCGACGTGGTCGTCCTCGCCGACGGCGACGGCAAGGTCCGCTCGGTCCAGTCCGCCGCCAAGTCAAGGATCGCGCTCTCCACCAAGGCCCGGGTCACCGCCGCGCAAGCGGTCCGCACCAGCCGCGCCAGGCTCGCGAGGACCGAGAAGGTCGACTCGCGGCGACTGGTGGTGCGGGCTCGGGGCGACCGCGCCGTCCTCGCCTGGGAGACGGTCCTGACCGGACGCACCAAGGTGAACGCGCCCAGCCGACTGCACGTCTTCGTCGACGCGCGCACCGGAGCGGTCGTGGACTCCTACGACGACGTGCGGGCGGGCAGCGGCACCAGCAAGTGGAACGGCCCGAACCCGCTGACCATCGACACCTCCCGGTCGGGCTCCTCCTACGTGCTGCGCGACACGTCCCGGCCCGGGTTGCAGTGTTCGGACTACAGCGGCGGCCTGTTCACCAAGGCGACCGACAACTGGGGCACCGGCAGCCCCGCGAGCAAGGAGACCGGCTGCGTGGACGCGATGTTCGCCGCGCAGAAGGAGTCGGACATGCTCAAGAACTGGCTCGGCCGCAACGGGCACGACGGCAACGGCGGAAGCTGGCCGGTCCGCGTCGGCCTGAACGAGCTGGACGCGTACTGGGACGGCTCCACCATCACCATTGGCCACAACAGCGCGAACGAGTGGATCGCCGGAATCGACGTGGTGGGCCACGAGTTCGGCCACGGCCTGGACTCCTTCACCCCCGGCGGCGCCAATCACGAGAGCGGACTCGGCGAGGCGACCGGCGACATCATGGGCGCCCTGACCGAGGCATACGCCAACGAGCCGACGCCCTACGACACTCCTGACTACACCGTCGGCGAGATGATCAACCTTCAGGGCCGCGGCCCGATCCGCAACATGTACAACCCCAGCCTGGTCGGCAACAACCCCAACTGCTACTCCGCGTCGATTCCGCAGACCGAGGAGCACGCGGCGGCCGGCCCGCTCAACCACTGGTTCTACCTGCTGGCTGAGGGCTCCCGTCCCGGCGGCGGCAAGCCCTCCAGCCCCACCTGCGACAACTCCACCGTCACCGGCGTCGGCATCCAGAACGCGGGCAAGGTCTTCTACGGCGCCATGCTGCTCAAGACCAGCGGCATGACGTACAAGCGGTACCGCACCGCCACCCTCACCGCGGCGAAGAACCTCGACGCCGGTTGCTCCCTGTTCGACTCCACCAAGGCCGCCTGGAACGCGATCGGCGTGACCGCCCAGGGCGGCGACCCGACCTGCACCGGTGAGCAGACCGACTTCTCGCTGTCACTCGGCCCCACCTCGGGCGACATCGACGCGGGCTCCTCGGCACACGCCACCGTCGGCACCAGCACCGTCTCCGGTACCGCCCAGCAGGTCTCGCTGACCGCCTCCGGCGCGCCGGCCGGGGTGAACGTGTCCTTCAGCCCCGCGACCGTCACCTCCGGCAGCAGCTCCGCGATGACGGTCTCCACCTCGTCGGCCACGGCTGCCGGCACCTACCAGATCACCGTCACCGGCACCGCCGGCGCCAGAACCCATACCGCCCAGTACACACTGCCTGTGGGCGGCGGGGGCGGCGGAAACCCGTCCACCCCGCCGGACGTCGACGTGGCCAAGGTGCAGGCACACCTGGTCCAGTTGAACACCATCGCCTCGCAGAACGGCAACAACCGCCGCTCCACCACGGCCGGTTACCGCGCCTCGCTCGCCTATGTCAAGGACCGGCTCCAGGCGGCGGGCTACACGGTCACCGAGCAGAGCTGCACCTCCGGCTGCACCGCGGGAGCGGGCAACAACCTGATCGCCGAGTGGCCCAAGGGCGACGCGAACAGCGTCTACATGTTCGGCGCACACCTCGACAGCGTGTCGGCCGGGCCCGGCATCAACGACAACGGCTCCGGCTCCGCCGTGCTCCTGGAGACCGCGCTGACCCTGGCGCAGTCCGACCCCGCCATGAAGAACCGGATCCGCTTCGCCTGGTGGACCGACGAAGAGCAGGGCATGAAGGGCTCCGGCTTCTACGCCCGTTCGCTCTCCACGACCGAACTCGCCCGGATCAAGGCGTACTACAACTTCGACATGGTCGGCTCGACCAACGCGGGCTATTTCGTCAACAACCTGGACTCGGCCGCCGCGGTGCCGCTGAAGGCCTACTGGAGCTCCCTGGGCCTGGCCCCGCAGGAGAACGTCGAGGGCCGGGGCCGCTCCGACGACTACTCCTTCCAGCAGGTCGGCATCCCCACCTCCGGCTACGCCACCGGCGCCTCGGACGCGAAGTCCGCCGCCGAGGCCGCCAAGTGGGGCGGCACCGCGGGCCGCGCCTACGACTCGTGCTATCACTCCGCCTGCGACACCAGCGGCAACGTCAACGCCACCGCGCTGAACCGCAGCGCGGACGGTGTCGCGTACACGATCTGGAAGACCGCCGTCGGTGACGCGCCCGCACCGGCCGACGACTTCTCGATCTCAGCCAATCCCGCCACCGGTACGGTCTCTCCGGGCTCGTCCGCCACGGTGACCGTGTCCACCGCAACCACCGGCGGCAACGCCCAGAGCGTCAGTTTGTCGGCATCCGGCGCTCCGGCGGGTGTCAGCGTGTCCTTCGCCCCGTCCTCGGTGACCTCCGGCCAGTCCTCGACCGCCACCGTGCGAGTCGACGCGGGCACCGCCAGCGGCACGTACACCCTCACCATCACGGGAACGGGCGAGGCCACGCACACCACCACCTACACCCTCACCGTGCCCGGCGGTGGCGGCGGCGACACCACCTGGCAGGTGGGCGCCACCTACGCGGCAGGTGACGTCGTGACCTACGACGGCCTCAGCTACCGGTGCATCCAGGGACACACCGCCTACCCGGGCTGGGAACCGCCGAACGTCCCCGCCCTGTGGCAGCGCGTCTGACGGTCGTCGCACGGCAGCGACACGCCGATGCGCGCCCGGGAGCTCGGGTGCGCGTCGGCGTCTGCGCCGTCGTTCGATGTGCGCGGCTCGGGCCGCAGGCACGCGCCGCGGACGCCCGGCCCGCCGGGGCGAGGGGAGCGGAGCGCGCTGTCGAACCGGCAGGACGCTGCGGTGACAACCCCTGAAGCGCGACGACTGCCGGTCCTCCGCCTGCCGCCGGCGGGACTGCTCCTCCTGCACCCGGTCAGCCGCTCACCGTCCGGGTTGTCCAGGGCCTCACTCAGCGTCTGCCACTCCTGGCGCCTGAGCCTGCGCCACACCCGGCCCGCGGTCCCGGCCGGATCGGCGATGATCCGCTCCAGCGTGGATACCGCCCTGGCCGACGGCGTGGCGGTCGTCCGCATGTTCCTCGCCGAGCGGCTCGGACTGTCCCTCCAGGGTGAGGAAGCGATGGACCGCATCGACGACTCCGTACGCCAGCTGATCGAAGTCCGCGGCCCAGTGGGCACGGCCGACCTGGTCACCGTCCTCGCCGGTCTCGTCACCGCGCTCCTTTCCACGGCTGCAGGATTCGACGGCGAACCGGAAGCCTTGTTCGACTCTCTGATCCGCGTGCAGGTCAACGAGGTGCGCAGACTCTGCGACATCGACAAGGACCGCTCCGAGTTGGAGAGAGCGCTCCCGGGATGTTGCTCAGCTGATGACGGTCCACATCACGATGAGGGTTACGGGTTGACAGCGAGGGATACCTCGATGAACAGGGACAGCAGCGCATGGTCTTGCGATGAAGTCACGCACCGTCTCGATCACGGTGCGTCTGCGAAGTGACACGTAGGAGGCTGTTGGCCAGGATGGGGGCTGGGTGGCCGCCTGCCGCGGGGCGAGTGTCCGGTGAGCGGGCGTCGCGGGGCGGTGTGGCGCCCCTTGGCGACCCACCGCTCAGCGCCCTGTTCCCGTCGGTTCCATAGACCCGTCGTCGTCGGGATCGGCATCGTGGTCTTCGATGTCTCGAGTGCCAGCGTCGTCGCTGTCGGCGTGTTCGTCTGACGCGAACGGCTCTGCGGTGTCCGCCGGGCCGCCCGTGGTGAAGTCCTGCTGTTCGGCGGCGATGTCGTCCTGCATGTCGGTGACCGCGTCCCACCATGCTTCCCGGTCGTCTTCGGGGAGTTGCTTGGCGACATCTTCGGCGAAGGGCATCAAACGCTCGGGACGGGAGGCGATGACGCGTGCGGCGCCGCCCTTCAGTCTGCCGTCGCTGGGCCACTGACGCCTGAGTACGCCTACTCAGGCGTCAGTGGCCCAGCGGACCTACGCTGAGGCATGATTCGACGTCCGGGGGAGGATGCGGTGGGTGCTGCGGTGACCGAACCGCGTGCTCTGCGGGTGCGGCAGGCGAAGCGGGCGGCTCGTGCCGCCGTAGCGGGTGTCCTCGCGGTGGCTGCCGCGGGGCTGTCGATGCGGCTGGTGGTGAACTCCAGCGCCTGCCGCAGCGCGCCGGGCTTCGGCTGTCTCGGGTATGCCCTGTGGTGGTCCTATCTGCTGCCGGTCCTGGTCTTCGGCCTGACCTGGCCGGTGCTGCGGCTTCTCCCGGTCCGTCCGGCCTGGCTGACCGCGCTGCTGGGCACCGGCACCGGTTGGTATCTGCTGTGGTGCCTGGACTCGTTGCGGTGGCTGGCGAACGGCACCCTGCTCTTCCAGGCGGCTCTGTGCGCTGGAGCATTTGCTTTCGCGGCCTGGTGCACCCAGTCCCGTAGGCCCCTGTGGCCGCGAGCTGCCGCCGCCCTGGCCCTGGCCGTGCTGATGCCGCTTGGCTCCTTCGCCTCCACGCAGCTCGCCCACCACAAGCAGAACACCGAACTCGCGCATGCGGGTGTGCCGTTGCTGGGGCCGCACATACCCGACGGCTACCACCTGGAGGGCGTCGGCACCAGCGAAACGGCGCACAGCAGCCAGCCCACCTTCTACTACCGGATCGCCCCGAATGACGCCGGCCGGCACGCCGACTCGATGGAGGAGCTCAACCGGGTCATTCAGGTGGTGGTGGGTCCTCGCCTGCCGAACTTCACGCCGCCCTCGCACTGCACGGCGCTCACCAGCGTCTATCCGGTGCCCGCACCCGCCTGCACCCCCGTCACGCCCGGGGTGTGGCGGTGGTCGAGGTACGACTTCGTCGAGTACTTCGCCCGGGTCGGTGATGCGGTCGCCGTGGTCGAGGCGCGCACCCCACCGGCCAGCAGTGCGTTGCTGCGAGACATCGCCGGCAGCATGCGGGTGCGCCCGCCCGCGTACTTCACCGAGCACTGAGCCTCCGCCAACCTGAAGTCGCAGGCCAAAGGACTGGTGTGACCGGATGGCGGGGTACTCACGCTGGTCGCGGGCGGCAGTCTGCGGGGTAGATCGTCTGTCACCGGTTGATTTCGAGGTTCGCCAGGACGAGCAGGGCTCGCAGGAGGTGGGTGGCGTGGGCGGGGTCGGTGCGGAGCTCGGTGAGGATCCGCCAGTTCTTGAGGTGGGCGAAGCCATGTTCGAGGGGGGCGTGGCTGACGGCGAGGGGCGGACTTCTCGCCGGGGGTGAGCTTGTGAGTGCGGCTGGCGTGGAGGCCGGTGACGGTCACGGGGTCGAGTACGTCGTTGTCCAGGCCGCGGAAGCCTAGGTCCGCCCGAGCCCCGAGACCGGCGGCACACAGGTGGGTCAGGATGTGGTCGTGGCGGGCGGCGGTGTTGTCGTGGGTGCGGCCGGGCCGTGCGGCGGATGTCCAGATCAGCCGGCCCCGCTCGTCGGTCAGGGCAAGGAAGTGCAGGACACAGGTATTTCAGGGCGAACTGCCTTGGCCCACCGCCGGTGCTTCCTCGAACGAGAGCGGTTCCTGACGAACGATCTTCTCCAAGGACTGCCGCCCACGACCAGGCGAGTCCCCGGAGTGCCGGTCACCCCATCCCTCTGGCCTGCGACTTCAAGTTGGCGAAGGCTCAGTCGACGCCATTCGGCTTCGCTCTTGACCGGAGAACCGTCGCCTCATGCTGGAGGGCGATAACAGCGTTCGTCACGTTCTCCGGGCGGACCGCCGGGGGCTACGTTCGGTGTGCGCCGTGCCGGCACGGCGCACACCTTCCGCTTGTCGGGCGCCTGGCGTCAGCCTCGGAGGGCTGAGGCGAAGAGGGCGGGGAGGTCCCGCCATCGGGGGTGAGCGGCGAACTCGGTGAGGAGGCGGCCGGTGCGGGCGGCGGCGGTGTGGGTGACGAACCACGGGGGTTTCGGGGAGATGGAGGCTTCGCCGCTCAGGAGGGAGCGGGGTGCGGGGCGGAAGGGGCCGGTGACGATGGTGCGTTCGGTGTGGTCCAGGAGGAGGGCGTTGTGGACGATGCCGATGCCGCTCTGGACGTCGTCGAGGGTGTGGCCGGGGTAGGCGCCCCAGGTGGCGCGGGGGGTGGCGTAGCCGACGCCGGTCCAGGCGTTGATGGCGATGGTGCCGTAGCGGAGGTCGGCGACGGTGGCGCGGAGGTGGTGGCCGAGGGCTTTGATGGTGTCGGGGTGGGCGATGAGGTTGGCGCCGAGGGTTCCGTGGAGACGTTCGTTGGCGGCGGTGACGGCGTCGTCGAGGAACTGGGTTGCGGTGCCGGGGATTTCGGCTACGCCGAGGACCGGGCCGAAGTATTCGGTGGTGAAGGCTGTTTCGTCGGGGTCGGTGAGGTCAAGGCCGGTGAGAAGGGTGCGCTCGGGCGTGCCGCCGGGCTTCTCCGCGTCGGGGTGGAGGTCGCGGGCGGCCTGGACGCGGGCTTCACAGCCGGGGTACCAGGCGGGGCGGGCGGGTGCGGTGGCGAGGGCTCGGCGCAGGGCGGTGAGGAAGGCGTTCTTCTGGGGCCAGTCGGAGCTGAGGATGAGGATCTGGCCGGCGATGCAGTTGCAGCCGCTGTTGTGCAGTCGCATGGTGGCGATGTGTTCGGCCTGGTAGCGCAGGTCTGCGTCAGACCACTCACCGGGCAGCACGATGATCGGGGAGACGCCGCCGAGTTCGCTGGTCATGGGCTTGGTCAGTTTCGGTGTGCCGGCGGCCTTGGCGGCCGTCGCCGCCTCGCCGGTGCCCCAGACCACGGCGTCGTGGGTGGCTTCGCTGCCGGTCATGTGGACGGCCGCGATGCCGGGGTGCCCGGCGAGCGCCCCGCCCACCTCGGGGCCGCCGGTGACGATCTCGACCAGGCCCTGGTCGGTGTGCGGCTTGAACATCGCCCGGTAGACGTCGGCGAGCGCGTCGGTGGTGGGGTTGAGCTTGAGGACGGCGGTGCGGTTTTCGGCGAACAGCTGGTAGAGCACGTCCAGGGGCGGGATGGAGAGGATGTTGCCCGCGCCGAGGACGAGGGCGACACCCCTGGTCTGCCGCGGGGTGCGCTGGGTGAGGCCGGCCGTGGCGCGCAGTTGCTCTTCGGTGGTGCCGGGGGTGGTCCAGACCTCGGCGTGGAAGCCGTTCATGAGGAGCTTGTCGTAGGTGTCGTACGGGAGGACCTGGACGGCGAGCCGGTCGCCGGGGGCCCGGGTGATGCGTGTGCCGGCGAGGACGTCGCCTCCCTCGTCGAGGCGGCGCAGGGTTTTCTGGAGGGCCTGGAGATAGGTGAGCACCGCGTACGGGCCGCTGAGCCATTCCTCGCCGAGGAGCGGGGAGGCGGGGTTGAGCTGCTTGATGCCGGCCGCGACGCGGACCCATGTGTCGGCGGTGGCCGCGGTGGCGGCGGCGACGTCGAGGAGCAGCTCGCGCCGCTCGGGCAGGCGGGTGCGGGCCCAGGCGCGTTCGCCGGTGGCGAGTCGTTCGACCAGGGCGTCGACGTCGGGGGCGGGAGTGGTGCTGTGGGTGGAGTGCGGATCGGTCATGGTGGGCCCTCGCTCACGTGTCGGGGGTCAGGAGAGTTTGGGGAGGATCTCATCGGCGACGCGGTGGCCGGATTCGGCGGCGCCGTCGATGTAGCCCGCCCATCGGGTGGCGGATTCGGTGCCGGCCCAGTGCAGGCGGCCGACGGGGCGGCGCAGGGCCGGGCCGAAGCGGGTGAGGGTGCCGGGGGCGGCGAAGGCTCCGTAGCAGCCGCGGCTGTACTCCTCCTGCGCCCAGTCGCGTTCGATGAAGGCGATGGGGTTGCGGGCCTTGGGACCGAAGTAGCCGACGAGGTCGTTGATCACCTGGGCGCGGCGCTCGTCGGGGTCCATGCGTGATCCGGCGTCGGCGTGGCGTCCTTCGAGGAAGCCGACGAGTACGCCGCACGATCCGTCGTGAGGGGTGTTGTCGAGGACGGTGCCGAAGGGCCGATGGGTGCTGTTGGCCTGGCCGCTGAGGCCGGCGTGGCGCCAGAACGGCTCCTCATAGGCGATGTTGATCTTGATGACGCGGCCCATCGGCATCCGCTGGATGAGCTGGTCGCGGTCGCCGGGCAGGCCGGGGGTGTAGCGGATGCGGGCGGCGAGCGGCGGCGGGACGGCGATGACGGCGCGCTGGGCGCGGACGGCGAGGCCGCTGCGCGCGGTGACGCGGACGCCGGAGGTGGCCGCGGGCTGCCAGTCGATGTCGGTGACGGGGGCGTCGAGGACGATCCGGTCGCCGAGTTGCTCGGCCAGTTCGAGCGCGATGCGCTGTGTCCCGCCGAGGACGCGGTCCTGCTGCGCCCCGCCGGAGACGTTGATCAGCTGGTCGACGCCGCCGGCGGCGCCGACGTAGAAGGCGGCCCAGAGCGCGGACATGTCCTCGGGTTCGTTGGAGAAGACCGCCTCGGTGATCAGCCGGAAGAAGTCCCGGCCGCCCGTGGTGCGAGCGGTACGGCGCAGCCAGGTGTCGAAGGTCTGGCGGTCGAGTTCCTCGGCCTGGGGTGCGCGCCAGGGCTCGGCGGCGGCGACCTGGCGGGCGATGCGGTCCAGGCGGTACTGGGTCTGTCCGATGTCGGCGAGGACGAGGGGGTTGAGCTTGGGAATCCGGCCCGTGTACTGGGCGCGGGTGCCACGGACCTCGGCGATGTGCTCGCCGTCGCCGTAGGTGGGACAGGTGCTCAGGCCGAGCTCCCTGATGAGTGCCATGGCCTGGTGCTGGGCCGGGCCGACCCACTGCCCGCCGACCTCGATGGGGGCGCCCCCGGGCAGCTCGCCGTTCAGGAGCCGGCCTCCTACGCGGTCTCGTGCTTCCAGGACCAGTACGTCCGCCCCGGTCCGTACCAGGTCCCGGGCGGCCACCAGGCCCGCCACGCCGGCGCCGACGATCACGACGTCCACTGCCTTCTCCATCACGCCCACCAATCATACGAGATGCATCTGACATACGGAGCGTATGTGATATCCATGGTGCATGGAAACGCTGCGCGAGAAGTACGCGGAAAACACCCGCCGCACCCTGCTCGACACGGGGCTCAGCCTCTTCACCGAGCGGGACTACACGGCCGTCTCCGCAGAGGAACTGGTGCGCACGGCCGGGCTGACGCGCGGCGCGCTCTACCACCACTTCGACGGCAAGGCCGGGCTCTTCGAGGCCGTCTTCGAGGCGCTGGAGCGCCAGGCCGCCGAGGACATCCGGGCGGTGGTCACTTCCGTGGCGGATCCCGGTGAGCGTGCCTACCGGGCCGTCGACGCGTTCCTCGACGTCTGCAGGGGGCGGGCGTACCGGCACATCGTGCTGCAGCAGGGCCCGATCGCCCTGGGCTGGCAGCGGTGGCGCGAACTGGACCAGCTCCACCTCGGCGGCCTGGTGCTGGACGTCGTGAATGCCGCGCTGGACGCCGGCCGCCTGCGGCCCCACCCCGCCGCTCTGGTCGCCCGGGCCTTCTACGGCGCGCTCACCGAGCTCTCCATCACGATCGCGGAAGCCGACGAGCCGGAGCAGACCCGTACCCAGGCCGCGGAACTCGTACGCGACCTCATCGCCGGAGTGGTGACCGACGGCGGCCCGCCCCCGGCATGACCCGCCGCCGCCTCGTCCTCGCCCCGGCGTCGCCCCGCAGCGGGCGGCGCCGACAGCAAGACGGTCCCGGAGGAGAGCACCAGGTGCTGGACGAGGACGTCGCCAGGCCCTCCTTCGAACGCTGGATCGCAAGGAGGCTCGCGGGGCTCGCGGGGCTCGCCCCCGGCATCCACTCAGAGGCCGAGCGCTGGACCCGCGTCCTGCGTGACGGCGGCCCCCGCAGCCTCCCGCGGCGGGAAGGCACGGTCTGGCTCTACCTCAACCGAGTCCGCCCGGCACTGCTGGAATGGTCAAACCCCTACGACCACCTGCGCGAAGTGACCTGGCCGGTAACTCGCAGAGGCCCTGACCCACGGGCCCGATCCGCTCCACCTCGCCGAGGTGTTCGGGCTCGACGACAGGACCGCGATGCACGCGTTCGGGTTCCGTGAGTGCACGGTGGAGGACCAGGCCCAGCTCGCGGAGTGGCTGACCGGCGAGCTGTGCGGGGCCGACAGCGCGGGCCGGGTCCGCGGCATGGCTGTGCAGCGCGCCCGACGCCTCCCCGTCCACCTTGCCCCCCTCCTGGGCGATACGGCGTATCTGGTCGTCGACGGCGCCCTGCGGCGGGATCGCCGCCGCAGGCTCACCCGCTTCCTGATGCGCGAGGCGTGCAACGAGCGGGGGTGTCCGGACCCGGAGACGGGCGGCCTCCGCACGACGGACCGGGTCCGTGGAGTGGCGGGGCTCTGCCGCCCCAGGCGTGCATCGCCGGGTGCGGCCTGGCCGTGGCGCGCGGGAAAGGGTGACCTGCTCGCGGGCCTGCCCGGACATCCCTCACCCGCAGACGTCCACAGGCGGCAGGGGGCGGACGGGCCCTGCGGCGCCTGCGGCGAGACCGTTACGCTGAGCGTGCGGATTCTGCCTACTGCGACGCAGCGTGCCGCCAGAAGGCATACCGCCGATGGCGAGCAAACCGACCGGCAGACCGGGTCAACGGATCGAACGACCGGCACGGCCAGCCGCGACACCACCGCACCAGCCGATCTCCCATGAGCAACGGAACGCCCGCTGCCCTCGACCCGCCATCGGGCCACCACCTCCTGACCGCCAATGAGGACGCCGGCCCAGTGAACGGCGCACGCGAACAGACACCCCAGCGCCCGCGCCCGCGGATCCGACCGCAGCGGCACCGGCTCCTCCACCGCCCTCGCCAGGGCGCCGTCGTCTGCGGCGGCCGGGTCCGGACCGCCGTCGCCGTCGGGAGCGAAACCGTCCCCGGCCTGCCCGGTCGAGGCAGTGCTGCCGACGGCAGACCGGGCCAGCACGTCCACGGCCGGGCAGCCGGCCGCCGCCCGTTGCACACGGCGGCGACCCTCAAGGTCCCGCGTCGGCCGGCGCAGCCAGCCATGCCCGGGCCGCGTCCAAGTCGGCGCCGACGACGTGGTCGAGGAACAGGGCAGCCGACCACCGGCCGGCCTGATCGCCATCAGCAAGTACGGGGCCATACTCGGCCAGGACGCCCGACCTCACCGGCGCCGGGCCACACCGGAAGAAACACGCCTCGCCCCGCAGGTCCGCCCAGCAGACAAGCCCGACGCCCCGACGGCCAGCGAGTCACTCCTCGTCGCGGGCCCACTCCAGGGCCGGACCATCCCCGCAGGGACGAGGAGCACATGCACCGAACGGAGATCAAGCTGGGCGCTGTGGTCGACGGCACCTGCGGCTCTCGTGCCGTCGGGGCCGGTTAGTCCCAGGTGGAGTCCTGAAGGTTGAACTTGCCCGGAGTGGCAGCCTGCATGAACCGCAGGTAGCCGTCCTGGACGGTGAGCGGCCGGCCGGTCTCGCGGTCCTTCTGCCAGATCTCGTAGTACGGGCCCATGTCGTAGAACGTGACCGGGTCGCCCTTGGCGGGCTGGGGCCGCACCCATCCGTCGCTGGAGTCGATCCACTGGCCTTGCGCCGTGGCGCAGGTGACCTGGAGGCGTCCGCCCCAGTTGCCGTCCTTGCACCACGCGCCGTCGGCGATCTTCACCCACAGGGTGGCAGCGGTCTGGCCGGTAGCGACCGTCTGATTCTTTTCATGGTCCCACCGGCTTTCACCGAGATGCGAGTTGATGCCGAGCCGGTCGGTGCGACCGTCCCTGAAACGGACGGTGGACTCGGAGGTGCGCTCCGGGCGGTAGGTGAGGTCCGGCAGCTTGGCGCGCGAGGTCACGATGCCGTACACGTCCCACGCGAAGGAGCGCAAGTACTGTTGGTTGGTGTCCGGGAAGGTGGTCCGCAGGTACTGCTTGAACGCGTTCTCGTCGACGATGCTCTCGTCCTGGACTGCCTGGACGATCGCCCGCCAGGGCGCCCCGTCGGGGCCCCCGACGCGTTCTGCGGCGGCTTCCTCCGCTGCCTTTACGACCGCCTCGTCGGTGGGGAACTGCGCCAGGATGGCGGCCGGGTCGAGCGTGCCCTCCGCCTCGGCCTTGAGCTCCTTCGCCTCCTCCTCGTCCGCCCCTTCCAGCTCCCGCGCGAGCTCCTGCTTGCGCTGCTCCACGATGGCGGCGACCAGCACGTCGCCGGTGGCCAGGTCCGGGACCGAGATGTCCTCCTCCGCCGCAAGGCTGCGAAGGTCTCCCAAGCGCTCCTCCTCGTCGGTCGGAAGCTGCGCCAGGATGGCGGCCGGGTCGAGCGTGCCCTCCGCCTCGGCCTTGAGCTCCTTCGCCTCCTCCTCGTCCGCCCCTTCCAGCTCCCGCGCGAGCTCCTGCTTGCGCTGCTCCACGATGGCGGCGACCAGCACATCTTCCGTGACCAGGTCGAAAACCGAAATGTCCTCCTCCTCCGCAAGGTTGCGAAGGGCCTCCGTCTGCTCCCTCTTCGTGTGGAGCTTCGGAGGCTCGATGCCCAGCTTCGCCCGGATCAGGGCCTCGACGCGATCGTTCTTACCCGCTTCGTGCGCGGCCTCGATCGCGGTGATCTCCTGCTGGTCGAGGGTCTTCTCCTCCGCCGGCGCGTCCGGGTCGTGGAAGATCAGGAAGCTCCTCTTGCGCAGGTACCCCATGGGGTGCCTCCTTCCTTGTTGACGCCTCGCCTACTTTGTTGTGAACGCTAAGCGATCAAGGGACCGGCGGGGCCCGCCCAAGCCGCATCCACCTGATCGGGTGAGCGCGACCACCCGGGCAGCGCGGCTGTGCGAAGCCGCTTCCGGATTCGCGCAGGCGTTGCCGGTCTCCGCTGGCCGACGGGGCAGCGCGCGGGAGTGGAGCGTGTTGGAAGCGTTGACGAGCCGCTGCCCCGTCAGTCGCTCAGACGACGTGGATGGTGGCGGCCAGGGTGTGAGGCGTCCCCGTGGGTGTGGACACTCTGACGATGGATCTTGGTGTCCCGAGGAAGAGGTGTCCTGGCGGGACGCAGGTCTCCGTATCCGCTGGAGTTCAGGAACGATGCGGTCGCGCTGTGGCGCGCGGCGGACGGGAAGCGCGCGTACGCGGCGGTCACGGCGGACGTCCGGGGGACCGGCGAGACGCCGCGGTCCTGGGTGTGTCAGGCCGACGAGGCGGCGGGACGGGTACGCGGCGACGAACAGACGGCAGTGGAATACGATCTGGTCCGCCGAACCGGCTGGCCCAGTAGGCGCGGGGGTCGGAAGCGTTGCCGCTGAAGCAGGCCGCGAAGCCCAAGCTCATGGTGCCGCACAACAGGGGTGATGGCGCGCCCGGAGGCGAATGCGATCGACGAGGTCCTGGTACCCCGGGTTCTTGCGGCGCTCGGCTGGCAAAAGCGGGCCAGGACAAGGAAACCGTCATCTTCATGCACTCGCGAGTATGCGCAACCTCCGAGTGAGCCTGCGAACCAGACAGCCGACGGTGCGTCGTGCGAGCGGGGTGTCGGCGTGGAGGGTGTTCAGGTGCAGTCCGCTGTGGTTGCGGTGGAACCAGAAGAAGGTTCCGTTGGAGGCCGGGTACCACAGGTGCACTCTCGCGGCGCGGTTTGTCGGGTGCTCGGCCCCGGGCACGGTGCGGAAGTCGAGGTAGGAGAAGAAGAGGGCAGGGCGGTCGTCGGTCGCGGTGTCGTCCGCGTGGCCGAGGAGCTGCTGTGCCCGTGCGGACTGCACTGCGGCTTGCCGGCGTGCTGCTTCGTAACCCTGGCCGGCCCGGGCCATCAGCGCGTCGGTGGAGGCGTGGCGCGGGGCGGGGATCGCGATGGGGACGGCGCTGACGAACCAGCCGAGGGAATGGGAGTGCTGGCCTGGTCCGCGCCGGTTGATCGGCATCAGGGCCCGGAAGGTGTCGGGGCCGCCTTCGTCCCGGACGGAGGCGGCCGTGGCAGCGAGAAGCCCAGTGAGCAGGGTTCCGCCGGACGCCCGGCACGCTGTTTCCACTCGTTGCGTCAGGTGAGCGGCCAGCAGGTTACGGGTGCGGTTGACCGGCGGGTAGCGGTGGCCTGGCTGGACGCCGAGGGCGAGGGGGAAGGCAGGGAGGAACGGCGTTTGGCCGGTGGTGAAGTCCCGCCAGTGCCGCAGTTGTTCGTCTGTCGCGCGCAGCGCTTGGTTGTAGGTGCGCTCCTGACGTGCGAAATCCCAAAAGCTGCCGGCGGGCGTGGGATCCGGTCGGCGGTGGTGGGTGAGATCTTCGTAGGCGCGGGTGAGGTCGGCGACGGTGATCGGGGCGGACAGGACATCGGCCACCAGGTGGTCGTAGACGATGTGAACCGTGGCCGACCTCTCGCGGACGACGGCTCCCATCACGACCAGGGGCCCGGTGATCGGGTTCACCTGCCGGAGCAGCTGGTGCAGGTGGGCGCGTGTGGAGGCTCGTGAGGTGAGTGGTCCCGCCTCGACATGTTCGAGGTGTGCCCGGGTGGGCGCGCAGCCGTGGACGGACACGCCCCATGCGGTGGGGCGGCAGCGGGTGCGCAGGACTTCGTGCCGCTGTACCAGGTGCAGGAGGGCGGCTTCGAGTGCGGGCAGGTCGAGGCGGCTGGGCAGGTCGAAGCTGCAGGCGATGGCGAAGGTGGTGACCGGCCGGTTCGCCGCGTGTGCGGCCCAGGCTGCGGCGAGGTGAACGGCCTGGTTGTAGCTGGTGGGCAGACGGGCAGCCGGCGCGGCAGGGTCGTGTGGGAAGGAGAGGTGCCAGGTGTGGGCGTGGCCGGGGTCGATCTCTGCCTCCTCCACGGGCAGTTGGATCACCGGGTTGCCTTGGTGGCGATGTTGCCGCTGTACACGGGCACGCGCTCGAAGCCGCGCTCGATGAGCACTCCCTGCCGGCGTAGTTCGGTCTCCGCGGTGGCGAGGCGGAGGTCGGGAAACCGGTGGAACAGTGCGGTGAGCGCGTCGGTCGCCTGCAGGCGGGCGAGGGGCGCGCCGGGGCAGTAGTGCGGGCCGAGCCCGAACGCCAGGTGACCGCCCTGGTGCCGGTTCAGCCGCGCGGTGCCGGGTTTGGGGAAGGCCGCCGGGTCGCGGTTGGCGGCCGCCAAGGCGACCAGCACCACCGAGCCCTGGGGAATCACGGTGGTGTCGAGGGCGACGTCGTCGAGGGCGAAACGCCAGACGGAAACCGGGAAGGGGCTGGTGATCCGGAGCAGTTCCTCGGTGAGGCGGGCCGCGGTGGCTTCGGCACGGAGGGCATCGCGCAGGTGGGGGCTGCGCATGATCTCGATCGCTGCGGAGGCGATCAGTGTGGTGGTGGGTGAGATGCCGCCGGAGAAGAGTCCCCAGGCCACAGTGACCAGCTCCTCCGCAGTGAGGTGACCCTGGCTGTGGGCGTGGGAGAGGTGGGTGAGGAGGTCGTCGGCGGGTTGGCGCCGTTTGTGGCCGACGATGCGGGCCCACAGCCCGAACAGGGTGGCTCTTTGTCTGCGGACCGTGGGTTGGTCGGGGTCGACTGCCCTGATCATCTCCAGAGTCAGGCGGGTCAGCTGCTGCCGCGCTGCGGCCGGGATGCCCAGGACGGCCGCGGTGGTCCGCACGGCGAGCGGGCGGGCGTAGTCGGTGACCAGGTCCGGCTCGGCGGCCGCGGCCATGTCGTCCAGAAGCTCGGTGCAGGTCCGCGCGATGAACGGCTTCCATCGTTTGGCGGCCGTACGCGACAGCAGCGGAGCAAGGACCGTCCGCAGCCGGTGGTGGTCAGTGCCGTCGCTGTTGAGCAGGTGACGGCCTTCGGCGGAGAAGATGTCGTCGGGGTAGCGGCGGCCGCCGAAGCCCTGCCGGGGATCGGGCAGTCGGCGCATGTCGTGGGCCAGACGTGCATCCGCCAGCGCTTGTCGTGCCTGGGCGGCGCCGGTGATCAGCCAGGCGACGAGATCCCCGGGCAGCACGACCTGCTGGACGGGCGCCTGCTGGCGCAGTTCCCGGAAGGCCATGGCCGCGTCCCAGGACGAGGGATCGCCGCTCACCAGCCGCGGGTGGGGACATGACCGGGCAGCGGGAGGATGCTGCACCGCCTGGGGGTCGACGGACGTCATGGTCGCTGGTGGTTTCCTTTGGCGAGGGCGAGGGCGCGGGGTCAGGTGAGGGTGACGGGGAGGGCTGTCACGCCGCGGATCGTGGCGGTGATGTCCTTGTGCCGGACCACCCGGTCGGCCAGTTCGATGCTGCGGGTCCGGGCGAGCAGCCGGCCGAGGGCCAGGGAGGCTTCCAGCCGGGCGAGCGGGGCGCCGAGGCAGTAATGAATGCCTGCGCCGAAGCTCAGGTGCGGGTTGGGTGCGCGGTCCACGTCGAGCCGGTCGGGGCGGGCGAAGACGCGGGGGTCGTGGTTGGCCGATCCGATCAACAGGGCCACCGGTGTCCCCCGGTGCAGTGGCGTGCCCGCGATCGAGGTCGGGCGCTGCACCGTGCGGAAGGTGATCTGGATGGAGGAGTCGTAGCGCAGCAGCTCGTTCATGGTGCTGCTGTCCAGACGTCCGTGGCCGGCTCGGCCAGCTTTGCTGCGGGCGGTGGCGAGTTGGGCGGGATGGCGCAGCAGGGCGAGGGCACTGTTGGTGATGATGTTGGCGGTGGTCTCGTATCCGGCCATCAGCAGCAGGGCGCACAGCGGAAGCAGGTCGTGGCGGGCCAGCGTGGTCCCGGAGTCGGCTTCGGCGATCAGGGCGCTGAGGGCGTCGGAGCCGGGGCGCCGGCGCCGGTCGTTGATTTTCCGGTGCAGGTAGGCGACGAATCCGCCGGCCGCCGAGTGGGCGGCGGCCAGGTCGTGCTCGGTGAGGGCATAGGGCGGGTCGAGGAGCCGGGCGATCGGCGGGGTCTGCTCGCGGATCCAGGGCTGCTCCTGTTCGGGCAGGGCGAACAGGCCGCACACCACACGCAGCGACAGGGGGTAGGCGAAGTCGGTGAGCAGGTCGACGTGCTGCTTCTCCAGCGCGATGTCGAGCAGGCCGTCGACGGCGGTGGCGACCTCGGGGGCCAGTGCGCTGATCGCGGCGGGGCCGAAGAGGCGTGCGGCGATACGGCGCAATGGCCCGTGCTCGGGCGGGTCCATGCCCAGGAAGGAGAAGATGCGGTTCGGTGCGGTGAGCGGTCCGTGCCCCAACCGGTTGTCCCGCAAGGCCCGCGACACCTCGGCATGGCGGGTCACCACCATCAGGCCGTGCGGCCCCTCGCACAGGGCGGCCCTTTCGCGCACTGCGGCGTAACGGGCGTACGGGTCGGTGTGGAGGTCGGGATCGAACGGGTCGAAGTACGGCCGTACCGCGAGCCGCAGGGCCGAGGGCGGGTTCATTCTCCAGGTCTTTCGTGCGGAAGCTCGTTCGCCGGTGCACGGCGCGCCGGGGTGTGGCAGCGCCGCGGCGGGGCGCTGCCACCTCCGACGGGTGGTCAGGGCGTGTAGGTGACCGTGCCCTTCTGCGTACTGATGACCTCGCCGTTCGGTTCGGCACCCACGTGGACGGACTGCCCGGTGGCGGAGACGGAGTAGCCGGCGAAGCGGGTGCTGTCGGCGTCGTTGACTCCCTTGATCGTGAGTTCAAGGACACCGTTGTCGCCCGGCCTGGTCTGGAAGTCGGTGAAGGTGCCCGTGGTCACCGTGCCGTCCGACCAGTCCACCCGGCTACGGAAGACGGGCGTGACGCCTGCTGCGGGGGCCGTGGGCGAGGGCAGCGTGCCGCTGAACGTGCTCTCGCCCTCGAGGTAGGCCGTGCCCTGCGCGTCACGACAGGTGACGGTACCCGTTCCCTCGAAGCGGGCCTGGTCGGGGATTCCGGGCTGCGGGGGCGGGGGCGTGCTGGTCGACGTGGTCTCGCAGGTGACAGGCTCGGCCACCGCAGTGGTCGCGGAGGCAGCCGGTGTCAGAAGCGTCATCGACGCGCACACGGCTGCGGCGAGGACAGTGACGGTCGGCAGGCGCCGAGCGGACCTGGCCGCCTTGAGAGAGGGACGCATGGGTCTTTTCCTTTCCTTCTGTCTGTGACGTGTCCGAGCGGGTGTCGTGTCGGGATCGGCTGGGGCACGGCCCAGGAGGCCTTCGCTGTGACGCGATCCGGGTCAGGGGTCGAGCACGACGGGGAAGTGGGTCCAGCCGCGCACATTGACGCGGTCGTTGGGGCGCGGTGAGCCGAAGGGCGCTATGCGGGGAAAGCGCCGCAGCACAGCGGGAAGGACGAGGGAGGCTTCCAGCTTTGCCAGCTGCGCACCCAGGCAGTAGTGGGGACCGCTGCCGAAGGAGAGCAGCCGGCTCGCGGGGCGCTCCGGGGCGAACGTGTCGGGATCGGGGAACTGCTGGGCGTCGCGGTGGGCGTCGCGGATCCACGCCATGACTTCCTGGCCTTCCGGCACCCGCACATCGCCGACGGTCACCTCGCGCCGGGCGATGCGGGTGATCAGCCCGATGGGCGAGGCGAGACGCAGGGCCTCGTTGACCGCAGCGTCGATGGCGTCCTCGTCGCCCGATGCCACCGCCTTGCGTGCCGGTGAGGTCATCAGGCCGTTTACCGCGTGGTCGAGGAGGGTCACCGTGGTGTCGAACCCGCCGGCCAGCGCCAGGGCGAGCGCGGCGGCCGCCTCGTCGTCGCCGAGTGAGGCGGCGACCAGCGAGGCGAGGTCGTCCCTCGGCGTCGCACGCCGTTCGGCCACCAACCGGTCGAGGTAGGGGCGCAGGGTCGCCGCCGCACGGTCCGCACGCGTCACTGCGGCGAGGCCGGTCCCGGGGTCGAGGAGGGCCAGCAGCGGCTGCACCAGCTCGTAGAGAAGAGGACCGTCCTCCTCGGGGACGCCGACGAGAGCGCATCCCGTGCTGCGTGTGACCGGGAGCGTCAACAGCGCATGCAGATCAACGACGTCCCCGCGGGCCCGCTTCTCCAGGAGGTCCAGCTGGTGCTCGACGGTGGTGCGCAGCACGTCGCTCAGCGCGCGCAGCCGCGCGGGCCGGAACGCGGGCGACATGACCCTCCTCAGCCGCTGATGGCTCGCCGCGTTGTGGAACAGCATGTGCGTGCCGAACAACCGCATCCCCGTGCTCTGCCGCCAGCCCGGGAGATGCTCGTCGAACCAGTCGGCGTCCTTGACCATGAACGCCGGATCCCGGGCGATCACCGCCACATCGGCATACCGGCGAAACACCAACACGTCGCTGTCCTGGACCCGGTCCTCGGTGTTCTGCACGCGACTCCTGACGACTACGACGGCATGACATAGAGTCGCCTTGGGAAAGGTCATCTGACCTGCAAAGACACGCGACGCGGTCGGTGATCCCCCTGATGGCCCACGTCGCGGCACATGCGGCTCGCGGTCCGCGCCGCGCACCGGGACGGTGACCGCGGTCTCGGTCCTGTGGACATCAGGCGGTGCCGAACACCAGCGCCGCGTTCTGCCCGCCGAAGGCGAAGGACGTCGACAGGGCGCGGCTGAATTCCACGCTGCGAGCTGTGCCGGTGACGATGTCCATCTCCCGTCCGGGGTCCTGCTCGCCGACATTGGCCGTCGGTGGAACCGACTGCTGCTCCAGCGCGAGCACGGTGACCGCGGCCTCGATGGCCCCCGCGGCGCCCATGGTGTGGCCGATGATGCTCTTCGTCGCCGTCACCGGCGGCACTCTGCCGTCGAAGACCCGTTGGAGCATGATCGCCTCCGCGGCGTCGCCCAGCAGGGTCGAGGTGCCGTGCGCGTTGACGTGGCCGATGCCGCCCGGCGTGCATCCGGCGTCGGCCAGAGCCTGCCGTACGGCCTGCTCGGCGCCCGCCCCCTCGGGGTGCGGGGCCGTCGGATGGTAGGCGTCGGCGGAGGCCCCGTACCCGCACAGCAGAGCGCGGGGGCGGGCCCTGCGGGCGCTCACGTGATCGAGGCGTTCGAGAACGAGAACGGCCGCTCCCTCCCCCAGGACGAAGCCGTCGCGGTCACGGTCGAAGGGGCGCGAGGCGAGCGAAGGCCGGTCGGTCCGTCGCGACAGCGCCCCCATCCGGGAGAAGCAGACGGCGCTCATCCGCGACCACGACTCGCTGCCGCCCGCCAGGACCACGTCGCACAGACCGCCGAGCAGCATGCCCCGGGCCACACCGAGCGCGGTACTGCCCGAGGCGCAGGCGCTGGACACCGTGAAATTCGGTCCCCTGGCCCCGACGTCCAGGGCGATCTCACCGGCCACCATGTTCGGGACACTTCGCGGGAGAGCGAGAGGGGAGACCGCGGCGGGCCGGCCCCGGCCGAGCCGGGTGAACTCGGCGACGTAGGTTCGCAGGCTGTTCGAACCGACTCCGAGTACGACGCCGACCCGCTCCGCAGGACCGTCTGCGAGACACAGGTCCGCGTCCGCTACGGCACGGCGGGCCGCCGCGATCCCCAGATGAGCGAACCGGTCCAGGCGTCGAGTGAGCCGCCCGCCGAGTTCGGCCACAGGATCGAACTCCGCCACGTCACACGAGATGTCGACCGCAAGGCCCTCGAACTCCGGGTTCCTCGCGCCCAGCGAAAGGCCCGTACACAGGTTCTTCCACGTCGTTTCGGCGTCACAGCCCGCTGCCGTGAGCAAGCCGAGACCGGTGACGGCCACCGCCTCACCCACTGGCCCTCCCGAACAGCCGGGCGGACGGGGCGCACAGACGGGCGGGACCCGCAACCGGCAGCGCACAGGCACGGTCCGCTGTCATCGAGGCAGCAGATGCGCGATCGACCAGGCCACCTGGCTCAGGGGCTCGGACCGGGACATGCCGTCCACCAGGGTGCCCAACTCCACACCGGTGCGCTCCTCAAGAACCGCACCCAACTCCATCAGCGCCAGCGAATCCAGGCCCAGCTCATCGAAGGTCGTCGCCGGGGTCAGCATGTCATCCGGGAACGCGAACAACTCCCGGAGAAGATCAAGGAGGCTCTCCGTGCCGAACTCCTCGACCGTCTTTTCCGCCATCACCGGCTCCGTTCCGTCCAAGATCATTCCGAGGTCATTCCGAGGTCATTCCGAGGAGCAAACGACACCGAACGCACGGCGTTACCGTTCTGCACGAATGCACCGGGAAGATCGTTTGTTTATCCGCTTGTCGTTCGTGTGCGGCATGAGGTTCCTGCTCCGGCCGTCCCCGGGCGGCAGCCGTGGAGGAATGCCTGTACCGACACCGAGGATCATGTGCTGCGGGACCAGACACCCCGCCTTTGAGGCTCCTGCGGCTCCGCCCGGGCGGATCGCTCGCCTCCAGGGCCGTCCCAGGCCTGTCAGAGCGACAGTAGCGGACCACGTGCACCAGACCGCGCGACGCGCCGGGCAACGTCGGCACCACCTCTCTCCGGCGGCACGGTGAGTGGTGCGCCGTTGCGCGGTGGAAGAGATCCCGAAACCTGCTCCGAACCGCGAGAGCGCCCCGCTCTTACGCAGATGGACCAGCGTGAGCAACGCCGGACTGAAGCAGCCGAGCTTGCGCCGGCGGGTGTTGGCGCTCCGCGCGGGGTGCGCCCGCAGCGGAGGCGTCGGTAACCCGTTCGAGGGATGGCAGTCCGGGTCCAGACGCGTATCGGGGTGGGGATAGCCCTACCCCATGATCGGCGGCCTGCCCCACAGACCGGCAGGTCAGCGGCGGGTTACCGTCACGTCCTCGGGTCCCGGTCACCGTCCCCCACGGGCCCGCGCCGCCTCTGACGCACCGACACACGAAAGCCCTTCATGGACACCCTTGGCTTCCTGCCCCGTCTCACGACCACACCCCGGCGGCAGATCGGCCTGCTGACCGCCGCGACCGGGGCACTGCTCGTCGCGTTCTTCGTCGCGCCCAACGCACTGGCGCGCAGCTCCGTCAACACCGGCAACGTCGGCACGACCTTCCGGCACGGCCTGGTCACGTACTGGGACTCCGGCAGTCAGGACTTCCCCGGCCAGCTGGACGCCACGGTCTCCTTCTGGTTCCGCTTCCACGTGGTCAAGGCAGGTGTCAGCGCGCTGCTGCTGGCCTCGGTCGTGGCACTCGGCATCGTCTTGTGGCGGCTGCGACGGGAGCGGGCCGGAGAGCGTACGCACCGCTCGCTCGTCCTGCCGTGGATGTTCGTCGCGGTGACCGGACCCTTCGCGCTGGTGGCTCTGATGGCCAATGTGCAGGGCACGGCGGCTCCCTTCGCCTCGCTGCTCCCGATGCTGTCGGGCGGCGGCACGGACGGCGATGTCGGTACGACGGTCGAACAGGCCAGGCAGCAACTCGCCGACTACCCCGACGGCCGGCACTCCCCCGCGCTGACCGTCATGGTCGACGACTTCGCGCTCTACCACGCGGTGCTGGCGGCGATGGCGGCCGCGGTGGCGCTGGCACTCGCCGTGGCGACCGTGATCCTGTGGCGGCGCAAGGCTTCTCCCATGCCGGCCGGAACGCGGGCGCGGTGCCTGATGACATGGAGTGTCGCGGCCTCCACGGCCCTGACGGCCGTAGTCCTGGTCGTGGCCGTCGCGAACGCCACGAGCGCGGCGCACTCCCCGCAGGCCCTCGCGGCCTTCTTCGATGGCGGTTGGTGACCCGACGCGGGTCCCGCAGTGTCGGGCGCTCCCCCCTCTGGGCGTTGGGGCGGCGGATCAGGGTGAGTCCTTCCGCGCGGCCTTGGCCGGCGTATTGCTGGACTTCGTTCCAGAGCACGTCGCGGATGCGTGCGGAGGGGTTGCCGATGAAGACGTCGGCGGAGATTTCGAGGCGCCAGCGATGTTCGGCCTGGCCGTCATTCCCGCCGCCGTCCTCGCGATCGGCATGACCAGGCTGCGGGAGAGCCCCCGCTGGCTGGTCGAGCAGGTGCGCGCCACCGCGGCCTACGCAGTTCTCCAGCGGCTGCGACCTGCGAGATCCGACGTCCGCGGCGAGATCGACGCCATCCGCGAGGTCTCGGCAGCGACGCCGCGCCAGGACAGCCGGGCACTGCTGCAGCCCTGGCTGCGCCCCGTGTTGGTCGTCGCGCTCGGGGTGCCCGCCTTCTCGCGGCTCACCGGTATCAACGCCACCGTCTGCTACGCGTCGACGATCCTGTCCGACGCGGGATTCGGGCAGTCGGTCGCGCTGGTGACCGGCATCGGGAGCGAGCCGATGCTCGTCGCCGCGGGCGTCACCGGGGCCACCACGGTGGACGGCATCGGCCGGCGCAGGACCATGCTCTGGTTCATTCCGCTGTCGGGTCTGGCCATGGCCGTACTGGGTCCGGCCTTCCTCATGGCCGGATCACCCGCGCAGCATTTGATCGTGATCATCGCCCTGTTCGCGTACATCCTGTGCGACGGTATCGGCGTGCGGTCGGTAGTGTGGCTGATCGCCCCGGGGGTCCTGCCGCTCGGGGTGCGCGGTCCTGCGACCAGTCTGGCTACACCGGCGGTCTGGGGCGTCGACCTCCTGATCGCCCTCACCGTGCTCAGCACGATCAACGCGGTGGGCCGCTCGGACACCTACCTCCTCTACCCGCCCTCAACGTGGTCTGCGTCATCTTCGTGGCCCTGAAAGTGCCCGAGACCCGTAACAGACCGTTGGAGAACATCGAACGGGCTCTGCGCGCCCCCGGCTCACTGCGACGCAACGTCGCCGCCTCGCGCTGACCGCTGCGCCCTGTGGTATGCCGAGGGCCGCATCTCCACCTACGGCGGAATCGCGCGCGTCAACGACCGCCCCGAGCCTACCGACCGCCGTGCGAGGACGACTACGAAACCCGCGACAGGAGCTGCCACCGGGCCCGTCCCGTAGGTCGTCGTCGGCGTCGGCGGGTCCACCGTATGATCCTGCGGTCGAGCCGGTGAGCGCCGGCCGTAAAAGGTATGTGGTGGGGGAAACATGAAGCGTCGGTCCATGCTGCTCGGCACCGGCGGGGCAGTCGGTGTGTGGGGTGCCACGGGTCTTGCCGGAGCGCCGCGTGCGGCGGCCTCCGGTACGGCGTCGGCGCCGGTCTTCGACGTGCGCGGGCACGGAGCGGTGGGGGACGGCGCCACGGACGACACCTCGGCCTTCGTCCAGGCGTTCGGCGCAGCTCGCGCCGCGGCCTTCGGTGCCACCGTACTGATCCCGCCGGGAAGCTACCTCGTCGGCGCGTCACTGGTCATGGGCGCGGGGATGACGGTGAGCGCATACGGCGCGCGCATCACCCGCCTCAAGGACAGCGGTGCGCTGCTGAAGAACTTCGACGCCTCCACTGACGCCCCCGGTTACTCGGGCGCCGGCAACCTGACGGTGCTGGGCGGCACATGGGACATGGCGGGTGATGTGTACAGCAGGACCTCCGACGCCATCGGTTTCGGACACTGCCAGGATGTCCTCGTCCAGGACTGCACGATCCTGCGGGTGCCTTCGGCGCATGCGGTGGAACTCAACGCCGTACGGCGGGCACGCATCGTGAACTGCGTCTTCGACGGCCTGGACGCCACGTACACCACCCGCAGCGACAAGGAAGCCGTACAGATAACGGGCGCCATCAGCGCGGCATCACTGCCGTGCCCGCCCTACGACGACACGCCCTGCGCCGACATCCTCATCACCGGTTGCAGCCTCGTGGACTCGACGCACGGCCTGTTCGGCGCGTTGTGCGGTGACCACGGGGGCAAGGCCGGCGTGGTGCACACCGGGGTCAGGGTGCTGGGCAACCATGTCGAGGCCGCAGCGGGCCACGGAGTGAGGGCCGTGGACTGGAGCGCCAGCGTCGTGCACGGCAACACCGTGGAGCGGGCGCAGATCAGCGGAATCAAGGTGGAGTCCCTCGGCGGCAACCCGATGTCGGCCCTGTCCGTCGAGGGCAACATCGTCACCGGCACCGGCACGGACTCCTCGACGGGAGGCGGCATCGTCGTCATCGACGCCGTCACCGATCTTTCGCTCAGCGGCAACGTCGTCACCGGGGTACGGGGAGAGACCGGAATCTACGTGCGATACGCCCGTCGTGCCACGATCACGGGCAACACCGTCTCGCGGACCGTGAGGAGCACAGGTGTGAGCAACTGCCAGGGTGTTCACGTTCAGCATTCGCCCGGTGCGGTGATCGCCCAGAACACGGTGGCGGACTGCGAGGGCGACGGGATCGGCGTCGACGCGGGTCTGTCCGGCGCCGCCATGAACGGCGACGCGCCCGTCGTCACCGGTAACCGGGTCGACGGTGTCGCCGGCCACGGCATCGCTGTCGGGTGCCCTGACGGGGCGCTGCGGGACAACCACATCACCGGAGCGAACACCGCCGGCTCCGCCGCCGCCTACGGCATCCGGCTGGGCGGCGCCGCGTCGAACATGTCCTGCCAGGGCAACGTCGTCCGTCAGGGGACGGGCCAGGCCGCTGCGGCCATCGCGGTCCTGCCGGGTTCGAAGGGCACCTGGGTGACCGGTAACGACCTACGGGGATGGGGCGTGGGTTCCCCTGCCCTGCTCGACCAGGGCACGGGAACCCTCACGACGACGGGCAACGCCACCGGGTGACCCACCCCGCCGGTGCGGAACGGCGTCACAGGACTGGGTTCGAACCTGACAGGCGCTGTCCACCGCTGCGACGATGTGCTGCCACGGCGGGCGCGGCCGGAGGCAGGCGTGCCGGCACGTCAGACGCCGGCGGGGCGCAGTCGGCGGGCAGACCGTCGTGTGCGCTGGCGGAGAAGTTGGTCCACTTCCTTGCCTGTTCCAACGCATCGGCCGCGGCATGGATGTCCTTCTGCCGGTGCGCTTCCTGCTCCTCCGTGGGCTCCTTGCCGAGAGGCTTCGATGCCTTCTCCGCACGAGGGAGTGCCGTCCACCTCGGTGAAGGCGGGTGCTGCCACGCTGAGATGGTCGGCGAAGGCCGCCCCGGGGCTCCGCCCCTCCTCGACGGTGTACCGCGCCCGCCACAGATTCTGGTCTTTTTCCTGTTGGACTTGGTCCGCCACGCGTCTCTCCTTGTGCGATACCGGTGCGCGTCCTCCTTACCGACATCCGGCGCGTGGCGGGCGCCTGATTCCGGAACTCTCACCCCTGTGTCCGAAACCAGGACGCGCTTGCGGAGGAGGTCGAAGCCGGCGCGGCCGAACATCTGGCGCTTGAGCACCGTCCTGGCGGACGGCGTCGGGCCACTGCGGGAGTCGTTCGGTCTGGCGCTCGGTGAGCATCTGGGCGAAGGATCGAGCGTGACCGGTCAGGGCATCGAGCGCTGGGCAGTCGGCCAGGACGGTCTTGCGCCGGAGTTGATCGATCTCGGTCAGGGTCTCGGGTCGGCTGAGGATCCATCTCGTCGCCACGCGGGGTGCCGGCGGTTGCGCGGTGACCGGCCGTGGCGAGGTGCGCTTCGTGACGTCCGTCAGCCGCAGCCGGTTCGGCCCGTCGGCGGTGAAGTCGCGCCGCACCCGGTCGTCGTGGAGCAGCGTTCTCGCTCCGGCCTCCGCGCTTGCCGGACGCGCTCCACCAGCCGTTGTCTCGGCAGGTCCGCACGGCGGTCCGCCCGGCCATCGGCTCACCAGCGGCACGGGCCTCGCCGAGGGGGAAGCGGTGGCCGAACTCGGGTTCGCCGCAAAGGGCGTTGGCCAAGGTATGCCTCGGCGAGCCCGGTCCCGGTGACCGGCGGGCCGGCCACCGGCAGCAGGGCCGGCGGGCCGGCCCGAGCACCGGCACGTCACCGGCACTGGCACCGGCACCCGTTGAGGGGAAGCTGAGGCAGCCGGCTCGCGGACGAGGGGGTGCATCATTTTTGACGGCAAGCTCGCCTGCGACAGATACGCCGCAGTCCTTCCGAGCACCTCGTTCTCCTGCTCCAGCAGCCGCATCCGCTTCCGGGCCTCGCGTAGTTCGGCCGACTCACCCGACACCGGTGCGGGCCAGGCGCCCTCGTCGCGGTGACAGCACTCAGGATGGCGCCACCGGCCGGAGGCATCACGGCGACATCGTCGCCAACTTCCACCACCATCGCGGGCTCGACCAACGTGACGGCCAGTTGCTCCCGGTGGCCCCGTCCGGTGGATTCCCTTGACTAGACTGGCGCAACGACGCGGCAGGCGGCGGCGCCCTCGTGTCAACTCCTCGGAGTGCTCATACAGTTGTGTTGGGCACCCGTCGATGACCGTGCCGTCTCAAGGGTGCGTCGTGGTTGGGGGCCGGCACGGGACGGGGGTAGTGATGGCGCACGTCGTGGTCGTCCACGGAGTGGGGCAGGAGTACCTGGGACGCTCGAGCCTCCATGGACCCGTCGCGGCCGCCCTCGCGGACGGCGTGGAGGCGGCCGAGCGGGCCGGGGCGCTCCCTCCGGGCTCTGTGCCCGACGTCGAGGACATCGACGTCGCCTTCTACGGCGATGTCTTCCGTACCCCGGGAGCGAAGGGCGGCCGGACCGGCCCTCGCTCCGCCGCCGAGGTGACGGACCCCTACGAGGTGGACCTCCTCCTGGCGTGGGCAGCCGCGGCGGGCGGTCCGCAGGAACAGTACGGGACCAAGGCACCCACGCCGCGGACGCTGCAGCGGGCCATGAACGCCCTGCTGCGCTCGCCCTTCCTTCCGGGGCCCGTGGCAGAGCGGTTCCTGCTCGGCGTGCTGCGTCAGGTGCGCCGCTACTTCGGAGAGGACGTGGTGCGCGAGCGGGCCATGGAGGCGGTCGCGGCCCGCGTCGGGCCGGACACGACCGTACTCGTCGGCCACTCCTTGGGGTCCGTCGTCGCGTACGAGGCCCTGTGCGCCCATTCCGAGTGGCCCGTCCGGACCCTCGTGACGCTCGGATCCCCGCTCGGCATGCCCTCGTTGGTCTTCGACCGGCTGCGCCCCGCGCCCCGTTGTGGGCGGGGCCGCTGGCCCGGCAGCCTGGTCCACTGGACGAACCTCGCCGACAGGCACGACGTGGTGGCCTCGGTCAAGCAGCTCGCCGATCTCTTCCCCCCGGTCGCTGCACCGGCAGGGAATACTCCTGACGCTGCGGAAACGCCTCCAGAGGCACAGGCGCGCGTCCTGCGCGACGTGCAGGTGGACAACGGATGGAGAGTCCACGACCTGCTGCGGCATCTGACTGCCCGGGAAACGGGTGCGGCGATCGGTGAGGGTCTGCAAGCGGGATGACTGACGACGTGGAGCCATCGCGACGCTATGTGCTGGCTTTCGGCGCCGCGCGGTACGCGCACGAGGAACTGCCCGACCTGCCGGGCGTTGCCGATGACCTGCCGAGGGTGCTCGGCTCGTTCGCCGCCGTGGGCTACACGCCGGTGCCGGTCTTCCCCGAGGGCAGCCTGGACCCAGCCCGCCCCGAGGATGTCCTGGGGCCCCTCTTGCGGTGGATCCCGGAAAGCTTCGACGACGGCGACACCCTGCTCCTCTACTACAGCGGGCACGGGCAGGCGGACGGCGATGAACACTTCCTGATGTGTTCGAGGTCCGATCCTGGGGCGGCTGAGGTCAGGCTCAGCGCCCTGAGCACCCGCCACCTCGTGGAACTCCCCGCGCTCAAAGGCGTCCGGCGCATCCTGCTCGTGATAGACGCCTGCTACGCGGGCCGGGGCGCGGTTGACGCGGTGACTTGGGCCGTCCGCGCCAAGCACGCGGTCGCCCACGCACCGGGCGCCGACCACCGCTTCCTGAAGTCCTTCGGCGTACTCAGCGCCGCGCGGATCACGGAGGAAGCGAAGGACAGCGCGTTCAGCGCGGCCCTCTCACACGTGCTCGCCGACGAGACCTGGATCGGCAACCGCGCCAGTCACATCTCCCTGCCGGACCTCGTCGGCGCGCTCAACACGGAGTTCCGGCGGCGCGGCGTGGACCACCACGCGGACTGGGCGCAGCTGTGCGACGACACCGTGCGAGGTGACCCTGCCACCGGGTTCTTCCCCAACCCCTTCCACGTCCCCGAGCTGCTCATGGTCGACCGCGACCTCGACGTCGCCGAGCAGCGGCACTTCGTGCGATGGCTCGGCGCGGCGTCCGGTTACGGCGCCGCCGAACAGCAGCGCCGCAACCGGGAGCTGGTAGAACATTTCTCGCCCCGGGGAGCGGGCCGGCAGACCGCCCAGGAGAGCGGCCACTACTTCACCGGTCGGGTCGACGTGCTGAGGCGACTGGCCGGATGGATGCGGGGCGAGAACGACCGCGACGCCCGCGTCTTCGTGGTGACCGGTCCGCCGGGCGTGGGCAAGTCCGCGGTTCTGGGCCGCCTCGTCACACTCGCCGACGACGACGCGCGCGACGCCATTCCCGCCGACGCCGTCGCCCCCGGTACGCTGCCGCCGAGCGGCTCCGTCACCGTAGCCGTGCACGCCCGCGCCCTGGGCCTGCCGCAGATCGTCTCCGCCCTTGCCGCGTCGTTCGACTGCCCCGAGCCGACCGAGGCGGCGCTGCGGGAACGCCTGGGCGCGCTCGACAGCATCACCACCATCGTCGTCGACGCGCTCGACGAGTCGGGCATGGCCCACGACGAGGAGCGCCGCATAGCCCGCTTCCTGGCCGAACTGGCGGGCGCGACGCCCCGGTTGCGGCTGCTCATCGGGACCCGCCCCCATCTCGCGGACGCGGTGGCGGACAAGGCGCCCTACGCCCGGATCGTCGACCTCGCGGCTCCGGAATGGAACGAGCCCGACGACCTCGTGCGGTACTGCGAGCTCATCCTTCGTACGCCGCTCGGACCCCACAGCGGGACCAGCTTGCCCCATGCCCTCATCTCCTCGGCCGCCAACGAGATCGCCCGGGCGGCACACGCCATCTACCTCGTGGCCCGGCTGATGGCCCGCTCGGTCGCCAGCTCCGGAATCCCACCGACGCGCTCGGCGCTGGACCTGCCGGAGTACGATCCGGCGTCCGGGTCCTCAGCACTGGTCGACCGCGCCTTCCGCTGGGCCCTGGCGCGGCAGTTGACCCCGGAGCGGGCGGCAGAGGCGAGGGCGCTCCTCCTGCCGCTCGCCTACGTGGAGGGCCACGGCATGCCCCTCCACCAGATCTGGGCGACACTCGCGGCCGACCACCCGGACCAGGTGGCGCCCACCGCCGAGCGATTGACCCGCCTTCTGCGAAACGACGCCCTCGGACCGTACCTGGTCGAGACCCTCGACGAGGACGGCCGCTCGGTCTACCGCCTGTACCACCAAGCGCTGGCCGACGAGTTGCGGCGGAACGAGGCTCCGCCAGACGCCGAAACCCTGTGGTACGAACGGCTCCGGGAGATGGTGCCCCGGGCAACCGACGGCAGGCCGCGGTGGCAAGAAGCCGACCCGTACGTCCTGCACCACCTGGCGGCGATGGCCGCGGCGGCGGGCCGCCTCGACGAACTCGTCACAGACGGCGAATTCCTCGTCCACGCCCGGCCCACCGGACTCGTCCCATGGCTGCGCGGCCTCGCCACCGAGCGGGGGCGGCTGGCCGCCGCCGTGTACCGCGCCCACCTGGACGTCCACCACGAGATGTCACCGCAGGACCGCCGGCACGTCCTGGCCTGCGACGCCGCCCGCCATCAGCACACCCCGCTGCTGGCCGGCCTCGACCCCAGCACGGAGGAAAGCCGTTGGCGGCCTGTGTGGGCCGCCTCGGGCAGCGTGCCGGCTGCACTGTCGGTGCATCGCCTGGCCGACGGAGGCGGGCCGGTCGACTCGGTGACCTGCGTCGGCCTCGCCGGACGGGACACCATCGTCACCGTCGGCCGCGGATCCCTCCAGGCCTGGGACATGGCGACCGGCCGCTCGATCGAACTGCCCGACGCGGTGGCCGACCTGAACGCCACCGCCGTGACCGCTGCTGCACTGCCTGACCACGACCTGCTGGTCGTCGGCACGGACACGGGCGCCGTCCACATCTACGACCTCGCCTCGGGGCGGATCCGCACCCCCGCTCCGACGGAGGCGGACGCCGCACCGACGACCGCGCTCGTCACCCTCGAACTGGCGGGCAGGAAAGCCGTGGTGAGCGCATCGGCAAGCGGCGAGCTGCGCGCCTGGGACCTCGCCGACGCGACGGCGCTGCCCTGGAGGAGACAGCTGGCGGACGGTAGCCTCAGCAGCCTGGCGACGGCCACCGTGGACGCGAACCCCGAGGCGAGCAACGAGATTCTGCGGCGCGGCTGGGACATCGTGGTCGCCGGCGGTCCACAGGGCGTCCTGTACGTCTGGGACCCGCTGCGCGGCAAGCTCACGCCGACCGCGGCGCAACCGGGACGCCCGGCCATCCGCTCGATCGGCTGCGCCGTCGTCAACACCACTCCCCTCGCCGTGACGACCGACGGCGCCACCGTGCGGGTCTGGTCGCTGCGCAGGCCGCGCGCACCGCGCGAGGTGGAAAGCGTGAAGTTGCCTTCGCCGGCCGTCGCAGTGTCCTGCACCGATCTGGGCGGTCGCCCCATGGCGATCCTGGCCTGCGAGGACGGCACCGTACGGCTGCTTGACCTGGAGACCCGTGAGCTGACCGCCTCCTCGTCGGTGTGGCGGCCGCCGAGCACCGTCGTGGCCCCCAGTCCCTCCGAGCCAACCTCGTTCTCCGCGGTGCACCTGCACGTCTCTGCCGGTCAGGCCGTCACCACCGTACTCGGAACGGCCGACGGATCAACCCACGTCTGTGACCTAGTGGTGCCGACCCGGGCGCCGAGCGACGGTCATACCCGGGCCGTCGTCGGCGCGGCCGTCACCGGTGGCGGGTACCGGCGGCGGTACGTGGTGAGCGCGGGCCGTGACTCGACGGTGCGCGCGTGGCGCATGGACTCGGGAGTGCCGGCCCTGCCTGCCGTCACCGACGGGGTCTCGGCGTTCACCGGCGTCGTCGCGGCCGTGGTCGACGGCCGGCTGCTGGCCCTCTCCCGGTCCGCCAACCGCCCGGTGGAAGTGTGGGACCTCGCGACGGGCACCACGATGGAACGGCAGCGGCCGCGGTGGACCGTGGCAGCGGCGATCGGCTACGAAAGGGGCCGCCCGATCGCCGTCACCGCCGACTTCACCCACCGCGTCGAGGTGTGGGACCTGATCAGCGGTGTCGCGCTGCACCGGCTGGAGAGCTGCGGCAGCCGGGTGACCGCGCTCGCCTGCGCTCCCGCGGACGGCGACCTCGCCATCGCCGTCGCCCTGGCGAACGGCTCGGTGGTGCTCTGGAAGCGCAGCGGCACCGACTTCACGAGACATCGGCTGCAGGAGAGATGGCAGACGACGAAGGTCGTCTGCGTTCGCGTACAGGGGTGCCCCGTCGCCGTGATCGCCTGCGACGACGGAACGATCCGGGCGTGGGACGGCACCGACGCTGTCATCCTCGCACGCCGGGATCTCGACGGGACCGGTCACAACCGGCCGTCCATGTCCAGCCCTGACCGGGGCGGCGGGAAGCCGGAGGGGAACGGTACGCAGGTGGCCGTCGACTCTCGACCCGCGCCCGGTGCGCCATCCCCGGGTACGTCGCACCGGGCGGCGACCACGGGTGTGCGGCGGAGCCACGTGGTGTCTCTCGCGGGACGCGTCGTCGACGGCGGCCTGCTGCTGGCGACGGGCGACGCCGTCGGGCGGGTGACGGTCTGGGAGACGCCCGGCGGCACGTGGCCGCCGCCGTTTTGTGACGCCGCCTCCGACATGTTCACGGTGCCCGGCGACGCTCCCGTTACCTCCCTGGAGTTCACCCCCGACGGACGCCTCGCCCTATGCGCCGACATGGACGTATACCTCTTCGGCAGGCCCGAGGACAGGCCGGTTCGATGACGGTGGGGGGGTCACCGAGAGGTCGTTTTCTCCCGATGCTTTGTCCCGGAACAGGTGTTTGACTCTGGGGTGTCGGGTCGCGCCAAGAGATCGTGTTCTCGCCGGTGAGGTGACGGTCTGCCAGGTCGGTCATGGCAGGCTGGATCACTGCCCGAACTGTGACGCGCCGGCCGGCGCCGCCTGCCGCACCCGTGGCGGGAAGACCGCCGCGAAGTACCACACCCCTCGCTTCGTCCTCGTCTCCAAAGGCAGGGCGCGGCGCTCGCCGCCGTGCCAGCATCCCGCACCGAGCGCCCGTTCGCATCGGGTACGCCAGGACGTCGACCGCGCGGCAGGAGCTGGCGAGTCAGATGGAAGGCCAGGTCATCGCCGCGTCCAAGGGCGTCCGCGGCGGACGCCCGAAGGTCGTCGACGACGACATGCTCACCATCGCCGTCGCGTTCGAGGACAAGGGCGTCCCCGTCCCCGACATCGCGAAGAAGCCGACCATCAAGACCGGGAAGAACGCGGGCAATTCTCCGTCGGTCGCCTCGCTCTACCGGGCGCTCGCGGAAGCCGAGGAAGCCGCGGCCGACGGCGGCCTGCCGCTGCGGCCCGAGCCCGTACGCATCCGCCGGCCCGAGGACCGGCTCACCCCGGAGGAGATCAACCTCCGTGAACGGCTCCAGGCCCAGCCCCACCCGAACGCCGAGCCGCGGTGGCAGCGCGCACGGCCTGCCCCGATCCCATGTGACTGAGGGCGCCATCTGGCCCGGCGGGCCAGGTGGCGACTCAGTACTCGGTAGGGCTGGTCCATGCCGTCCCGTACGGTCGGTCTGTGATGATCAAAGAGAGCGAACCGCGCAGCCTCGGCCTTCCCGCCCCCGAAGCGCGCTTGCAATTCGGGACAGAACCGCACGAGCTTGGTGGCGGGCCGCGGCGCCGCCTGCTCCTGATCGACGATGCGCCTGCCTTCGAACTCAGCTTCCCCTGCGGAACGTGCCCGTTCCTGTTCCGCCGTCTGGAAGGCGCGAACGAGAAGTTGTCCCTTGAAAACATGCAGGACCGGCTGACCGCAGCCCTGGCCGATCCGGATGACGGCGGCGTGATCGAGGCGTTCGGTGCGCTGCTGCCGGAGGGCGAGTACCTTCCACTCCTGCTGGAGGTGGAACCCCGGCTGGTCGTCCCCGGTGCGGAGGGCGACTATTTCAGCGGCGAACAGGTCGCCGCGTGGGGGGTCGACCAGTTCTGGGGCCTCCCGCAGTACCCGCACACTACTGGCGGGAGGGGGTTATTCCGACTGTGCACTATTCCCACCTCTCCCACATGATCCTCGCCAGAGCCCCCGTCCGGCTCAGCCCGGTTCCAGAGAGTCGGCCCGCCGCTTCAGGTCTGCTGCGATGTCGTCCCAGTCCGGTCCATGCAGCCAGAGGTTTTCGGCGGCCTCTCGCAGCAGCGTCGGCTCGTCCGGCCGCTGCAGGAGCACCAGACGGTAGGCCAGGTTGCGGACCCAGACCGGCAGATGGCCGTCGACGACGTGCGGGCTCAGCTCACGCAGCATGGCGAGGATCGAATCTGCGTCAGCGAAGGTCAGCTCTTCGATGAAGTAGCGCTCCTGGTGGTCGCCGTCGCACTTCGGTGTAGGTCGGTACTCGTCTCCGTAGAGACACCGGGCGTGCTCCGTCAGGGTGCTGTGCATGCTCTGGAGCCTATGCCGCCTTGATCCGCCGGACAGAGCCTGCCCGGACCGGTCCGCGACGAGGATCCGTTGGGCGGTGACCGCAACGGTGCCCCCTACGCTCCCGTCTGCGAAAGTCGCACAGTGCTGCGAAACGTTGAGATCACCGCCGAACTGACAGTGCCTCTCCGAGGCGAGGTCTTCCACAACCTCCACTGGCAGAAGAAGCTGGACCTGAGCTTGGACTGCTTCATCTGTAAGCGCACCGGCCGCACTACTCACCTCCGATATGGCGAGGAATGCGCGGTTTGTTCAGGTAGTCAGAGAGCGGATCATCCGGCTGCGGGTCGCGTTGCCGCCTTCGACGTCACCGACGAGCGGGAGCGAACGGCACTCCGGGCCGTCGTCGACTACTGGTGGGCGCCGTTCCATGACACCAAGCGGGACGAGCCGGCAACCGTGCTGACGCGCGCGCCGTGGGTCCGGCTGTACCTGGGATACCGCTGTCCAGAATCGCAGCAGGCCGAAGCGTTCAGTATCCAGAGCAATATGGTTCGCCCCGTGAGCCAAACCTGTACCCACTGTGCTCACCCCCTCGCCACTAGCGCGCAGTCCCCCACCATCCGCCTGATGTCTTGATCCTCACCGCCATACACACCGGTCGGTGTGTTGCCAGCGAGCGCGTGAGTGTCGTTCCCGGCCGCTATGGTGCGGCGCATGCAATCGCTGATCACCGCCATCCACGAGCACGCAGATGCTGCCCGTTTCCTCGCCTGGCCTGGCGACTTTGACCTCGACCGGGGAGACCATGGCGAGGACGTCCACCTCGCATCGGGTGCGGCGCTGGAGGGCTTCGCGGGTGATGGAGCCGGGGGCACGTACTTCTTCTGCGGCGACGGCGGGGAGGAACGTCCGGTCCTGTACGCGGATTCCGAAGGTGGCGCGGCTCTGGTCGCGATCGGCCTGCCGGAACTCCTGCGGCTCCTCCTGGTCGCGCCCTGGTGGCGCGACTGCCGAGCGTTCACCGCGGAGGAGAGCGGTGAGCTGGCCGCCCAGTACGTGGAGGACATGCCCGACCTCGCAGTTCGGCGGGACCGGGCGGCCACTGCTCTCAGCCTTGACCTTCCCACTGAGGCCGACGTCCTGGCCCGCCTGCGCGAGGTCGCGACCGAGGCTGGCAAGGACTTCATCCTGATCTTCACGCCAGAGGATGAGCCCTACGACCCGCTGATCAATGGCTGAGCGGCATGCCCGTCATCGCCCCGACCACATCCGACTCGGTTTCGAGGAAATGATCACTCGCCGCTCGGAAAGCGTTCTTCGGACGGTGCCTCCCAGCCGCGATCAGCCCTACTCGTGACCATCCCGTCATTGTTCCTCGGCACGCGCCGCGAGGCAGCCGGCCTGGTCGCGTCGGGCTGTGCCCTCCGGTGTGAAGGTGAAGCCGTCCGTGAACAAGGTGCCGCCGTCCCGGAATGCCCAGAGGACAGGTTCGGCATGGACGGAAGCCGACGATAAGCTTGGCTGAGGGGCGAAGCTGTTCCAGAGGTGGAAGCAGAGCAGGGTGTCGTCGCGTTGGGCGGTCGCGTAGGCCAGCGTCTTGGGGTAGTTGGGGTTGTTTTCCCCGAAAAGGACCGAGGGCGGCCCGAACGCCGTGACGATATCGCTGAGAAGGCGGTCCTTGCGGCACCAGGTCTCGCTGACGCGACGGATCTCGTGGTGCTCGGCCGGGGTGAGGGTCCGGTCGAGTTGCAGCCAGCCCTGGCGGTGTGCGATCTCGGCATAGACCGAGGCCACGGCGCCCTCGTGTGCATCACCCCAGAGATCTTGAAAGGCTCCGCGCACGCCGGTGGAGGAGGATCCTCGGCGGGTTTGCAGGTCCTTCAATTCCTGCTGCCACTCCTGCTCGGAGGTCTCCGCGAACGCCACCGCGTCGAGGTAGAGCCTGATCGCGGTCTCACCGCCGTACATTCCCGGGCGGCGCAGGGCGCCGTTCAGGTGCGTGACCAGGTAGTCGAGCACTTCTTGGGCTGTGCGCCCGTCGTTGCGTCCGGTCGGGTCGGTCATCGTCTGCCTTCCTGTTGGTCCTCGGCGCGTGCTGCGAGGTAATCGGCCCAGTCGCGTCGGGCGTAGGTGACCCAGCGGATCGCGGTGTGGCGGTGCATGCCGGTCAGGTCGGCGAGGATGGGGCTGGGGAGGTCGGCGGCGAGCGCGGCGAGGGCGGAGTTGCGGGCCGCGCGAACCGGGATTCCGTGGCGGTTGAGCTTCTGCGTCATGGCGTGGGTCGAGATGGGCTTTCCTGGGACCAGGCCCGGGAATAGCAGCCGGGGGCCCGGGGTGGCCTGGGCGAACAGGGATCGTGAGCCGGGCAGGGGCTCTTCCGCCAGATGGTGCAGCAGACCGGCCAGTCGCGGGGGCAGCAGTACGGGGTGACGGCCGAGCATCAGGTGGGTGTGCTTGCCGCCGCGCTGTACATGGTTTGGCGTCAGATGGCAGAGCCGCTCCGCGGACGGACCGAAGAGCAGGGTGATCGCGCCGGCTGCTCGGACGTCCAGGGGCACGGTGTCGTCGGTGAGGCATCGCTGGAGGAGGCTCCAGCGGTCGTCCTCATCGAGCAGGGCCTGAGGCTCCTGCTGCGGGATCGAGGGGACGGTGAGCTCGCGGGTGAGCCGGCGGCTCGCGGTCCAGTTCAGAAAGTGGCGGACCAGGTAGCGCCGTTGGCTCGCGCCGCCAGTAACCCAGCTGTCGACGTGCTCCTGAGTGAGGTCTTCGAGTGCCAGTTGCTGCTGGTCGAGCCAGGCCAGCAGTTCCAGGGCAACGCTGACGCGACGTCTGAGATCGCGGTCGGCGGAGGCCGGGTAGCGGCGGACGGCGGCGCGTTGGCGTGCGCGTCGGAGCAGGAACCAGTGCAGGAAGGGGCGGGCGAGGTTGGCGTGGGCCGCCGGTTTGTCGGCCAGTTCGTGCTCCAGCCAACCGGGGATCCGTTCGATGTCCTCGTTGCGGGGGCCCAAGACGCCGGTGTGCACGAGGAGTTGGCGGATGTAGCGCTGGTTCCGGCTGGGTGGCAGCTCGTCGAGCAGCTCGTGGCTGAGCGGACGGTCCTCGGTGACGAGGCGGGCGAGGAGCTTGCTGTTCGGGCTCTCGCGGATCCACTGGATCGCTTGGAAGGGCGTCGGCGCGGCCGCCAGCGCCGTCGCGAGCGGCCGCAACTGCTCGGGGACTACGCCGTCGGCCCCGGCGAGCAGGAGGCTGACCCGCTCGGCGAGAACGCAGAACGCGCACCGGCCCCGGCTGTGGGGGTTGCCGGCCCGGCCGCACTGGCGGCAGGTGTAGTCGGCGGCGAAGCCGACGCAGGGTCCGCAGACGCCGGTGCCGTCGGCGTCCCGCGCGATGAGCGGCTGGACCGTGCCGCAGCGTGAGCACTCGGCCGGCGACCGGAGGACGGTGTTGTAGCAGGTCATGCAGAGCGGCCCGATCGGCCATCGCATGTTGACCGGCTTGGTCCGGCCGCAGCGGGCGCATGGCTCACCCTGTCGGTTGCGCCGGTAGCAGTTGCCGCAGACGGGCTGGCCCTGGAGCTTGCTGCTGCAGGGCCGGATGCGACCGCAGGCGGAGCAGGTCACCTCGGGGCCGCGGTAGCAGCCGTCACACAGGTCGGGCTCACCGTCGTGCGCGTTGCGTGCGATGCGCTTGAGCTGTCCGCACCGGCCGCAGGGCCGTCGTGGGCGACGGTGGCGGTTGTAGCAGAGGTGGCAGACGGCGCCGTCGGCGTCGACCAGTGCCGTGACCGCGGTCTTGCCGCAGGTCACGCAGGTGTGAGTGGGGCGATTCCAACACCTGACGCACAGGCCCCGGCCGTCTTCTCGGCGGACGACCGGGTTCTGGTGCTCGCCGCACCCGGCGCACTCCTCCAGGCGGGCGGGGTCCTTGTGGTAGCAGGCCGTGCAGATGCCGCCCTCGGGCCGGCGGGCGGAGATCCGCATGCCCTCGCGCTGGCAGCGCGCGCACGTGGCGCGGCGACTGTTGGCGTCACAGGTCGCGCAGAGCCGTCCCTCGGGCCGGAGCTGGCGAAGGTCGGTCCGGACCCTGCCGCAGTGCGCGCAGCCGGGGCGGACCACCGGATGGCCTCCCTCGTGCAGCACCTGGGTCAGTCGCAGCAGGACCGGCGGGCAGAGAGAACTCCTGGAGGTCAGGGCCGCGGGATGGCCGGCCAGGTGCTCGGCGAGCTCTTCAAGGTAGCGGGCCGCCCCGCGGACGGGGATCGGCACCGCGACCGCCAGTGCGGCTGCGGCCTCCTCGGCATCGAGGCCGGGCAGGGCAGCGGTGAGGTGGGTGGTGACAGCGGAGGTGGCGGCTTCGAGGCGCGCGGCCTGGGCGGCGAGGCGGGCGACGACCGACGGCGCGGTCGGCGAGGGCGCGGTCACAGGCCCTCCGGGCGCCGGATGGAGGTCCGGCATACGGCCGGAAGCGGTCCGGGCGTCTCGCCGCCGGCGGTCTTGCGGAGTTCCTCGTTGACGACCTGGACCTCGATCAAGTCGTTCGGCTGGCAGGCGAGGATGTCGCACAGGGCCGCCAGGACATCCATCGACAGCCGCTGCGGAGGCTGCGTGACCAGCCGGAAGACCTGCTCGCGAGAGAGGGCGATACCCCGTTCGGCCAGCAGCGGCGCCAGGTCGGTGGTCTGGAGCATCTCCCGGTCGGCCATGAGCTTGCGCAGGTTCCAGCGGTAGCCCATCTTCTTGATCACTTGGGGTCCTCCCAGATGCCGGGGTAGCGATGAGTCAACTTCCGCTGCAGGGGCCGGTTGCGGTACTCGTCCGAGACGCCGGTGTAGATGGCCGTGGTGCTGGCGTAGCCGTGTCCGGCCTGGTCCTGGACGAACCGCTCCGGGTAGTCGAACTCGACGAGATGCGTGATGTACGAGTGCCTCAGGCAGTGCAATTTCAGCTCTTCTGGCAGGTCAGCGGCCTGCCGTGCGGCGTCGAAGGCTTCGTTCGCCGACCGGCGGGACAGGCGCCCACTGCGTTCGGTGACCCAGATCGCCGGGTGCTTCCCGGCACCGAACCGGGGGCGGACCTCGGTCAGGTAGTGGTCCAGGACGTCGACGATCCAGTCCATCTCCGGGACCGTGAAGATGGTGCGGCGCTTGGGCGGGCTGCCCTTCGAGGACTTCCCGTACCGGACGAACACCGCCCGTGGCGCCCATACTGCGGCGCCTTCGGGTTCCGCCGCAGGTCGGCGACATCGAGATGCACGCTCTCCCGACGGCGCATGCCGTAGGCGTAGTAGCTCTTGAGCAGGGCGGAGTCCCGCATCGCGGCCAACGCGCCCTTGCGACCGCGCTTCCGGATCTCCTCGACCCGTCCGTCGGCGGCGTCGAACAGGGCCTGGATCTCGTCATAGGGCAGCGGGCGACGACTCGGGTCGCCCTCGTACTCGCTGACGTGGGTGACGGTGTTCCACTCGTGCAGGATCTGCACCGGTACCTGGCCGAAGCGCTCCTGGCAGACGTTCACCCAGCCGTAGCGCGCGTCCGTGATGTACTCGCAGAACAGTCGCAGGTGGTTCTGGCAACCGCGGCCGCTCGACACCGTGAACGTCGGCGTCTTCGCCCGCAGGTGGTCGATGAACGCCTCGACCTCGGCCGGCTGGCACTGCCACGGGTACTGGTTGGTGAACTCGGCGAACCGGCGGACCAGCGACAGCCTCGGCTTGATGGTCGAGTCCCAGTTCAGGAAGCGGCTCCTCTGCTGCTTGGTCCACCCCTCCAGCATCGCCTCGAACACCGCTGGCTCGGGGTCCAGATACGAGACCCCGTCCACAAGCATCAGGTGGGCCGCCCCAGCCAGATCAGCCGCTCCAGCCACTCCAACCTCCGTTGCGTTAGATGCAACATTGTTGGATGGCAGGCGTCGAGCGCAAGAGCCGCTGGCCGATCGGTTGCCCTTCGCCCGGTGACCGCGAAGGCACCCCCTCCCACCTGTGGTTATGCGTGTTGCCCGCCCTGCCGAGTGTTGCATCAAACGCAATTCCGCCCCTTTTTCGTATTACCGCACCTTCGAGACCATGGTCGACGCGGACGCCCACCTCTATGAGTTCGTCGTGCCCATGGTCCCCCCGACGTGGAACGACAGGGAGCGGGTCGATGAGTACGTCAGGCTCATGGAGCTGGGCACGGTGCCGACGGCAGTGGCGATCTCCACGCTGGACGTGTGCCAGTCCGCCCTCGGCCTGGCAGATGACCCTGCCGCACACTGGGGCCTGACCCACTTCCTCCTGGACGGCCACCACAAACTGGAAGCCGCCGCCACGGCCGGTCGGCCGGTGCGACTCCTCTCCCTTCTGGCCCTGGGCGAGAGCCTCGCCAGAGCGGACGACGCAGCCCGACTGCCTGCACTGCGTGCCCAGCCCCGCTCTGCTCGAACGACCGGCACCTGAGCCAGAACCGGAGGTCACGCTCGCGGGCCAACACTGACGCACAACCGGGCCAACTCGACCGCCAAGGGGCCAACCGAAGAGCTCAAGTCTCATCCCATGATCACCGGCTTAGCGCCACGTAACCGCTGTACCGCTGTGCCCCAGGACGAGGTCCGTCGTATGACCTCCTACCCGTCGACGGTCGGGCCGGTCCTCGCGCACCCGATTGCTGCGGCCGCCGGCATCACCGCCGCGGACCTCCGGGCGCGGGCGGGTGTGGGCGCGGGAGATGGACGCGGTGCCGGAGCCGGTGGCGCCTCGCCGGTGCCGGGGCTGCGGGGACTGCGGTGCCCGGGTGGTAGCCACCCGGTGACCGACCGGGTGACGAGAGGGAAGGTACTGGCCAAGACGCTCCGTCGCTGTACGGCCCGTCCAGTCGAGGCCGAGTGTCCGTTCCGGCGATGGCGGGTGTGCGGGGGCGTGGACCGCCCTGAGAGCAGCGCATGAACACTCGTCCCCCGGACCTGCCAGGGTGGTCCGGACATCGGCGATGCCCTTCCGTCAGGTCGGGCAGGTGGAGGAGGACCGGGTGACGGGGCCGGAAATACCCGAGGAGCACCTGGAGGACTGCGCCCGGACGGTGGCCGAGGTATCCATCACCGGCCGACGCCTCATTCGCGACGAACTCAACGTGCGACCGGGCCGCCACCGCACTTCGGACAGGCGTGCTGTGAGCCCCGGCTTTCGCGGTGGAGTTCGTGCCCTGCAGCCCATTGCTTCGGAACTGCGGACCGAATGGGGTGGAAGATGCCCTCTGACCAGGCGAGAATCACTCACGACTCACGGACGAAAGGGCGGACATGGGTGGGGGTGCCCCGAAGGAGCTCATCTTCCTTGCTGATGACGAGGGAAACAGCGTCGCGGTCAACGTCCTGGGATGTAACCCCAGCTGGGCTGCCGGACTGAACGCCGAAATCGTCGTCAGGACGCCCTTCGTGTCCGGCCGTATCGGCCTCGCGCTGTCGGCGTCGACGCTGGAAGACTGGGCCGACGCGCTGGACCGGCTTGACGGCGGCATGGACGTGGCCTGGATGGAGATGAGCAGGGGGCCATCCGTCTTCGTCCAGCTCACCGGCGAGCGTGGCTGCCCTGAGGTCGTTGTGGAGGACGAGTCGGGGTCCATGGTCACCGTGCGTGTCCCGCTCGTCCCGCCGGACGACTGGATTGCCGACCACCGGCAGCGCCTGCGCCAAGTGATCGATGCCTGGGTTCCGATGCTGTCAGGGTAGGGAGACGAGCCGCCGCCGGCAGATGAGCGCGCAGCCCAGCGTGAGGAGGGCTGCGTGGATGTCGTCGCGGGTCTCCGAACGGATCCGCAGGCGACGGACCCAGTGAAGGTGGGCGAACGCACGCTCCACGGCCCGGCGTTGGGCACCGAGCCCGGAGCCGTGCTCGGTGCCACGGCGGGCGATCAGTGGCCTCACCCCGAGGCCCCGGACAAGGCGGCGGCACTCGTCGTGGTCGTAGCCGCGATCGGCCGGCACCATGTCTGGTCGTCGCCGGGACGGCTGCGCTTGGTGTCTACTGCCCGTCCTGCCCCGGCCAACGGGGCGTCGTCGCGGTCCGGGTGGCTCAAGTTCGGGCTCGTTCTGCCGGGGCTTCGCTGTCGACCGGGCCTGCGAGCCGCCCGGGCGGTGCGTCACGGATGACGCGGCAAGTCCTCGTCCGCCAGCAGCCGGCGCGTCGCTCCCGCCGCGAAGTCGGACACGGTCGTCAGATCGTCGCCCTGGTCGATTCTGCGGATGCATGCATCGACGACTGCCTGGACCACCACCACGGTCAGTTCGGGCTGTGCCTGCCCCAGTTCGCGCACGACCCGGGCGAGCGCCTCATGCAGCGAGGTGTGCAGATCCCTCACCCGCTCCCGCGCTGACGGCGAGAGCGAGTCGCGCGAGAGCGCGGCCCGCCAGCCGTGGGTGCCGCGAGCCGCCTGTTCGAGGTTGGCCCTGACGTAGGCGGCGGCCTGGGCGGCGGGCGTGGTCTCGGCCGCGATGGCCTGCTCCACCGCGTCGATCCATGCGGGGAATTCGCGGGTGACGACGAGTTCGAGCAGGTCGTCGATGGAGTTGAAGTAGCGGTAGATGCTGTTGCGGGCGATCCCGGCTCGCGCGGCGACCGCTCCGGCTGTGAGGGCTTCGGCGCCGCCCTCTTCCAGGAGTTCCTCGGCCGCGTCGATCAGTTGCGCGAGCCGCTGGGCCCGGTGTTCCCGGACGCTGCCGGCTTCGATCTTGGGCATTTTCTCCGCTCACCTCGGACGCTGTGCCGTCTCCCGCCAACCTACCCCCACGCCCGAGAGGCCGAGGGGGCGTGTTAGCTTGGCCCAACTTAGAGACACCCTGTCGCTAAGTTATGTCCGTGCTTCCTGCCGAAGGCTGCCCGATGCAACCGATGAACTTCCCCGCTGTGCTCCGACGTCTCCTGGGATCGAAGAAGCGCGCCGCCGTCGTGGTGGCCTTCTGGGTCCTGATCGCGGGCCTCCTCGCCGCGGCCGCCCCGGCCCTGGAATCCGTCGAGGACAACGCGTCCGCCAATCTGCCGCCCGCCGCCTCGGACTCCATGAAGGCACGCGATCTCGTCCGCGCCCAGCTTCCGGGCCGGGACGCGACGCCGGCGATCATCGTGGTCCGCGGCAAAGGCACCGACGCCGCGGCGAGCGCCACGCGGGCGGTCGCCGCCATCACCTCGGTCCTTTCCGGAACCAGCCGGCCCGACCATGTCGTGAGCGTGGTCTCCACGGTGACCGCTCCCGGCGCCGCGGCCGAGTTGGTCTCCCAGGACCGCGGTGCCCAGCTGGTCATCGTGTCCATGAAGGGAAGCCCCTCGGACGAGTCCTTCCAGAACGCGGTCGACGAGGTGCGTGCCCTCGCGTCCGACCGGGCCGGGCCCGCCGACGTCGCGGTGACCGGTCCCGCCGGGATCGCCACCGACACCGTGAAGGTCTTCAGCGGCGGTGACAGGGTCCTGCTGCTGGCCACCATCGTGCTCGTTCTGATCATCCTGCTGGCGATCTACCGCTCACCCCTGCTGGCGCTCGTGCCGCTTCTCGCCGTGGGCGTGGCGATGCGCGTGGCGGAGACGCTCGGCGCGATTCTCGCGGACGCCGGAGTCATCACGGTCAGCTCCCAGACCGCCTCGATCATGACCGTGCTGCTGTTCGGGGTGGGCACGGACTACGCGCTGATCATCACCGGCCGCTACCGCGAGACCCTGCTCGACGAGCCAGACCGCGCTCGCGCGATGCAGACCGCCGTGCGCCGCACCGCCGAGTCCGTCCTCGCCAGCGCCTCAACCATCGTGCTCGCCATGTTCGCCCTGCTCGTGGCCGTCTCCCCGGCACTTCACGGCTTCGGACCGTACCTCGCTCTGGGCGTGGCCGTCATGGCGCTGGTGGCGTTCACCTTCATCCCCGCTCTGGTCCTCCTGCTGGGCAGGGGCGTCTTCTGGCCCGGGGGCGTGGACAAGGCCGCCGAACGCAGTCGCGGCGCAGGCATCTGGCACCGCGTCGCCGCCCTGGTCGCGCGGGCCCCCGCCAAGGTGGCCTCGGCCGTGATCGCACTCCTCGTGGTGCTGAGCGCGGGGCTGCTCGGTTACCAGGAGAGCTTCAACACCCTCAGCGGCTTCCGCGCCGCCACCGAGTCGGAGCAGGGGCAGCACCTCGTCCAGGAGGAGTTCGGGCCCGGCGAGATCGCTCACAGTACCGTCGTCGTCCGTTCCCACGACAACCTGCGCTCCAGCCCCGCACGCGCCTACATCGCCACCGCGCTCACCGACGCCGAGCACGTCAGCCGTGTCCCAGACCCCCGCATGGGCGAGGACGGCAAGACCGTCTTCTACGACGTCGTCCTCGACCTCGACCCCTACGGCTCGAAGGCACTCGACGCGATCGGTCCCCTCAAGCAGGCCGCACAAAACGCGGCCCACGCCGCCGGAGTGCGGGACGCCACGGTACTCATCGGCGGCGAGACGGCACAGAGCGCCGACATCCGCTCCGCCCTCGACCGCGACACGACCCTTGTCATGCTCCTGGTCCTGGCCATCGTCACCGCGGTCCTCGTCCCGCTGCTCCGCTCGCTCCTCGCCCCGCTCTACCTGGTCGCGACCCTGATCCTGTCGTTCCTGGCCACCCTGGGCGCCACCACCTTCTTCACCGTGACCGTCCTCGGTGACGACGGCATCGGCAACCGCGTCACCGCGTACATCTTCGTCTTCCTCGTCGCGCTCGGCGTCGACTACAACATCTTCATCATGAGCCGGTTCAAGCAGGAACTGCGCACCCAGCCACCGGCGAAGGCGATCACCGCCGCCCTGACCCGCACCGGCGGCGTCGTCTCCTCCGCGGGCCTCATCCTCGCGGCGACCTTCGCCGTCCTGATGACCCAGCCGATCCGCGAACTGTTCCAGTTCGGCTTCGCCATGGCCTTCGGCATCCTGCTGGACACCTTCCTGATCCGCCCGCTCCTGGTCCCCGCCATCGTCCGCCTGCTCGGCGACCGCGCCCTGTGGCCCACACGCCCAGGCACCCCGCAGACGCCTTCCACACCCACCCCCGACCCTCCTTCCACCGACGTGCCGGCCGCACGGGCCGCCGACGCCGGATCCGCGCGTCTGCTGCGCGCGTTCACCTGGATCGCGATCACCGAAGCATGCACGTGGGCAGGCCTGCTGGTCGGGATGTACCTCAAGTACATTCCCGAGACCACCGAACTCGGCGTACGGATCTTCGGCTCCCTCCACGGTGCCGCCTTCATCGTCTACGTGTCCCTGACCGTCCTGGTCGCGATCCGGCTGAAGTGGCGGCTGGGCCGGACCACGATCTTCGCCCTGCTGGCCGCCGTACCCCCGTTCATGACTGTCGCGTTCGAGATCTGGGCCCGCCGCACCGGCAGGCTCTCTCAGCCGGCTTCGGCCGCGAGTCCGGCTCCAGCCCTGTAACCGCACCTCGCAGAGGGACTCCATCGACACGCGGTGAGCCCGCGCAGACAGGCGGTGCGGAAAGCCTCGGCCGCAAGGTGGGCACAGGACCGAGGAATATCGAGTGGCGACCTTCTGCGACCGTTCGCGAGACCTGTGGGCATCCTTCGTTTCAGGTCGCCTGCGTGGCCAGCCCGCGCAGGGCCCGCACGGCAGGTGATCCGGGGTCAGCCGTCATCAGGACAACCTTCTGGTCGTCCTCGGGCACAAGCAGGACGTCGCACTTCAACCGCAGCGCACCGGCCTCCGGATGGTCCAGAGTCTTGGTGCGATGCCCGGGAGCGTGGATCGGACGTGCCTCCCAGATCTGCCGGAACTCCTCACTGCCGGCGTGCAGTTCGGCCAGCAGCGCGGTCAGCTGCGGGTCATGGGGGTAGCGGTCCGCGGCCCGGCGCAGCCGCGCGACCACGATGTGCCCGAATTTCTCGGCGCTGGAACTCTCGTACGTCCGTCCCTGGCCCAGGAAGCGGCGTCGGGCCAGGTTCGTCGTCCCGCCTCCGGGATCGGTGCCGAGCCGTGGACGGCGTCGAGGACGGGAGTCCCAGCGGTGTGTGGTCCATGCCTGCCGGATCAGATCGCGCACGGTGATGATCGTGTCGGCGAGGTCGAAGAAGGCGTCTGTGACGGTGGTGCGCCGTGGCAGCGGGCGAGCCGGTGGAAGGCGTTCTGCCGGGTGTCCGTGCGTTCGGCATGCCACCGCCGACTGGCCCGCACGGGCGCCTTCTCCCCCTTGGGCGCGACGCGTCCGCGCAGGCCGCGTTCGCCGGGCAGCGCGAGGGACCTGTCCGAGTCATGACCGGCGTCCAGGCGAACCGTGATGTCGTCGGGTAACGGTCCCGGGCCGTTCGGACGATCCAGGGCCGGGGCGAGCGACGGGGAGTCGTGGCCGGCCGGCACTGTCCGGGACACGCCCGAGCTGCACCCGATCGGGAGTGCCGGCCCTCGTTCAGGAAGCCGCGGGCGGGCTGCGGCTCACCACGTGGCAGAGCCGGACGGGGCTCGCTTCTCGCCGGCGTGCAGGGTGCCGAGGAGGGCCAGGGCGTGGGCGGAGGGGCTGGCCGGTTCGGCGTGGTAGATGACGAGTTGCTGGCCCGGAGCGTCGCGGACGTCGAAGGACTGGTAGGTGAGGGAGAGAGGGCCGACGTCCGGGTGGAGGAGTTGCTTGGCGTCCTGGGTCTTGCCGCGCACGGTGTGCTGGGCCCACAGCCGCCGGAATGCGGCACTGTGCTCGGTCAGTGTGTCCACGAGGCGTCGCAGGCGCGGGTGCTCGGGGTCGAAGCCGCTCGCCTGGCGCAGGTTGGCGACAGCTGCGTGGGCGGCCCGGTCCCAGTCTCGGTAGAACTGTCGTCCGGCCGGGTCGAGGAAGGCCATGCGGGCCAGGTTGTCCGCGGGCGTGAAGGGGGCGTAGAGCGCGTCCGCCAAGGCGTTGGCGGCCAGGAGGTCGAGGGTGCGGCTCATGACGAACGCCGGAGTGTGCGCGTAGCCGTCCATCAGCTGACGCAGCGCGGGACTGACCCGCTCGGTGGCGTGGAGGGAGTCGTGGCCGCCCGGTGACACTCCGGCCAGGCGGTGCAGGTGATCGCGGGCATCCGTGTCGAGCAGGAGGGCGCGGCTGAGCGCGTCCAGTACCTGTGGCGAGGGGTGCCGTTCGCGTCCCTGCTCAAGCCGGGTGTAGTAGTCGGCGTTGACGCCGGCCAGGACGGCGACCTCCTCGCGGCGCAGTCCGGCCACTCTGCGCACGCCGTGACTCGCCATGTTGACGTCCTGTGGCCGCAGGCGGGCGCGGCGTGCGCGGAGGAACTCTCCGAGGTGGTTGTCGTCCATGGCCTCCAGGCTAGGCGGTGGCCGCTCTCGCTTCCTGGGTGTGCCGCACCCAGGAAGAACCCACCCTGGTACCCCTGCGCTGGCCTGCGCAGACTCGGTCGGGCACAGCACCGGTGCCCCACTGAGGAAGGGAATCTCGATGACAGGCGATGCGCGGAGCGAGCGCGGTCCCGGGAACGCCGACGTGGTCGGCATGTGGGTGACCGCGGACGGTCACATCCGGCAGGAGCTGCTGCCGGACGGTCGCTACGACGAGGCCCGGGGAGACCGGCGCAGCGCGTACACCGGCCGGTACACGGTGACCGGCAGCCACCTCGAATACGTCGACGACACCGGCTTCACCGCCACGGGTGACATCCGGGACGGCGTGCTCCACCACGAACACCTCGTGCTCTACCCCGAGGACCGGACGCAGAGGCCCTCATGAGCAAGCGCGGCAACGTCGTTTCCCGCGCCCCTGGATACGGAGTCCGCCTCGGTGCGGGCCCTGTTCCGCTCAACCGTCCCCGGAGGAAGGCAGAGCAATGAAACAGACTGACGGAATCGCCACCGCCGCCGGCGAGACCGGGGCCGTCGCGAAGGTTCAGCCGACACCCGGCACGCCAGCCCTGCTGGTGCTGTGCGCGGCTCATTTCATGGACGCGATCGACCTGTCCGACGTGGGTGTGGCCCTGCCCGCGATCCAGCATGACCTCCACATGGCGTCGGGCTCCCTGCAATGGGTCGTGTCCGCCTACGCCCTTGGCTACGGCGGGTTCCTTCTCCTGGGCGGCCGGGTTGCCGATCTGTTCGGCCGACGCCGCGCCTTTATGACCGCGGTCGTCGTCTTCGGCGTGGTGAGTGTGTTGGGGGCACTCGCTCCGACCGGTGGCCTGCTGGTCGCGGCGCGGCTGGTGAAGGGGATCGCCGCGGGCTTCCTGGCCCCGGCGGCCCTTTCCCTGATCACCACGAACTGGCCGGAGGGCCCACGGCGCGGCCGTGCTCTGGGGTGGTATGCCACCGCCGGGGCCTGCGGCTTCGTCGGAGGGCTCGTTCTCGGTGGCGTGCTGACCGAAGTGTCGTGGCGTCTCGTCCTCGCGCTTCCGGTGCCCATCGCCGTGGCGGCGCTGCTCGCGGGGCTTCGCCTGCTTCCGGAGGACCGCCGGGGCGGCACCCGCGAGAAGCTCGACGTTCCCGGTGCACTGACGGCCACCGCAGCTCTGATGCTCCTGGTCTACGCCCTCACTCAGGCTCCGGCGCATGGCTGGCTGTCCGCCCGCACTCTCGTCCTCTTCGCTGCCGCGGCCTGCTCGCTCGCCCTGTTCCTCCGCGTCGAGTCCCGCTCACGCAAGCCGTTGGTCCCGTTGTCCTTCCTCACTCGGCGTGCGACCGCGCGCACCAACCTGACGATCTTCGCGATGTGGGGCGCCTACACGTCGTTCGCGTTCCTCGCCACGCTCTATCTGCAGAACGTGCTGGGGTGGACGCCGCTGCAGACGGCCGGCGCCTTCGTCCCGCTCGGCCTCGCCAACGGCGCGCTGGCGCCGTTCGCGGGACGGCTCGCCGCCCGGTTCGGCGTGCACAGGACGATCGCCACCGGGATGCTGCTCCTGGCGCTGTCCTACGCGCTGTTTTTCCGGATCGGCCCCGGCAGCCCATTCCTCACGGTGATCCTGCCCGTCATGGTCGTCAACGGGATCGGCACCGCCGCGACGTTCCCCGCGCTGAACATGAGCGCGGTGGCCGGGGTGCCCGACCGGGACCAGGGGCTGGCGGGAGCCTTGCTCAACACCTTCATGCAGATCGGCGGTGCTGTCGTCCTCGCCCTCGTCACCGCGGTCGTCGAAGCCGAACAGCAGGCGGACCGCTCCGACCCTCTGGCGGGCTACACCCCTGGCACCGCTGTCATCGTCGCCGCCGTGCTCGCCGGCCTGGGCGCCGCCCTGCTCGTCCGGCACCGGACCGACAGCCGGAACCTCTGACACAGGCGCCCTTCCCCACTGCGAAGCCACCCGTCGCCGGGCGCCGGCACCCGATCACCACCCCATCAGGGAGTACCCGCATGACCTCCACGTCCTTGTCCGTCGAAGCAGTCGAGACTGCCGAGTTCGCTGGAAAGACCGCCCTCGTCACCGGCGCCGCGCGCGGCATCGGCAAGGAGACCGTGGCTCTCCTCCATGCCCGCGGCGCACACGTCGTCGCCCTCGACCTGCGCGAACTGGCCTCGCTGGCGCAGGAGTTTCCCGGGGTCGTGACAGTGGCCGGTGATGTCACCGTGGAAGAGACCGCCTCCCGCGCGGTCGAGTCAGCCGTCGACGCCTTCGGCGGACTGGACATCCTGGTCAACAACGCGGGACGCACTCTGAACAAGCCCGTCACGCACACCACGGCCGAGGACTGGGACAGCGTCATGGACGTCAACGCCCGTGGCGCCTTCTTCTTCGCCCGCGAGGCCTTCCGGGCCCTGGCGGAGCGCGGGGGCGGCGCCATCGTCAGTACCGGTTCCTACGCGTCTGCCGTCGGCCTGCCCGAGGGGGTCGCCTACAGTGCGTCGAAGGGGGCGCTCGCCCAAGTGACGAAGGTACTGGCCCTGGAGGGCGGCCCCCTGGGCATCCGCGCGAACCTCGTCGCCGCGGGCGTCGTCGAGACCGACTTCCTCGACACCTTCCGCCTCGACAGCCGCGCCTATCTGGCGTCCTTCGGGAACCTCCACCCCCTGGGCAGGGTGGCGCGGCCGCGCGAGATCGCGGAAGTCCTGTGCTTTCTGGTCTCCCCGCGATCCTCTTTCGTCACGGGCGCCGTACTGGCCGCGGACGGCGGCTTCACGGCGGCATGATCCACCGCCCGGTCGCCCGTCGGCGGTCATAGGAACATCTGTTCCTTATGTAGTGCACCGGTGCGTCGAACGGCCGACCGCCGGACACGAGGCCCTGTTCAGTCCTCGGCTTCGCACCGCACCTGGCGGCGCTGCGCGATCCCACGGCGCGCGCTGCCCCAGCGAGGCACCGACCCCGGGCCGGGCGGTGCCGCCCCGCTTCGCCGGGCCGCGGGCCGCCGCCCGCCTCGACGCCCTCCTGGAAGGAATGACACGCACACACTGCTCTCCCCGGACCAGGAACCGCCCGAGGTGACCCCCTCCTCGCGGTCGGCGGTTTGGTGACGCTGCCGCCGGCCGGTCCCTTCCTCGCTCGGGTGGAGCCGCGCCGGGCCGTCACCACGGGGGCGCTCTCGTAGGCGGCGGCCTCGCCGCGGTGGCGACCGGCTTCGCTTCCGGCGCGTTTCAGGTCACCATCGATACCAACGGCCGCGGCCGCCGGGTGGGGCACGAGCCGGTCACCGCAGCAACGAACGAAGACATCGAGATGCCGTGTTCCATACGCGTCGGCCAGAAAGCCGGGGACGGGTGCCCAGCAGTCACCGCGGGCGAGGCACCTGCGCCTCGCCCGCGGGGCGCCGCGCTCAGCAGTAGAGGTTGGCGCCGGCCGTCGTGCCCAGGATCTGTACGAACCGCTGATAGGCGTCCACCCGGCTCTGTACCTGTGCGGGATTCTTGCCGTCGCATTCCAGCGATCCGTTGATGCTGCGGATCGTCTGGCCGAAGCCGGCGCCGTTGACCATCGCGTTGTGGGGTGTCATGGTGCCGGGCCCGGACTGCGTGTTCCAGTACCAGAGGCCGGTCTTCCAGGCGACGGAGGCGTCGGTCTGGACCAGATTGGGGTTGTGCAGCAGATCGATGCCGAGCGCGTCGCCCGCGGCCTTGTAGTTGAAGTTCCAGCTGAGCTGGATGGGGCCGCGTCCATAGTAGGCGGACTGACCCGCCGGACAGCCGTACGGCTGGCTCCAGTCGCAGTAGTGCGAATAGTTCGCGGTGTTCTGCTCGACGACGTAGACCAGTCCGCCGGTCTCGTGGCTGACGTTGGCGAGGAAGGCGGCGGCCTCCTGCTTCTTGGTGGTGTCGCTGCCGGTGTTGGCGAAGGCGGGGTAGGCGCTCAGCGCGGCCTTGAGGCCGGCGTAGGTGTAGAAGGAATTTCTGCTCGGGAACATCTGGTTGAACTGCGCTTCGCTCACGGGGAAGGTGCCCGAGGGGTTCGTGGGACCGCTCTCGCAGGCGTACGGGTCCCAATACCAGGTGCTGATGGTGGGGTCGTAGCCCGGGTTGTCGTGCTCGGCGATGTAGGTCCGGCCGTCCGTGTAGCGGACGATGTCGCCGGTGACGTACGACTTGCCGGCCGTCCAGCTCGGGTAGCTCGAACAGGACGCGGCGGACGCGCCTGTGGCCGGCAGCATCATCGGTGCGGCGGAGCCGATCACGATCGCGGCCATGAGGGCGGACAGGTGACGCTTCGGCACAGAACCACTTCCTTTGGGCTGCGGGCCGCCCCAGAGACATGGCGGAGCATGCGTGCATGCCGCCAACAGAGTCGGCCACGGCTCCGGGGCGGCCGCGGTGAGGGGTGTGGGGCCACACTCAACCGGCTTGGTCTGTACCAGTCAAGGGTGCGGCCCGGGAATGGATGACAACGTTGGCAGGAAGTCTTCGGGTGGGTGTCCGGAAGGAGTTGGTCCGCCCGGCCTTCCCGCGTCTTCGCCGCCGCCCTCACCGCCCGTCATCGTCAGCGGCCGGTTTCGATCCTCAGGTCGCCTCCGACTACCGTGCGGATGTGGTCACTGGCGAGCAGGTCGTGGGGGTAGCCGAGGTCGATCGCGCTGGCCTCGTCGAGGCGGGACAGCTGATCGGCGGTGAAGTCGACGTCCAGGGCTCCGAGATTTCCCACCAGTTGCTGGGGGGTGCGCGCGCCGACGACGGGTGCCGTCACGCCCGGGTTCCGCAGGGTCCAGGCAAGAGCGACCTGGGCGGGTGTGTGTCCCAGCTCCGCGGCGACTTCTCCTACGACGTCGGCGACAGCGAGGGTGTGTTCGGTGACCATGCCCAGGCCGGCGTTGAAGCTCTTGCGGTTTCCCTGACCGGAGTCGGCGCTCGCCGCGTTCAGGTCGGCGCGGCTGTAGGTGCCGGACAGCACGCCGCCGCCCAGTGGTGAGTACGGGGTCACCCCGAGTCCCATCGCCCGTGCCATCGGGATCAGGTCACGTTCTCCGGCACGGTTGATGAGGCTGTATTCGATCTGCAGGGCGATCAGCGGCGTCCAGCCGCGCAGGTCGGCGATCGCCTGCATGCGTGAGATCTCCCAGGCGGGGGCGTTGGACATCGCCACGTAGAGGATCTTGCCCTGCCGGACCAGATCGTCCATGCCGCGCAGGATCTCCTCGACCGGTGTCGTGAAGTCCCATACGTGCAGGAAGAGCAGGTCGATGTAGTCCGTGTTCAGCCGCCGCAGGCTGGCCTCCACCGACGCGGACAGGCTCTTGCGGTGGGCGCCCCCTGAATTCGGGTCGCCGGGCCGGCGCAACGTCGTGTACTTCGTGGCCAGCACCAGGCTCTCGCGGCGGTCGCGGATGAATTCGCCCAGCATGCGCTCGGAGGTGCCGTTGGTGTAGGTGTTGGCGGTGTCGATGAAGTTGCCGCCTCGTTCGACGTAGGTGTCGTACAGCTTGCGCGCGTCGTCCTGCTCGGCGCCCCAGCCCCACTCGGTGCCGAAAGTCGCCGTGCCCAGGGCCAGCGGTGAGACCCGCAGCCCGGAGCGGCCCAGCAGCCGGTAGGTGTCGAGGGTGAGCGGCATGGTGATCTCCAGTGCTCGTGATCGTCGTCGAGCACCAGCCTGCGACCGCCGCGAGCCGGGAGTAAGGGAAGGAAGTTCCTGGGAACACCAGTCCCACCCCGGCTGTTGGACCAGCCATGATCACCAGCACCGTGGACGTGACACATGAGCTGGCCGCGTTCGTGCGGAGTCGGCGAGAACGCCTGGATCCGCAGGACGTGGGCCTCCCGGCGAGTCGGCGGTCCCGGCGGACTCCGGGACTGCGTCGCGAAGAGGTCGCTGAACTGGCCGGCATCAGCGTCGACTACATCGTGCGACTGGAACAGGCCCGCGGACTGCGGCCCTCGGCGGATGTGGTGGAGGCGCTGGCCCGGGCACTGCGCCTGGCCCCCGACGAACGCGCCTACCTCTTCGGCCTGGCCCGGCAGCGTCCCCGCGACACCGGCAAGCTCGCCACCACCGCGGCGCCGTCGCTGGCCCGGCTGGTCGCCGACCTCTCGCCGCTGCCGGCCATGCTGATGAATCACCGCTACGACATCCTGGCCTGGAACGACGAGATGGCGAAAGTGCTCTGGGACTTCGGCGCCCTTCCGCCGTCGCAGCGCAACGCGATGTGGCTGTGCCTGATGCATCCGGAGACAAGCAGGTTGTACGAGGACCGCGAACGCGTCGTGCGGGAGGGAGTCGCTCACCTGCGCGCCGCGTGGGCCGCACATCCCGAGGATCAGGCGTTGACCGACCTCATCACCGAATGCCTCAGCCGGGACGCGGAGTTCGCGCGTCGGTGGGCCGAGCAGGACGTCAAAGTCAACGGCCGCGGACACAAGACGATGCGGCATCCCGACATCGGCACGATCACCGTGCAGTTCGAGACACTCACGCCACTTCAAGATCCGGAACAGCTGCTGGTCATCTACCGCGCCGCCGACGAGGAAACCCAGACCGCCATGGACGGACTGCGCGCACGGTGAGGTCGCACCGGGACGCCACGGGCTCACGCGTGGCCGGCGTCGCCCCGGACGACGGCCCCGGTGCGACCTGGCCGCCCTGCGGCGATTCTTCGAGTGGGAGGGATACTTGCGGGTGCCCGCACGTACGGTGCTGCCGGACGTGACGGAGACCAAGCCGGGCGCCGCCGTCGACGGCTCCCGCCGCCGTGCCGCCGCACTGACCGACGAGCAGCGGGCGGAGCGGACCGCGCTGGGGATGCGCGGTAGCAGTCCTGGCAGGCCGGACCTCGCCCTGCGCCGGGCCGCAAGCATCAGGTACTTCGGCGCTGTGGGTTACTCGCGCACTCTCAGCCCGATGTATGCCTGGCCAGGGAAGGCATGGAAGGCGGAGCCTTCGGTGAAGAAGTACTTGGCCTGCGCTGCCGGCCTGCTGTAGGCGACGACTGCCTCCGGCACGCCGAGGATCCCGGCGGCGTTGATGGTGAAAGGCAGTGCCCTTTCGCTGTGGAGGAGTCCGGCGTCGACCTGCTCTTCGGTCGGTTCCCAGCCTGCGGGCATCCTCGCCTTGAGTGCTTCGCGGGTGCCCTCGCGACAGAGCGGCCGGAAGTCGGGATGCTCGATCGCCTGCCGGACGTAGGCGTGAGCCCGGCGGTACTCCGGGTGATCGATCCAGTCGGTTGCCTGGGCTGACCGTCAAGGCGATGCGCTCGCGCCGGGCCAGGATGCGCGCGCAGTTGTCGCTGCACGGTTCGACGTCGATCAGAGCGTCGTGTTCCATCGCGCTGCCTCATCTGTGCCGTGTGCTTCCCGCCACGGTGGCCGGCCGATGTGCGCGCCGCTCCCCGCCGAGCGTGGTCACGCGCCGGCCCTTGGCCGCCAGAGCCGGCAGGGTCCCTGACCGCTGTGGCCGCGGGGTCAGCACCGCGCGCAACCCGCCGCTTGCCGCGTCCACTCGGCCCGCCGCTCGGGCGACGTCCTCACGGCGGCGCAGCACCTCGCGCGCCGCAGTGCTGGAAGTCGGGTTCGGACGTCTCGGCACAGGGCAGGTCTCGCCCCTTGTGCGTCCAGTGTCGGCGGCAGCCCGAACCAGAACCAGCACGCCGGCACCGGCCCTCGTGTCGTCAGGACATGTCGCAGATCCGCTCGGCCTCGGCGGCCAGCGCGCTGCGCCGGACGTCGGCGTCCGCGAGGTTCTGGCGTTCTGCGGTGCCTGGGGTCCCGCCCGCGGCGATCTGCGCCTCATAGTCCTTTTTGGTCGCGTTGTAGTCCTGCCGGGCCTTGTCGGCGGACGCTTGGGCGCTCGCGCACTCATCGCCTGCGAAGAGCGACGCGGCGTGGGCCGCCGAGGGAAGCGTCGCCAAGGCCGCTGCGGCTGCTGCCGCCATGGCGAACATGCGGACGGACGTCATCGTGAAACCTCCCGAAGGACGAACGCATGCGGGCTTTGGCGTGCCCGCTCCTCCCCTGCTCGTGACGACCGGGAAGGACGCGCGGGGTACCAGGAGACTGCTGTGCTGCTGTCCGGGGCCGGTCACGATGTCAGGGTGACCGTCTGGCTGTTGTCGCTGGCGTTGACGCACCTCCGGTAGGGATCCGGACTGCCCTGCTGCTCCCCGCACAGCCAGGTGGCTCTGCCGGCGCTGACGGTTGCCGCCTCCACGAAGCCGTCCGGCGATCATGCATGGCACGGTCGGTCGGCCTGCTGCGCCGTGCCCCGGGCCCGGAGCCCGCGCTGCGCGCGTCAAGGCGGCCAGGCCCTCGCCTACCACCATGAGGGCACAACGCCGCCGCTGCCACTCGCACGACCGACGCCCAGCACGGATGCCCTTCTCTTATCGAAGGATCCTCTCTCCGTCACCCTGCCGGGCGGAAACCGAGACGACGTCACCCAGCTGACGCCGTGCTGGACGCGATCCCCCGCATCCGAGGGATCCGGGGGATCGCGGCACCGGCCGGGCCGGCTGTTCGCCGACCGCGGCTACGACTACGACTACGACTACGACTACGACTACGACTACGACTACGACAAGTACCTACCGCCTCTGGACCCGGCACCGGCACCGCGCGGGCGTGTGCCCTGCTCCGCGACACCTCCGCGGAGCAGGGCACACGCCTGTACCGGGTTGCGGCGTCACTACCGGGTGGGCGCGACGCAGCGGTAGCTGGCGGCCGAGGCGGGGTCGCCGTGGCCGTTCCAGCGGGAGACTTCGGGGTAGCGGCACAGGTCGCGGGTGACGGTTCGACCGGAGGGCAGGGTGGCCGCGGCGCTCAGGGTGCGCGGGGCCTTGCCGTGCTCGACCCAGTCGGTCAGGGCGCCGAGCGCGTCGGTGGGGGCGGGGCCCGGGGCCGGAGTGCCGGCGCAGTGGCTGACGCCCGGGGCCAGGAAGAGCCGGTAGAAGTCGTCGACGCTCCTCGTGCCGCCCATCAGCCGGTCGACCTTCTCCCGGTAGTCCACGGTGCCCTGGGCGGGGATGTACTGGTCGGCCTGCCCCTGCCAGCTGAGCAGCTTGCCGCCGGACGCGCGGAAGGCCGTCAGATCCGGGGCGTCGGTGCCGATGACCGCGTCGTACTCGGCCTCGGACTGCTGGAAGAGCTGGGCGAACCGGTCGTAGGTGATGGTGGTGAGGTCGTAGGAGGGCTGCTTCAGTACGAAGTCCGCGATCCACTGGGCGGGGACGGGGAAGGGGGCGCCGATCACGGTGCCGTCGTCGGCGGTGCGGGTGCCGGCCAGTTCGAAACTCGCGCCGATGGGCAGGCCGGCCCACAGTTGCCGGCCCGAGGCGGTGCGCGGGCCGTCCCAGATCTTGCGGACGACGGCCGCGTCGGCGGCCGTGACGGTGATCGGCGTGCCCTCGCAGTCGATCGTCGTGCCGACGAGCCGGCGAGGGTCGTAGTGGCAGTCCCGCGGGTCGCCGATCAGGCCGTCGGGGTTGCCGTCGAGCATGTCGCAGGCCTTGACCGCGGCGGCGGTGAAGGCGTTGAACTCGCACTGGCTGGGGAAGGTGTGCTCGTTGTTCATGACCACCTGCGGCCACAGGGTGGCGACCTCGAACTCGTCCCAGTTGATCGCGGGCGCGTCGGCGAGGATGCCGTCGTAGTCGTCCGGGTGGCGCTGGGCCTCCATGTAGCCCTGGCGGCCACCGGTCGAGCAGCCGTTGAAGTACGCGTAGTCGGCCGGGGCGCCGTAGACGCCGGCCACGACCTGCTTGCTCACCACGGCCGTGTCGTGCTCGGCGCGTGAGGCGAAGTCCTCCAGCAAGGGCTTGTTGACGTCGCCCTGGGCGTCCAGCGCCCAGCCGGTGTCGGTGTAGCCGCCGACGCCCGCGTCGGTGGTCGCGGCGGCGTAGCCGTGCTTGATCGCGTCGGCCAGGTTCTGGCCGTAGTCGCCGGCGGCGTAGGCGCTGCCACCCACCGTCTGGAGGCGGCCGGTCCAGCCGGTGCGGGGCAGCCAGACGGTGACCTTCTCGTGGTCGCCGGCCCCCGGGTGGGTGAGCGTGAGGACCACCTCGCAGTAGGCGGGGACGTCCGGGACGTCCACCGGCCCGGTCGGGGTGATGTCCACGTGGACGGTCCCGCCCGGCAGGTTCCGTGCCGTCACGGACTCCACGGACGTGCCCGCCGGGCCTCGGACGGACACCGGCGAACACCGGAAGGGCGCGCCTCCGTGCGGTCCGGGACCGGTCTGCGCGGAGGCCCCGGCCGGCAGGCAGACAGCCGCGGCCAGGGGTAAGGCGGCGGCGAGGACGGTCAGAAGTCGTCTCATGGCATTCCCATCGGTGAGGTGGCCGGCTACCGGGTCGGGCCGTCACATGCGTGCGGCCGGCGGCGGACGCGACGTCAGGTCAGTGAGGAACCGCAGGTCGGAGGCCATGTGGGGGGGGCGGTCTCTCGGATGGTGAAGAGATTCGCACACGATTCCGTCACCAGTCAAGACGGTGACGAACGCCGCGTCTTGGGTGTCGGCGCGGCCTTGTGCCAGCATTAGTCACCCGTCAGACTGGTGACATGAACCTGGATCACGTGTTCGTCTGCGGAACCCCGCGCTCGACTTTGCGGCGACGCTCCGAGCGCGGCGCTCGCTGCGTTTCGAGATGTCCGTGACACCCGGCCGCCTGGACGCGTGGCATCCGGAATCCTCGACGAGGTCTCCCCCTGCCGGGAGGCGGACGTGGAGCGCGCGAGGGTCGTCCGGGAGGCGATCTATCAACTGGTCACCGCCCGCCGCCTCAGCGAGCCGTACGCCGCCGAGGCCCTGGACACACTCAACGCCGCGGCGCGCAAGCCGTCAGCGGTGCCCCGGCTCACCCCGGCCGGGCGCTGGACGGCCCCGCGACACCGGAGGAGGCGCCGGCCACCCTGGCGCGACAGGCCATCGAACTGCCGAGCGGACCCGACGGGAGCATCCCCGTACCGATCAGTAAACCGGTTGGCCCTCGGAACGAACCAGCGGCCGGTCCTCGAACGGCTCCGTCGGCAGCGGCCGTAGCAAGTGCTGTTCACCGAAGCCGCAGGGTCGCCGGCTGCTGTCCGAGTGATGAAGTCAGCCGTGAAGGTACTCGGTGGCCGGAGTCGCCGTTCGGCTCATGTGCCAGCCATCGACACGAGGGCCGACGAGTTCGGCCGGCCAGTCGGCCGTGTCGACCGCGGCCTGGTAGACGGCGTCGCCGAACAACACGATCGCCTGACGCGGATCCGGGGTCTGCCGCAGGACATCCCACGGCAGCAGCACCAGGCCGGCTTCCTCGTCCCAGTGGGCGCCCTCCACCCCCCAGGCTCGGTCCGCGAGACCGTCCGGCTGCGGCCAGATGTAGGCGTACATCCCGATGCTCGGCCGGTCCGGCAGGTTCTTGAACGAGAAACCCACCGCGACGTACGCGTTGATCTGCGCGTTCTGCATGAACGGCGGTGCGTCCGGAGGAGGCGGTGCGGGCTGAGGCCGATGACGGGTGGCGGACAGATCGAACCCGCCCCACATCACACCCACCCGCGGGCGGTGGCCGAGGAAGGGCGCCTGCCAGTACTCCAGCCCTCCGGCGACCAGGTTCAAGGTCTGCCACATCAAATGAGCCGCGTGCGCATCCCACGTCCGCTCGTTGTCGTCGTCCTCGAAGGTCGCGGGGGAATCAGGGATCTCGCAGATCAGCGAGGTGCGCGGGGCATGTACGCCGAGTTCGGCCGCGACGTCGCAGAACGCTCGGTAGAACGAGGCGACCGAGCCCTCGGACAACGGCAACCTGCGCTCGTCCTCGTCCGTCTCGATCACGACGTCGCCGTCGAGAAGACGGTAGTGCACGGAGAAGGTCGCGTCCCGGTGGCGGAACGTCGGCGTACGGAGTCCGCGGGGCGTGACGTCCAGGACGATGTTGCCCCAGCCCACTTCGAAGGGGTCGTCCAAGGCGTATTTGCCCGCGACCTGAACGATCCGGTTCACGTAGTCGACCATGGGTGCCAGTTCCGCGTGGTCGAGCTTCGGCCACATGTCGGGACGTTCGCTCACGGAGAGCCCTCCCAAGATATCGATCAGCTCGCCAGATATCGATCAGCTCGCCGGAAAACCGTCGGCAGAGGGCGTCAGTACCGCGACGCACACGTCGAGGACCGCAGCGCACACGTCACCGGTCGGTGGCGGGACGCCGACGGATCCGGAAGGCGGTCCGGCTTCATAGTCCCACGCGATCTGACAACGCGCTTGCTCGTGGGGCCGGGCCCCGCAGTGGCGGCGCACAAGGACTGACGCGCGGTACCGGCTGTCAGGAACTTCCGCTCCGGCGGCACCGACTGCAAGGCGTACCCGTGGGAGGTGTGGGACACCGCCAAGCCCTCGACCGCCTCTCACCCACACCTACGACACCGTCATCAACCCTCGGGGCATGGCCACCTCCATGACCGACACGGTCGCCGGCGCCTTCACCGCCCGCTACCCATCAGCGGGGCCGGGACAGGCGACACAGCCCGTCCCGGCCCCGTTACGCTCGGCAGGCCGGCCGTACCGCCGGGTGTGCGGTGATCAGCCGTTGAGCGGGGTGTCGTAGTGCGTCCACGGGGACCAGTTGCCGTTGTGGTCACGGTTGCGGCCCCAATACTCCGCGCTCTGGTCGTAGTAGAACACCCTGAAGGTCCAGGGGTCGCTGGTGTCGTAGTCATAGGCGTACGCCGTGCTCCACGCCTGACCGCCCATGGACATCCATCCCGTCCAGTCCCCGTCGGAGTCGCTCCAGCGGGTCCACACCGCACGGTCGGTGCCGACGATGAACTCCTGCTTCGTACCGTTGGGGAGCTTGTAGCTGGTCACGCCGTACTCGCAGAGGTAGACGCCGCCTCCGCGCGAGCAGTTGCCCGCCTGGGCCGGTGCGGCCACCACCGCGACGCTCGCGACGGCTGCGGCCGCGATCACGATCGCCTTGACCTTCTGGACCAGCATGACTCTCTCCTTCGGACGTGCGACCGGCCCGTTCGGACGGGGACGCGGTGCTGACGGCAGAACTCTCCGTCTCGCCGCTTGCGTCCCGCTAACGTCCTGCCGACGCCCCCCCATGCGCGGGGCGTGACCCGCTCGGCGCGCAGCCGGACGGCTGGGTCGGACAGCGGCGTCTTCCACGGCCCCACCGTGGTCTGCCGGCTCACTCGGTGGCCTGTCCAGTCAGTGGCCTGGTGAGCCGCGTAGCCCCCGTGCCGGGTCGATGTCGGGCACGGCGAGCCTCGGGTTACGGGCTGATGCGACGACCCACTGCGCTCGTTGCCGCAGATCGCCACGACCGGCGCCTTCCCCACAGGCCCCGGTACGGCCACGAGGCCCTCGCCAACAGGCGCAATGCCTTGACGACATGGGGTCCGGGAGCGGAGCGGGCCACGAGCTGTGCGGCTGAGCCGGATGTCGGGCTTGAGGGCGGCCTCCAGCCCCTCCCGGGCGACCGCGCCCACGACCGGCCACCTCGGCGACGGATCGCCGTGCGGCGTCAGGCGCGCCGGGCTCTCGCCACGGCAAGGGCGTCCGCGACCTCCCCGACGACACGCTTTGCGTCGTCGGGGCTGTTCACCACGTCGGTGCGGTTCATGTCGATCACGAGGACATCGCTGGCGGAATAGTGCTCGTGCACCCACTCGTCGTACCCGGACCAAAGCGTCCGGTAGTACTCGACGAGACTCTGGTCCTGCTCGAAATCGCGCCCTCGCAGTCCGATGCGGCGCAGCACCGTCGCGAAGTCCGCTCTGAGGTACACCATGAGATCGGGTGCCTTGCGGTAGGGCAGGCCGTCGATCTCCCGCATCATCTCCGCGAGCAACCCCTCGTACACCTGCATCTCCAGGGCACTGATCCTGCCGAGGTCGTGGTTGACCTTGGCGAAGTACCAGTCCTCGTAGATCGACCGGTCGAGGACGTTGTCGTCCTCTCGGTACGCCTCCTTGATCGCGGCGAATCGCGTCTGCAGGAAGTAGAGCTGGAGAAGGAAGGGGTAGCGCCTCGCGGCTATCTCCTCAGGACCCGCGGTGTAGAAGAGCGGCAGGATCGGGTTGTCCTCCACGCTCTCGTAGAAGACCTTGCTCCCCAGCTCTTTGGCGATCAGTTCGGCCACGCTCGTCTTCCCGATCCCGATCATGCCGCCGACGCAGATCACTGCCATACCTCGCTTCTCCCCGGACACCGTCCGCGGGCGTGATTCCCGCGCCCCGGCTCTTCCACGGCACACGCACCGCCGCGGAGCACGGTCGCGGATGCGCTCCAGACGCAGGTGACGGGCCTGGCCGCCGTCGGACGACCGAAGCGGCATCATATCGGCACGGAGGGGTGTTCGAATCTACGTGCTCATGCCCTGGTGGGGGAGGCTGGCACTGGGTGGCAGGGGCTTCGGGGCGATCGAGTAGCGGGTGGGCTGAACGATCTCCAGGCGCCCGTATGCCCGCGCCGACGGAGGATCCGCCGGTCACGCATCGATCGCGGCGACCACTCGATCACCGGACGCCAGGTGCCGCGCGGCGGTGCAACCGCCCGCGCTCCGTGTGCCACGCGACCACACGGAGCGCGGACCGGGTGAGGCGGTGCGGGTCGACTCGTCGACACGACCATCGCCGCGTGGCATGCGGGCTCACCCCTATGGGCGTCGATGCCCCAACTGGTCATCTTGGCGGCCGGGGAGCAGTCGGCCCAGTTCGCGCGCTCGGTGACGTCGCCCGTGGCGGGGTCGACGGCCACGCTGTCGTGACGTTCGGGCCAGCTACGGGTGTTCTCCTTGGTCACGTAGGCGGCCTGGTCCTTCGTCGGCGGGCTGACGTTGAGGACGCCGCGCAGCCCGGCAGCATGGGCGGAGGCCACAACCGTGTCGATACCGACGTCCTTGCCCTCCCCCGCAGCCACCGACCGGCGAACGTCCGCTCTTGTCCGAGTACTTCGCCGGTGTACGGGGCGACGAACGCGGGCTGGGTGTAGCCGTCGGGCAATCCGGGCTTGTCGAAGATGACGCGGGTGCTGTCCGTGCCGCCGGTCGCCGGCGTCACCGAGGACAAGGTCCCGTCGGGGACCGACTTGCATGCCGCCGCCACCTGGGCGGACAGCGCCTCGGGCTCACCCCGGGGGGATGACCTTGAGTTGGTGGCGGTAGACGACCGCCTCGATCTGCGGTGCCGCGTGGGTGTTCGGCGGGAGCCAGGGCCGGGCCGGGGCGCCATGCCCCGCGGTATGGCAGCGCGGTTCGGCGACGCCGCCCCGGCTCGGCGGGGCCTCAGCCGATGGCTGAGGCCCCGAGGGTGTCAGGCCGCCGGTGCGCTCGCCGTTTCGGCTTCCCGCAGGAGCCGTTCGAGGACCCCACGGGCGCGGGACACCCGGGAACGGACCGTGCCGACCGGGCAGCCGACGAAGCCGGCCGCTTCCTCGTACGACAAACCCACGATCTGGGTCAGCAGAAATGCCTCGCGCCGCTCGTCGGACAGGCTCTCCAGGAGGTCGATCAGGGCCACTCCGTCCTCGAAGCCCGGCAGGCCGCGCGGCTGGCTGCTCTCCACCGCCGCCTGCCAGTCGACGGCGTCCGCGGTGCGGGGGCGGGCCGCGGCGCGGCGGATGCTGTCGGCGACGGCACGGCGGGCGATGGCCAGCAGCCAGGTGCGGGCCGAGGCGCGGCCCTCGTAGCGGTGCAGGCTGCCGAAGGCCCGTACGAAGGTGTCCTGGGTCAGGTCGTGGGCGGCCTGCGGGTCACCGCTGAGGTAGGTGACATGACGCAGTACGTCACCGTGCAGGGCGCGGACGAAGTGGTCGGCCGCGTCGGGGTCGCCGGCGCGAGCGGCCAGCGCCCAGGCGGTCGCCGACACGTCCGCGGAGGCACGGTCCCTCCCTGGAGCGGCACGATCCGCCGAGGGAGCGGGCATGGCAGAGATCATCATGTGAGGTCCTTCTCGGGTATTCCGGGGGTCACGCCCGCACGGGGCATGACTCGCCAGGGCATGGGGTGCGCCCGTGCACGGCGGCAGGGCGATGCCCGGAGCCCTTCAGGAACACTCCCCTCGTGGGGCGCGCGAGCGCGCCGAGGCGACCTGCCCGCCGACGCGGCGTGGCAGCGAGAAGTCCGCCGGCGCGGCGCGGGGGCGAGAAGTCCGTCGGCGCGTCCGCGTGCGTCACACGCGGGAGCACCGTGAGGTGAGAGGAGCGGGGGCTCCGGTGGTTCCGGCTGTCTCAGCGGACAGCGGTGCCCGCGGGCGGCCCCCGGAAGGTGAGGGAACAGCACAGAAGCAGCAACCGCACCGGAACCGGGGCGGCGGCAGCACGGCGCCGGTGCACCTTCGGACGCCGGAAGGGCGTGGGCAGAGCCGCCAGTAGTCTCAGCGGCGCCGCGAACCAGGCCGCCGTAGCCCGCAGAACGCGGAAGACGGCCCGTTCACCGTGGGCCAGCCACAGGCCGCACAGGATGGCGGCCAGCAGGTGCGCGGCGAACATGCCGAACGATGCCGCACCGCTCGTGCCGGCCATGTCATGCATGCCGTGCAGGGGGTCGAGGCCGGTCACGCCGTGGACCGTGTGGGCGGTGGAGCTCATGTCCATTCCGCCCATGGAACCCATGTCCACGGACCCCATGTCCATGGAACCCATGTCCGTCCCGCCCACGGACCCCATGCCCATCGCGTTCAGGCCCGCCGACGCACCGGCGTGGGCCGGAGCGGCGGGCCTCGACGCCGGCGACTGCGCCAGCGAGAAGCTCTCGTGCAGCACCGCCTGAGCGGCGGTCACGACCGAGACGATCAGGGCGCGGCCGCGCTCCCGCCCGGCCATCAGCCAGCCCGCGGCGCCGGTCGCGGCGGCTCCGGCAGCCATGGCCCACCAGGGGACGGCCGTCCCCGACATGGTCGTGTGGCCGAGAGCGGCGAGCAGCACGCAGACAGCGGCGAACACGCCGGCCCGCACCGTGCGGCACCCCCCTCGGACAGTCATGACCCGCCCATCCTCACACCCGGGAGTTGGACCACCTTCTGAAGGTACGTACCCGCCCCCTCCCTCCGACTCGCCGACGGCGATGTGACACACCTCATGGCAGACGCGCGGGACCCGGGATGCGCGACGAGCGGCTACCGCAGCGACACCGTACCGGGCAGGACCACCACCGTCGGGGCCTCGACCGAGCCGCTGTGTCGCAAGTCCATGGCGAACGCCGCGAGATCACCCGAACGCCACGCTCCGGCGGCCATCGGCACCGTCAGATCGACGCCCGCTCCGGCACTCGGATCAAGAAGGCGCCGAGTTCCGGCATCCGATCGTGGCGTGCGTCAGGTGCCGCGAGAGGTGTGGCGGACCGTGTGGCGGACCGTTCTCCAGGATCACCCCGCCGGTCGTCAGCCGCCGTCGGCGAGGCGGGCGGCCCATCTCTGCTCCACCTTGGCCAGCCGCCAGTACGCCAGCGCGGCCGCCCACACGACCACGAACAGGCCGACGATGATGTACCCGACGTTGTCCAGGTCCAGATCGGCGATCCAGCCGGTCGCCGCGTCGTTCAGATCGAGCTTCTCGTGCAGCACCCCGACCAGTTCGATGGTGCCGATCAGGAACGCGACGGCGATGGACAGGCCGGTGATGGTGAGGTTGTAGAACACCTTGCGCACCGGGTTGGAGAACGCCCACTGGTAGGCGAAGTTCATGAAGGTGCCGTCCAGTGTGTCGAACAGGCTCATCCCCGCGGCGAACAGCAGCGGCAGGCACAGGATCGCGTACCACGACAGTCCGGCCGCCGCGCCGCTGCCCGCCATCACCATCAGGGTGACCTCGGTGGCGGTGTCGAAGCCGAGGCCGAACAGGAAGCCCAGCGGGTACATCTGCCCGGGGCGGGTGATGGACTTGGTGAAGCGGCCCAGGAGGCGGTTCATGAAGCCCCTGGAGTCCAGGTGCTGTTCAAGGGCGTGCTCGTCGTAGGTGCCCGACCGCATCGCCCGGAAGACCCGCAGGATGCCGGCGAGGGCCACGAGGTTGAGCGCCGCGATGAGGTAGAGGAAGGTCCCGGAGACGGTCGTGCCGACGACGCCGAGCGTCTGATGGGTGCGCGAGTCGTCGTTGAGCAGGGTGCCGGCGACGTGCGCTCCTCCCGCGACCAGGGCGGCCATGGCGATCACCACGCTGGAGTGGCCGAGGGCGAACCAGAAGCCGACCGACACCGGCCGCTTGCCGTCGGCCATCAGCTTGCGGGTGGTGTTGTCGATGGCGGCGATGTGGTCGGCGTCGAACGCGTGCCGCATGCCCAGCGTGTACGCGGTCACGCCGAGGCCGATCCCGAACGCCTTGGAGCCGATCTCGTAGTGCCCCGGCACGACGAGCAGGAACAGGACGCCGAACGCGACGACGTGCAGCGCGGCGATCACCGTCAGGAGTCCGGCGGTGCGGACGGTGTCCTCGCGCCGCCAGCGGAAGGGGGGTGCCTCTATGTCTTCCGTCAAGGCGCCCAGGTTCTGTTTGGGATGGTTTGGGGTGTGGAGGTC
>NZ_BAABKC010000110.1:0-32599 GCF_039543625.1 Streptomyces similanensis | reverse complement strand
CCCGGCGCCGGCCCCGTGGCCCCGCCCGACCCCGCCCTGTCCTGGAGCGCGGCCGGCGCCGTGCTCGACGCCCCGCGGGCGTACTTCGCGCTCGGCGAGCCGGAGGGCTACGACGAGCGCGGACGGCCGCGCGCCCTCGGCGCGCGGGTGGGGCCGCGGACGGCGGCGGTCGCCGCCTGCGTCGTCCTCGGCCTCGGGCTCCTCGGCGGCGCCGCGACCGGCAGCTGGCTCACCGGGGACTCCGGGGACGGCGGCTCGGCCGGCGCCTTCACCACCGCCGGCGCCCTGTGGCACAACGAGCCCGTCGACCAGCTCTTCCCGCCCACCGTCCGGGGCGACGGCGCTGGCCCCGGCGGCGCCGACCGCACCTGGACCCGGGTCGCCGTCGCCCCGGACGGCGGCTGCGCGGACGCCTTCGACCCGCTGCTGCGCCAGGCCCTCGACCCCGTCGGCTGCGCCCGCCTGCTGCGTGCCACCTACACCGACGCCACCCAGAGCTACGTCACCACCGTCGGCCTGCTCTTCACCCAGGCCGACGCCCCGGCGATGAGCGCGCTGGCCGCCCGCTTCAAGGGCGAGGACCTGGCCCGCCGCACCGACCTCGTGCCCCGCCCGTACGCGGCCCGCGGCACCGTCGCCGCGGACTTCGGCGACCGGCAGCGCGCGTCGTGGGCCGTCTCCGTCCTCACCGAGGCCCCGGTGGTCGTCTACGCCGTCTCCGGCTGGGCCGACGGCCGCACCGTGGACGCCCCGCAGCCCGCCGCCGACGCGATGCGGGCCGGCGCCACCACCGCGGCCGCGCAGGCGGGCCTGGGCAACGAGGCGCAGGGCCTGGCCGACCGCATCGAACGAGGCTTCCGCAAGACCGCCGCCCCGGCCACGGAGAAGCCCTCGTGACAGCCGCCCCCACCCCAGCAGCTCACCCCTCGGCCGCCCCGGCCGCCCGCACGCGAACCGCCGCCCGCACCCGCCGCCGCGCCGCCCTGAGCGTCCTCCTCACCGCCTCCCTCGCCCTCGTCCCGGCCGGCGTCGCGCACGCCGACGGCATCCGCGCCAAGCAGTGGGCCCTGGACGCCCTGCACACCCAGCAGCTCTGGCGGACCACCAAGGGCAAGGGCGTCACCGTCGCCGTCCTGGACACCGGCGTCGAGGCCGACCACCCCGACCTCGCCGGCAACGTCCTGCCCACCAAGGACCTCATCGGCTTCGGCGCGCGGCCCGGCGACCGAGACTGGGCCCGGCACGGCACCGCCATGGCCGGCATCATCGCCGGGCACGGTCACGGCGCCGGCGACGCCGACGGCGTCATGGGCGTCGCCCCGGAGGCGAAGATCCTCCCCGTCCGGGTGATCCTGGAGGACGGCGACTCCGCCCGCGCCCGTGCCCGCACCACCCGCGGCGGCGCCCTCGCCGAAGGCATCCGCTGGGCCGCCGACCACGGCGCCGACGTCATCAACCTCTCCCTGGGCGACGACTCCGACTCCGCGCACCCCGAACCCGCCGAGGACGAGGCCGTGCAGTACGCGCTGAAGAAGGGCACCGTCGTCGTCGCCTCGGCCGGCAACGGCGGCGACAAGGGCGACCACGTCTCCTACCCCGCCGCCTACCCGGGCGTGATCGCCGCGACCGCCGTCGACCGCTACGGCACCCGGGCCGCCTTCTCCACCCGCCGCTGGTACGCGGCGGTCAGCGCGCCCGGCGTGGACATCGTCATCGCCGACCCCGACCACAAGTACTACGAGGGCTGGGGCACCAGCGCCGCCTCCGCCTTCGTCTCCGGCGCCGTCGCCCTGATACGGGCCGCCCACCCGGGTCTCACGCCCGCGCAGATCAAGAGACTCCTGGAGGACACCGCCCGCGACGCCCCCGTGGGCGGCCGGGACGACTCCCGGGGCTACGGCATGATCGACCCCCTCGCCGCCCTCGGCGCGGCCGCCCGCCTCCGCCCGGAGGGCCTGCGGACGACGGCCTACGGCGGCCGGTACTTCGGCCCCGGCCCCGACACCGCCGGGAGCGACGACGCCGCCGGGGACTGGGCCGGGCCGCTCGCCGGCGGCGCCGGGGGAGTGCTGCTGGCCGCCGCCGGGGTGCTGTGGCGGCGCGGCCGCGGGGACCGGAGAAGGGCCGAGGGACCCTGAGGGGGCCGGCAGCCGCCCGGATAGGCTCGGGGACGTGGCGAACAAGAACATCCCCGACCCCGGCTACTCCGACGACGACGGCTCCGCCGACCCCCGGCTGAGCACCGCCCTCGCCGCCTGGGCCGAGGACCGCACCGCCGTGGACCCGGTGCTCCAGGCCCTTCAGGGCGCCCGTCTGCTCGTGCCCGTCGTCGCCGTGCTCGGCGAGGTGGAGGAGGACGAGAGGGGTCTGCGCCGCGAGAAGACCAGCGACATGGCCGTGCCGACGCTGAAGGCCGGCCGGCGCACCGCGCTGCCCGCCTTCACCTCCACCGACTCGCTGGCCCGCTGGGACCCGGCCGCCCGCCCCGTCGCCGTACCCCTGCACCAGGCCCTCCAGGCCGCGGCGCACGAGAGGGCGGACACGGTGGTGCTGGACCTGGCCGGGCCGGTGCCGTTCGAACTGACCGGGGCGGCGCTGCGCGCGCTCGCCGAGGGCCGGGCGACGGCCGATCCGCTCGCCGACCCGGCGGTCGTCACGGCCGTACGGGAGGCGGTGGCCGACGAGCCCGCCGTGCTGCGCGCCCACCTCGGCCCCGGACGGGCCGACGGCACCCTCGCCCTGGTCCTCGACCCGGCCGCCGCCGCGGACCCGGCCGACATCGCCCGCGCCGTCGCCGGCCGGCTGGCGGCCAGCGAGACGCTGAGGGCCCGCCTGGTGCGCGGCCTCGACCTGGCACTGCTGCCGGCCGGGGCGACGCCGCCGGGCGAGCCCTTGTACGTACGCGCCTAGGCGTCCGTGCGTACGCACGCGCGCGGGCGCTCCCGCGTACGCAGTGGGAGAGCGGGGGAGCGGGGGAGCGGGTCAGCCGTAGACCGGGCCGGTGTACTTCTCGCCCGGACCCTGGCCCGGCTCGTCCGGGACGAGCGACGCCTCGCGGAATGCCAGCTGCAGCGACTTCAGACCGTCGCGCAGCGGCGCCGCGTGGAAGGAGCTGATCTCGGTCGCGCTCGCGTCCAGCAGACCGGCGAGCGCGGACACCAGCTTGCGGGCCTCGTCGAGGTCCTTGTACGAGTCGCCCTCCTCGGTCAGACCGAGCTTCACGGCGGCGGCGCTCATCAGGTTGACGGCGACCGTGACGATCACCTCGACCGCGGGGACCTCCGCGATGTCGCGGGTCATGGCGTCGAAGTCGGCGACGCCGGAGTTCTCGTGGCTCTCGGGGCTCTCCGGGGAGGGCTCGAAGGGCTGCTCGGCGGGGGTCTCACTCATGCCCCACACGATAGGCGCAGCGCGGACCCGCGCCGCACCGCGGCCCGGCCGGACCCGATTGGCCGTCCCCGCCCGATCCTGCTAACCTTGTGTAACGACCGGTCGGACACGTATGCCTCACCGCTAACGTTCCGGCCCACAAGTGGAGGCTTTCGAACTCCCACCTGACCGCCCCTCGGGCGGCGGGTCACCGGTCAGACGGCCCCGTCCCGGAGACGGCGGTCCGTCCGAACAGCGCGCCCCGTGACTTCACGGCGGTCGCTCCGGTAGTTCGAGGAGCCCCGCCTGTGATCGTCCGGGGCATTTTTCATGCTTCGGCGCGGTTAGGTCTAGTCGAATACAGACGTACGCGGCCGTCCGCCAGACCGCCGTGTGGTGCTACCGAGGAGGATCCATCAGCGCCGAGCCCCGCATCAACGACCGGATTCGCGTTCCCGAGGTGCGACTTGTCGGTCCCAGTGGCGAGCAGGTGGGCATCGTCCCGCTGGCCAAGGCACTGGAGCTTGCGCAGGAGTACGACCTGGACCTGGTCGAGGTCGCGGCGAACGCCCGTCCGCCCGTGTGCAAGCTCATGGACTACGGGAAGTTCAAGTACGAGTCGGCCATGAAGGCCCGTGAGGCGCGCAAGAACCAGGCGCACACGGTCATCAAGGAGATGAAGCTCCGGCCGAAGATCGACCCGCACGACTATGACACCAAGAAGGGTCACGTCGTCCGGTTCCTCAAGCAGGGCGACAAGGTCAAGATCACGATCATGTTCCGTGGTCGCGAGCAGTCCCGGCCGGAGCTGGGTTACCGGCTGCTGCAGCGCCTCGCGGAGGACGTCCAGGACCTCGGTTTCGTCGAGTCGAACCCGAAGCAGGACGGCCGCAACATGATCATGGTTCTCGGTCCGCACAAGAAGAAGACCGAGGCGATGGCCGAGGCCCGCCAGGCGCAGGAGGCCCGCAAGGCCGACGCGAAGGCCAACCCGGGCCGCTCGCAGAACGCCGCGGACATCGACGCGCCCGACGAGGAGCACGCCGAGGCATTCGCCGAGGAGCCCGCTGAGGAGCACGCCGAGGCGTGACCCCCGGGACCCGTGTCCCAGGATGTAACCGAAACAAGAGCGACGCTCCACCGTGTGCCCGGTTCTCGCGACCGGGCACCGGAGCGCCACCGACGAGGAGAGAACGGCGCTATGCCGAAGAACAAGTCGCACAGCGGTGCCAGCAAGCGCTTCAAGGTCACCGGCTCCGGCAAGGTGCTCCGTGAGCGCGCCGGCAAGCGCCACCTGCTCGAGCACAAGTCGTCCCGCGTGACGCGTCGCCTCACCGGCAACGCCGAGATGGCCCCGGGCGACGCCGCGAAGATCAAGAAGCTTCTCGGCAAGTGACGCCGCGGGCGCCCGATCGGCTGATCCGGCGCGCCCCACGTCTGGACCGGGACCCAATCGTTTCCGGGCCGTGTGAGCACCACCACGGCCCCGCTACAAGGAGTTAATCAAGTGGCACGCGTCAAGCGGGCAGTCAACGCCCACAAGAAGCGCCGGGCGATCCTCGAGCAGGCCTCCGGCTACCGCGGTCAGCGCTCGCGTCTGTACCGCAAGGCCAAGGAGCAGGTCACCCACTCGCTGGTCTACAACTACAACGACCGCAAGAAGCGCAAGGGTGACTTCCGCCAGCTGTGGATCCAGCGCATCAACGCCGCTGCCCGCGCGAACGGCATCACCTACAACCGCTTCATCCAGGGTCTGAAGGCCGCGAACGTCGAGGTCGACCGCAAGATCCTGGCCGAGCTGGCCGTCAACGACGCGAACGCGTTCGCCGCGCTCGTCGAGGTCGCGCAGAAGGCTCTGCCGAGCGACGTCAACGCGCCGAAGGCCGCGTGACGCTGCGCTGGCTTTGAGCCGGTGACTGTAGGACCCGCACGCCTCACGGCCTGCGGGTCCTGTTGTTGGGGTGGCTGCGGGATTTTTGGTCGGCTGCGGGTTCGTCGTGGCTGGGCGCGCAGTTCCCCGCGCCCCTTGGGGGTGGCTGCGGTTGGCGGTCGGCTGCGGGTTTGTTGTGGCTGGGCGCGCAGTTCCCCGCGCCCTTTCGGGGGCGCGTCCCTTCTCCGTGCTGTTGTCGAAGGTAAGAGGATGTCCTCCGGTACTCCCGAGTTGATCTCATCCCGGTCCCCGCGTGTGAGCGCCGCGCGGCGGCTGGCCAAGCGGAACTTCCGGGGGAAGGACCGGCTGTTCCTCGCGGAGGGGCCGCAGGCCGTGCGGGAGGCGGCCGCGCACCGGCACGGCGGGCAGGCCACGCTGGTCGAGCTGTTCGCCACCGTCGAGGCGGCCGAGCGCTACGCCGACATCATCGGCGAGACCCGCGCCGCCGGCGCCCGCGTCCACCTCGCCGCCGACGAGGTCATCGCCGACATCTCCACCACCGTCACCCCGCAGGGCCTGGTCGGCGTCTGCCGGTTCCTCGACACGCCGTTCGAGGACGTCCTCGGCGCCCGCCCCCGCCTGGTCGCCGTCCTCGCCCACGTGCGCGACCCCGGCAATGCCGGCACCGTGCTGCGCTGCGCCGACGCCGCCGGCGCCGACGCGGTCGTCCTCACCGACGCCTCCGTGGACCTGTACAACCCCAAGGCCGTACGCGCCTCGGTCGGCTCGCTGTTCCACCTGCCCGTGGCCGTCGGCGTCCCGGTGGAGCGGGCCGTCGCCGCACTGAAGGAGGCCGGGGCGCGCATCCTGGCCGCCGACGGCGCCGGCGCGGACGACCTCGACGACGAGCTGGACAAGGGCACCATGGGCGGCCCCACCGCCTGGGTGTTCGGCAACGAGGCCTGGGGCCTGCCGGAGGAGACCCGCGCGCTCGCCGACGCCGTCGTACGCGTCCCGATCCACGGAAAGGCCGAGAGCCTGAACCTGGCCACCGCCGCCGCCGTATGTCTCTACGCTTCGGCCCGTGCCCAGCGCGCCATCGGAGGATGCCGCTCCGTCGCCCACAGCTAGTAGGGTGACCAGCTCGGGGGCCTGCTGCACCGGCTGAGAGGTGGGGTACGGGGAGATGAGTGTCGGCACCGGCGGCGCACCGGACACGCACGCCGCGCACCAACCGTCCGTGCCCCGGCCCGGCGGCCCCGCCCCCGCGCGCGATCCGGGCGTCGACCCCGACGAACTGCCCGACGGACTGGTGATCGCCGGCCCCGACGGCCGGGTCGTCCGGTTCAACGCCGCCGCCGCCCGCATCACCGCCACCCCCGCCGAGCAGGCCCTCGGCCGCCCGCTGGAGGAGGCGCTGCCGCTGGAGGACCTGGAGGGGCGGCGCTGGTGGCAGCTCACCGACCCCTACGGCGGCCTCGCCATCCGCGCCGGCCAGCCCGAGCGCAACCTGCTGCTGCCCGGCGGCCGTGAGGTCCTCGTCACGGCGACGTACGTCCGCGCCCGGCCCGCCGGGCCGGTCCGCCGGGTCGTCGTCTGCCTGCGCGACACCGAGGCCCGCCGCCGCACCGAGCGCAGCCACGCCGAGCTGATCGCCACCGTGGCGCACGAGCTGCGCTCGCCGCTCACCTCCGTCAAGGGCTTCACCGCTACGCTGCTGGCCAAGTGGGAGAGGTTCACCGACGACCAGAAGCGCCTCATGCTGGAGACCGTCGACGCCGACGCCGACCGCGTCACCCGGCTGATCGCCGAACTGCTCGACATCTCCCGCATCGACTCCGGCCGTCTGGAGGTGCGCCGCCAGCTCGTCGACATCGGCGCCGCCGTCGGCCGGCACGTCCAGGCCTACGTCGCCGCCGGGCAGCCCGCCGACCGGTTCCTGGTCCGGGTGGAGCAGCCGCTGCCCGACCTGTGGGCCGACCCCGACAAGATCGACCAGGTGCTGAGCAACCTGATCGAAAACGCGGTGCGCCACGGCGAGGGAACCGTCACCATAGACGTGACGCCCGCGGCGTCCCCCCGGGAAGGGGACGACGCGGCGCACGCAGCCACGTCGGTCACCGTGAGCGACGAGGGGCCCGGCATCCCGGAGGAGTCCATGAACCGCGTCTTCACCCGCTTCTGGCGGGGCAGCAAGCGCGGCGGCACCGGCCTCGGGCTCTACATCGTCAAGGGCATCGTCGAGGCGCACGGCGGCGCCATCACCGTCGGACGCGCCCCCGGCGGCGGCGCGCAGTTCCGATTTACCCTGCCCGTGGGCACCCCGGCGCACCTGCTCTGACCACCCGCCGAGGACCCACGGGCGCTTCGAGTCCGCTCAGCCCCGTTAGACTCGGCCTTTGGCACCTTTGCGTCCCGGAAACGGAGACGATTCGTCTACGAGTCGGTGACGGGGACCGTCAGCCAGCCAAACGGAAGCACGGGAAGAGATGTCGGCACCGAATAAGTCGTACGACCCTGTCGAGGTCGAGGCGTTGAAACCGGAAGAGATCGAGCGCCTGCGGGACGAGGCGCTCGCCGCCTTCGCCGCCGCGGACTCCCTCGACGCGCTCCACGAGGCGAAGGTCGCCCACACCGGCCCGGCCTCCCCGCTGTCCCTCGCCAACCGCGAGATCGGCGCCCTGCCCCCGCACGCCAAGGCGGACGCCGGCAAGCGCGTCGGCATGGCCCGCGGCGCGGTGAACAAGGCCCTCGCCGCCCGCCAGGGCGAGCTGGAGGCCGACCGCGACGCCCGGGTGCTGGTCGAGGAGGCCGTGGACGTCACGCTGCCCTACGACCGCGTACCGGCCGGTGCCCGCCACCCGCTGACCACGCTCTCGGAGCGCATCGAGGACGTCTTCGTCGCCATGGGCTACGAGGTCGCCGAGGGCCCCGAGGCCGAGGCGGAGTGGTTCAACTTCGACGCCCTGAACATCGGCCCGGACCACCCGGCGCGCAGCGAGCACGACACGTTCTTCGTGCGGGGCGCCGACGGCGCGGACTCCGGTGTCGTCCTGCGCACCCACACCTCGCCCGTGCAGGCGCGCTCCATGCTGACCCGCGAGCTGCCGATCTACGTGATCTGCCCCGGCCGCGTGTACCGCACCGACGAGCTGGACGCCACCCACACCCCGGTCTTCCACCAGGTCGAGCTGCTCGCCATCGACGAGGGCCTGACCATGGCCGACCTCAAGGGCACCCTGGACCACATGGTCCAGATGCTGTTCGGCGAGGGCATGAAGACCCGGCTGCGGCCGAACTTCTTCCCGTTCACCGAGCCGTCCGCCGAGATGGACATGGTGTGTTACGTCTGCCGCGGCGCGTCCGTCGGCAACCCCGACCGCCCCTGCCGCACCTGCTCGTCCGAGGGCTGGATCGAGCTGGGCGGCTGCGGCATGGTCAACCGCCGGGTGCTCGTCGCCTGCGGCGTCGACCCGGAGAAGTACAGCGGCTTCGCCTTCGGGTTCGGCATCGAGCGGATGCTGATGTTCCGCCACAACGTCGAAGACATGCGAGACATGGTCGAGGGTGACGTCCGGTTCACCCGGCCGTTCGGGATGGAGATCTGATGCGGGTCCCGCTTTCTTGGCTGCGGGAGTACGTCGACCTGCCGGCGACGGAGACCGGGCGCGACGTCCAGGCCAAGCTCATCTCGGCCGGCCTCGAGGTCGAGACCGTCGAACAGCTCGGCGCCGACCTCAAGGGGCCGCTCGTCGTCGGCCAGGTGCTCACCATCGAGGAGCTGGAGGGCTTCAAGAAGCCGATCCGGTTCTGCACCGTCGACGTCGGCCGGGCCAACGGCACCGGTGAGCCGCAGGAGATCGTCTGCGGCGCCCGCAACTTCGCCGTCGGCGACAAGGTCGTCGTCGTCCTGCCCGGCGCCACGCTGCCCGGCGGCTTCTCCATCGCCGCCCGCAAGACCTACGGCAAGACCTCGCACGGCATGATCTGCTCCGGCGACGAGCTGGGCATGGGCGACGACGGCAGCCACGGCATCATCGTGCTGCCGCCCGAGCACGAGGCGGGCACCGACGCCATCGAGCTGCTGCAACTCGTCGACGAGGTCCTCGACATCGCCGTCACCGCCAACCGCGGCGACTGCCTGTCGATCCGCGGCGTCGCCCGCGAGGCCGCCATCGCCTACGGCCGCCCGCTGTCCGACCCGGCCCTGCTGGACGTGCCCGCGCCCAACGCCTACGGGCACCCGGTGAAGGTCTCCGACCCGTTCGGCTGCGACCGCTTCGCCGCCCGCACGGTCACCGGCCTGGACCCCGAGGCGCGCTCCCCGATCTGGCTCCAGCGCCGCCTGCAGAAGGCGGGCATGCGCCCGATCTCGCTCGCCGTCGACATCACCAACTACGTGATGATCGAACTGGGCCAGCCGCTGCACGCCTACGACCGCACCCGGATCCAGGGCGCCGTCGGCGTGCGCCGGGCCGAGCGCGGCGAGCGGCTCACCACCCTCGACGGCGTCGCCCGCACGCTGTCCACCGAGGACCTGGTCATCACCGACGACCGCGGCCCCATCGGCCTGGCGGGCGTCATGGGCGGCGCCGACACCGAGATCGACGACACCGAGGGCACCACCACCGAAGTCGTCATCGAGGCCGCCCACTTCGACCCGGTCGCCATCGCCCGCACCGCCCGCCGGCACAAGCTGGGCTCCGAGGCCGCCCGCCGCTTCGAGCGCGGCGTCGACCCGCAGGCCGCCTCCGCCGCCGCGCAGCGCACCGTCGACCTGCTGGTCCTGCTGGCCGGCGGCACCGCCGACGCGGGCGTCACCGAGGTCGTCGCGCCGTCTGCGCCGCGCACCATCACCATCCCGGCCGACCACCCCGACAAGGTCGCGGGCGTCACCTACGGCCGGGAGACCGTCGTACGGCGCCTCCAGCAGATCGGCTGCGACGTCTACGGCACGGACGAGCTGATCGTCACCGTGCCGTCCTGGCGGCCCGACCTGGCCGACCCGAACGACCTGGCCGAAGAGGTCATCCGCCTGGAGGGCTACGAGAACCTGCCCTCCACGCTGCCCCGGCCGCTGCCCGGCCACGGGCTCACCGGACGGCAGCGGCTGCACCGCCGGGTCGGCCGCGCGCTGGCCGGCGCGGGCTACGTCGAGGCGCCGAACTACCCGTTCCTGGGTACGGCCGCCTTCGACCAGCTCGGCCTGGACGCCGACGACCCGCGCCGCACCGTGGTCACCCTCGTCAACCCGCTCTCCGACGAGGAGCCCGCCCTCCGTACGACGCTGCTGCCGGGCCTGCTCGGCGCGCTGCGCCGCAACGACGGGCGCGGCGGCCACGACCTGGCCCTGTTCGAGACCGGCCTGGTCTTCCGGCCCACCGGCCAGGAGGAGGCGCCGGCCCGGCTGCCCGCCGACCGCCGGCCCACCCGGGAGCAGCTGGCCGCCCTCGACGCCGCCCTGCCGCGCCAGCCGCGCCGGGTCGCCGTCGTCCTCGCCGGCGCCCGCGAGCAGGCCGGCTGGTGGGGCAGGGGCCGCCCGTCCGACTGGGCGGACGCCGTCGAGGCGGCGCGGACCGTGGCCCGCGAGGCCGGCGCCGAGCTGATCGTCCGCGCCGACCAGCACGCCCCGTGGCACCCCGGCCGGTGCGCCGCGCTGTACGTCCGGGTGGACGGCGAGGAGATCCTCGCCGGTCACGCCGGTGAGCTGCACCCGCGCGTCGTGAAGGCGATGCACCTGCCGGAGCGCAGCTGCGCCATGGAGGTCGAACTCGACCTGCTGGAGCAGGCCGGCGACGGCATCGTCAAGGCGCCGCGGATCTCCGCCTTCCCGGTCGCCACGCAGGACGTCGCCCTCGTCGTCGAGAAGCCCGTCCCGGCCGCCGAGGTCGAGGCCGCGCTGCGCGAGGGCGCCGGTGAACTCCTGGAGTCCATCCGCCTGTTCGACGTCTACGAGAACGCCGAGCAGCTCGGCGACGGCCACAAGTCGCTGGCCTACGCGCTGCGCTTCCGCGCCCCCGACCGCACCCTGACGGTCGACGAGGCGTCCGCCGCCCGGGACGCCGCGGTGGCGCTGGCCGGCGCGCGCACCGGCGCGGTCCTGCGCGGCTGAGGCGCCCGTCAACGGCACACGAGGGGCGGGCCCGGGTCACCGGGCCCGCCCCTCCGTGCTGACCTGCGTCCCTGCGCACTCGCATCGTTGCACACCTGGGAATGCTCACTCATTCGGGTGAGAACGCCTCTGATCCGGGCCTTCCCGGGTAGGCGGTGAACACGATCGGACCGACCCCGCGGGGCCGGCCGCGCTGTCAGCGCCTTCTCGGGGAGCCACCATCATGAACCGCCTCAGGGCTGGGACGCAGCGTGGGATGCGGCCGGGCGCCGTGTTCCTCGCCGTGGGCACCGGCATCGTCCTGCACGCCCGGCGGACCATCCTGCACGAGCTGCGCCAGGCCCGCGCGGTCGCGGGCGCCGCCCAGAACGCGCTGCTGCGGCCCCTGCCCCCGCACCTGGCCGGATTCGGCCTCGCCGCCGCCCAGCTCTCCGCCGACCGGGGCGCGGCCGTCGGCGGCGACCTGTACGAGGTGATCGCCACCGAGCACGGCTTACGCGTGGTGATGGGCGACGTGCGCGGGCACGGCCTGGCCGCCCTCGGCACCGTGGCCGCCGTCCTCGGCAGCTTCCGCGAGGCCGCCCACGACGAGCGCGAACTCGCGGGCGTGCTGCGCCGGCTGGAGCGGGCGCTCGCCCGCCACCAGCGCACCCGGGGGCCGCAGCACCCGGCCGCCGAGGACTTCGTCACCCTGCTGCTCCTGGAGATCGCCGACGACGGCCGGGTACGGACCCTCAACTGCGGCCACCCCTGGCCGCACCGGCTGCGCGGCCGGGGCGCGGAGCCGGTCGCCGCCGTCGAACCGCTGCCGCCGCTGGGCGCGTTCCCGCTGCCGCGCGAGCTGCCCACCGCCGACCTGGACCGCCTGCTGCCGGGCGACACGCTCGTCCTGTACACGGACGGCGTGCTGGACGCCCGCGACGCCCGCGGCCGCTTCTTCCCGCTGGCCCCGGTCCTGGCCGGGGTGGCCCGCGCCGGGCCGATGTCCGCGCGCACGGTGCTGCGCGTCGTCTTCACCGCCCTGCTGCGCCACACCGGGAACCGCCGCTGCGACGACGCGGCGGTCCTCGTCGTCCGGGACGACCGCGACCTCCCGCACCCCGCCCGGTCCCGCGCGGGCGCCGACACCGGCCCCCGCCGGCCGGCGGACGAGAGCTCCTGACCGCGCGACCCTCCGCGCTCCCGCCGGCCCGCCGACGGCGCCGCGTCCGCAGGACCGACCACACCGCGGCGAGGCCGCCCGCCCCGTCGCGGGGTGTCGGGCGGGCGGCGGGGCGGGCGGCGCGGCAGCGGGCCGCCGCGCTGTACGAGGGGGAGCAGGCGGCCCGGCCGGCCTCGGTGACGAGGCGCCTCAGTCAACCGGCCGCGCGCCGTCCGCGACAGCGCGCGCACGGTACGGACGCGCGCACCCGATTCACACCCCGTGTGAAGCCGGTCGCACTACGCTGTGCGCACCGAGCCACCGGGGGCCCCGATGCAGCCCAACACTCTGCTCGACGCGATCCTGGACGAGGCGGGGATCTCGCACGCCGGTCTCGCCGCGCACGTCAACCGGGCGGGCCGCGCCCGCGGTCTGACGCTGCGCTACGAGCACACCGCCGTGGGCAGGTGGCTCAAGGGCCAGCGGCCCCGCGGCCAGGTGCCCGACCTGATCTGCGAGGTGCTGGCCGCCCGGCTGCGCCGGACCGTCACCCTGGACGACATCGGCCTGGGCGTGCCCGGCGGGCCGGCCGCCCCGCACGCCACCTCCCTGTCCGGCTTCGTGGACCGGGCCACCGCCCTGTGGCGCTCGGACGAGCGGCAGCGCCCGCACGTCCTGGACGCCCCCGCGGTGACCGGCACCCCGGCGGTGATGCCGGTGTGGGAGTGGGAGAACCCGCCCGAGGACGTCGACGTCTCCCGCGGCGGCCGGCACCGGGTCACCCCGGCGGACATCGAGACGCTGCGCGCGGCCCGCACGCACTACGAGCAGATGTACCGCAAGGCCGGGGGAGTGGCGACCCGCGGCCGGGTCGTCGGCTTCCTCAACACCGAGACCGCGCCGCTGCTGCGCGGCGGCTACCCCGACGCCGTCGGCCGCAAGCTGCACCGGGCGACCGGCGCGCTGGTGGCGGTCGCGGGCATCTGCGCCTACGACTCCGACGCGCACGGACTCGCCCAGCGCTACTTCCACCAGGCGCTGCGGCTGGCCAAGGCGGGCGGGGACCGCGGGCTGGGCGCCTATGTCATAGCGCTGCTGGTCAACCAGTCGCTGTTCCTGCGCGAGCACCGCCAGGCCGTCGCCTTCGCCGAGGCCGCGCTGCGCGCCGCGGGCCGGGACATCACGCCCGCGCTCGCCTCCGACCTCTACGCCATGCAGGCCAAGGCGTACGCCCACCTCGGCGACGGCACCAGCGCGCTGTCCCGCATCCGGCGCGCGGAGCGGGCCGCCGAGCGCATCCGGCCGTGCCAGGAGCCCGACGAGACCGGTTACGTCCAGCCCGGCCTGGTCAACGTGCAGGTCGCGGAGGCGCTCCTCAGCCTCGGTGATCTCGCCGCGGCCGAGGAGCACGCCACGGCGGCCGTGGACACCCCGGCGCACGACCGGGGCCGGGTGCACCGCCTGGCGATGCTCAGCACGATCGAGCTGCGCCGGGGCGACGCCGACAAGGCGGTGGCCACCGCCGTGCTGATGGCCGAGCAGGCCCGCGGGATGGAGTCCCAGCGGCTGCGGGACCGGCTGCGCGCGGTGCGCGAACACCTGGTGCGCAGCGGCTGCGCGGGCACGGCACAGGTGGCCGCACTCATCGACGGGGCCCTGCGCGTGCCGCTGTGACGGCTCCCCGGTCCGCCCGTGCGCGCCGGGGGCTGCACCGCACGCGGCCCGTGTGCGCCTGCTGCCCGGCCGCCGCGCCTGCGATATTGCCACTGACCTGACGGAAGGTGGCAGAACCGTGCAGTGGACGAAACAGAACGAACAAACTGTGTACGCAAACCGCTGGTTCACCGTCAACCTCGCGGACGTGGAGCTGCCGGACGGCCGGCATCTGGACCACTTCCTGATCCGGCTGCGGCCCGTCGCCGTGGCCACCGTGGTCAACGAGGCCGACGAGGTGCTGCTGCTGTGGCGGCACCGCTTCATCACCGACAGCTGGGGCTGGGAACTCGCGGCCGGCGTCGTGGAGGACGGCGAGGACGTCGCCCGCGCCGCGGCCCGGGAACTGGAGGAGGAGACGGGCTGGCGCCCCGGCCCCCTGCGCCACCTCATGAGCGTCGAGCCGTCCAACGGCCTCACCGACGCCCGGCACCACATCTACTGGGCCGACCGCGCCGAGTACACGGGCCATCCCGTGGACGACTTCGAGTCCGACCGCCGCGCCTGGGTCCCGCTCAAGATCGTGCCCGACCTGATCGCCCGCGGCGAGATCCCGGCCGCGAACATGGCGGCGGCGCTGCTCCTCCTCCACCACCAGAGGGCGGCCGCCTGACGCCCCTCCCGCGCCCCCGGCCGCGGGGGCGCGGGGAACCGCTCAGCCGTAGGTGTAGAAGCCCGACCCGGACTTCCGCCCCAGCCGCCCCGCGTCCACCATCCGCTGCAACAGCGGCGGCGCCGCGTACAGCGGCTCCTTGTACTCCTCGTACATCGAGTACGCCACCGAGGCCACCGTGTCCAGGCCGATGAGGTCGGACAGCTTCAGCGGACCCATGGGGTGCGCGCAGCCCAGCTCCATGCCGTTGTCGATGTCCTCCCGGCTGGCGATCCCCGACTCGAACATCCGGATCGCGGACAGCAGGTACGGGATCAGCAGCGCGTTCACCACGAACCCGGACCGGTCCTGCGCCCGGATGGCGTGCTTGCCGAGCACCTTCTCGGTGAACAGCTGCGCCCGGCTCAGCGTCCCCTCGGACGTGGTCAGCGCCGGGATCAGCTCGACGAGCTGCTGCACCGGGGCCGGGTTGAAGAAGTGGACGCCGACGACGTGGTCCGGCCGCGAGGTGGCGACCGCCAGCCTGACCAGCGGGATCGAGGAGGTGTTGGAGGCCAGGATCGCGTCCGGGCGGGTCACCACCTGGTCCAGGATCTGGAAGATCTCGGTCTTGACCTGCTCGTTCTCCACCACGGCCTCGATCACCAGATCGCGGTCGGCGAACTCGCCGAGGTCGGTGGTGAAGCTCAGGCGCGCCAGCGTGGCGTCCCGCTCCTCCTCGCTGATCTTGCCGCGCTCGGCCGCCTTGGCCAGCGAGTTGAGCAGCCGGGTGCGGCCGATCTCCAGGGCCTCGCCGGTGGTCTCGGCGACCTTCACGTCCAGGCCGGACCGGGCGCACACCTCGGCGATGCCCGCGCCCATCTGGCCGCAGCCCACCACTCCGACGCGTGCAATGTCTGCCGAAATGCCGGTCACATCGTCCCTTTCGCAGGTCCTACGGGGGTGCGCAGGCGGCCATGGGTGCGGTGCCTGCTCCGAACGTGCACGTTACCCCCTGTCGTAACGATGATCGATCGCCCGGGTCGTGCATGCTGACCCGGTGGACGATCCGTGAGGGCGCGGATCCGCAGCGTACGGGAGTGTCCGGATGAGCCGAGTGACCCGACGGACGTTCGCCGTCGCCGCTCTGTCGACGCTGGCGGTGACGCAGGGCGCGAGCGCCGCGCCGGCCGCGCCCCAGCCGCCCGGCGGGGCCGCCGGCGAGCGCCGCGAGCGGGCCGCGACCGAACTGCGCGGCATGTGGCTGGCGACGGTGGGCAACCGCGACTGGCCCTCGCGCACCGGACTGAGCGCGGCCCGCCAGCGCGGCGAGCTGACCGCGCTGCTCGACGCCGCGGTGCGCCGCCGCCTCAACACGGTCTTCCTCCAGGTCCGCCCCACCGCCGACGCGCTGTGGCCCTCGCCCTACGAGCCGTGGTCGCAGTTCCTCACCGGCACGCAGGGCGAGGACCCCGGCTGGGACCCGCTGGGCGCCGCCGTCACGGAGGCGCACGCGCGCGGCCTGCGGCTGCACGCCTGGTGCAACCCCTACCGCGTCGCCCTCAGCACCGACCGGAGCCGGCTCACCGCCTCGCACCCGGCCCGCAAGCACCCCGACTGGGTGGTGGCCTACGGCGGCAAGCTCTACTACAACCCGGGCCTGCCCGAGGTACGGGCCTTCGTGCGGGAGGCGATGCTCGACGCGGTGCGCGCCTATCCCGTGGACGGCGTGCACTTCGACGACTACTTCTACCCGTACCCGGAGGCGGGTCAGACCTTCGACGACGCGGACGCCTACGCCCGTCACGGCGGCGGTTTCGCGAGCCGGGCGGCCTGGCGGCGGGACAACATCGACAAGCTGGTGCGCGAGACGGCCGCCGCCGTCGCCCGGATCAGGCCCGGCGTCCAGTTCGGGATCAGCCCCTTCGGCGTGTGGCGCAACGCCGCCTCGGACCCGCGCGGTTCGGCCACCAAGGCGGGCGCGCAGTCCTACGACGACCTGTACGCGGACACCCGCACCTGGGTGCGCGAGGGCTGGATCGACTACGTCGTCCCGCAGCTGTACTGGTCGATCGGCCTGGCCGCCGCCGACTACGCCGCGCTGGTGCCCTGGTGGGCCGATGTGGCGCGCGGCAGCCGCACCCGGCTGTACGTGGGGGAGGCCCTGTACCGGGCGGGCGAGAAGGACTCCGCCTGGCGGGACCCCGCCGAGCTGTCCCGGCACCTCACGCTGGCGAAGAAGTACCCGGAGGTGCGCGGGCACGTGTTCTTCGCCGCCAAGGAGGTCGCCGCCGATCCGGCCGGCGCGATGGCGCGGGTGGTCGCCGACCACTACCGGCAGTCGGTCGAGCCCCCGCGCTGACGCTGCGGCGAGACACCGGACCGGACCGGGCTCATAGGCCCGGTGCACGCGTCCGGGACGGGCCGGGCCCCGCGGGGCCGGCGCCGCCCGGACGCACTCCAGCCTCGGCGGCGTCGCCGTCGTTCCCCGTGACGACGGCTCAGCCGTGTCGCTGTGGTTCCTCGTGATGGCGGATCTGGCAGTCGGGGCCGGGCGACATGACGGCCTCGTGCCCGTCCGGGAAGCGGACGCGGTAGGGCGGGGTGCCCTCCGAGCCCATGACCTCGACGACTTCGGTGATCTGGTCGTGCTGGCCGACCACCCTGCCGTGCTGGACGAGCTGGTCGCCCACGGTTGCGCGCATTGGCGGGGCCTCCTCACCAGGTGCGGGAGCAGCGGTCCTCGGTTTCCGAGTCTACGGCGCGGAGCGCGGCCGGACCGGTGTGCGGCGGTACCGGGGTGTGCGGTCGGCACCGAAGCGGCCACCGGTCAGCCGCGCGCCCGCTGGGTGACGGCGATGCAGACGAGCACGGCGGCGGCCGTCACGGGGGCGGCCGGCGTCAGTCGCTCGCCGAGGAGCAGCACCGACCACACCAGTGTGAGCAGGGGCTGCGCCAGCTGCAACTGGCTGGCCTTGGGAATGCCGATGGCCGCCATGCCCCGGTACCAGACGACCATGCCGAGGAACTGCGAGCCCGCCGCCAGCCACAGCAGCCCGGCCACGCCGCGCACGCCCAGGTGCGCCGGCTCGTACGACAGGGCGAGGACCGCGCCCGGCACGGTGACCGGCAGACACAGCACCAGCGCCCAGCCGATCACCTGCCAGCCGGGCATGACCCGGGCCAGCCGGCCGCCCTCGGTGTACCCGGCGGCGCACACGAGCAGCGCGGCGAACAGGAAGCCGTCGGCGGCGGTCAGCGCGCCGCCGCTCTGCTGCACGGTGAAGGCGAGCACGGCCGCCGCGCCCGCCAGCGCCGCCGCCCAGAAGGTCCGCGAGGGGCGGGCGCCGACGCGCAGCGCGGACAGCAGGGCGGTGGTCAGCGGGAGCAGGCCGACGACGACGGCGGCGTGCGCCGTGGTCGAGGTCCGCAGGGCGAGAGTGGTGAGCAGCGGGAAGCCGATGACCACGCCGAGGGCCACCACCGCCAGGCCCGGCCAGTGCCGGCGCGCGGGCGGCGGCACGCGCGACGCCAGCAGGAAGCCGCCCGCGATGACGGCGGCCAGCACACTGCGCACCCCGACCAGCGCCCAGGGCCCGAACCCCGTCAGTCCCCAGGCGGTGGCGGGGAAGGTCAGCGAGAAGGCGACGACCCCGAGCCCGGCCTGAAGGAGCCCGGACCGGGCCCGGTCCCGGGCGGCGGCGGGGCGGCCGGCGAGCGGGGTGAGGGGCGGGGTGAGGGGCGGGACGGGGGACGCCGACGGCGTGCCGACCGGCTGCGGCGCGTTGTCCACCGCTATCCCGTGCTGCGTGATAGCGCTACTCTTTGCTCTCATGCAAGAGCGTAGCAGCGTCAGTGAACTCGCCCAAGAGCTGAAGCGGGAGCTCAACCGCTACTCACATGGTGGAAAGCTGCCGTCCAGTCGCGCCCTGGTCGAGCGCTACCGGGTCAGCCCGGTGACCGTCTCCCGCGCCCTGGCCCAGCTCGCCGCCGAGGGCCTGGTGGTGACCCGCCCCGGCGCGGGCGCCTTCTGCGCCGCGCCGCACGCGCCGGCCGCCCCCGCCGGCGACACCTCCTGGCAGGCGGTGGCGCTCAGCGCCGACGCCGCCGCCGACCCCGTGCCCCGGACGGTGGACGCCTCCGGGGTCACCGTCACGCTCGCCGTGCCGCCGCCGGGGGTGATCGAGTTCAACGGCGGCTATCCGCACCCCTCGCTCCAGCCCGAACGGGCCATGGCCGCCGCCCTCTCCCGCGCCGGCCGCCGCCCCGGCGCCTGGGGCCGGCCGCCGCTGGAGGGCCTGCCGGAGCTGCGCGAGTGGTTCGCACGCCAGATCGGCGGCCCCGGCGGCGCCGTCACCGCCGCCGAGGTGCTGATCGCCGCCGGCGGCCAGTCCGCGCTGACCACGGCGCTGCGCGCGCTGGCCCCGCCCGGCGCCCCGGTGCTCGTGGAGTCGCCGACCTACCCGGGCATGCTGGCCATCGCGCGGGCCTCCGGACTGCGGCCGGTGCCGGTGCCGGTCGACGCCGACGGGGTACGGCCCGAACTGCTCGCCGACGCCTTCCGGGCCAGCGGCGCCCGGGTCTTCGTCTGCCAGCCGCTGTTCCAGAACCCCACCGGCGCGGTCCTCGCCCGGGGCCGCCGCGCCGAGGTGCTGCGGATCGCCCGCGAGGCCGGCGCGTTCGTCGTCGAGGACGACTTCGTGCGCCGCCTCGCCCACGCCGACGCGGGCGAGCTGCCGCCGCCGCTGGCCGCCGACGACCCGGACGGCGTCGTCGTGCACGTGAGCTCGCTGACCAAGGCCACCTCGCCCAGTTTCCGGGTGTGCGCGCTCGCCGCCCGCGGACCGGCGCTGGAACGGCTGCGCGCCATCCAGGTCGTCGACACCTTCTTCGTGCCCAGGCCGCTCCAGGAAGCGGCCCTCGAACTCGTCGGCTCGCCCGCCTGGCCCCGCCATCTGCGCTCCCTGACGGCCGAGTTGAAGACCCGCAGGGACGCCATGACGGGCGCGCTGCGCCACCGGCTGCCCGAACTCGCGCTCCCGCACATCCCCTCGGGCGGCTACCACCTGTGGCTGCGGCTGCCCGACGGCGCGCACGAATCCGCCCTGGCCACCGCCGCCCTGCGCGCGGGCGTCGCCCTCACTCCCGGCCGCCCCTACTTCAGCGCCGAACCCCCCGCCGCCCACGTCCGGTTGAGCTTCGCCGCGGTCGCCGGAACCGCCGAGATCACCGAGGGAGTACGCCGGCTGCGGGCGGCCTGCGACGAGGTGCTCGGGCCGGGACGGGAAAACGGTTCGACACCGCCGCCCGGCATTGCCACCCTCCTGCCATGACCCGCACCCCACGTCTCGCCGACGGCTACGAGATCTCCACCGACCCCGGCCGCGTCGACGCCGAGCGCGTCCACCGCTGGCTGTCCACCGATGCCTACTGGGCGCTCGGCCGCACCCGCGACAAGCAGGACCGGGCCATCGCCGGCTCGCTGAACTTCGGGGTGTTCGACACCGCCTCCGGCGCCCAGGTGGCCTACGCGCGCGTGGTCACCGACCGGACGACCTTCGCCTGGCTGTGCGACGTGTACGTCGAGCCGGCCGTGCGCGGCAAGGGCATCGGCACGGCGCTCGTCGGCGCCGTGCGCGACCACCTGCGGCCGTTCGGGCTGCGCAGGATCATGCTCGCCACCGCCGACGCGCACGGCGTCTACGAGAAGCTCGGCTTCCGGCCGCTGGAGCACCCGGAGCGGTGGATGGCGCTCGCCTTCGACTGACGCCCGCATCGCGCCGACACCCGTACGGCACACCTCTTGACCCGCCCACCCGTGCGGCCCACGATCGCCGCATGGCATCACGGGTCACGTTCGTCGCCGCCGCGCGCAACTCCCCGCTGCTGGCCGAACGATTCGATGACGACCGGCCGCTCGACCAGGGCGGCTGGGACGAGGTGCGCCGGGTCGTGCCCGATCTGCTGCCGCTGGCCGCCGCCGATCTGCGCTACTGCTCGCCGACCCCGCGCTGCCGCGCCACCGGCGACGCGCTCGGTTACGCCCCGCTCGCCCAACTCGCCCTGCGCGACTGCGACATGGGCCGCTGGCGTGGGCTGACCCTGGGGGAGGCGATGGCGCGGGAACCGCAGGCGGTGGACAGCTGGTTCGCCGATCCGCGCGGTACGCCGCACGGCGGCGAGTCGCTGCTGTCCTTCATCGTCCGGGTCGGCGGCTGGCTGGACACCCGGCCGGTCGGGGACGGCGGCAGCGTGGTCGCGGTGGCCGAACCCTCGGTGATCCGCGCCGCCCTGGTCTACGCCCTGAACGCGCCCCCGGCGACGTACTGGAACCTCGACGTGCACCCGCTGTCGGCCGTCACCGTCACCGGCGGCACGGGCCGCTGGTACCTGCGGATCGAGGGGGTGCGGTCTCAGCCCTCGCGGGCGTAGTCGGTGACGAGCACCAGGTCCTTGGCCGGGCCGCCCACCCGCCACACGCTCCGCCAGTGGTCCGCGTCGCGGACGGTGAACTCGCCGTCGTAGAGATCGGCCGCGCACGGATGCCCGGCCACATGCCGTCCGGTGCGCAGGTCCAGGTCGTGGAAGGGCCGCCCGTCCGCGAACCGCACCTCGGCCGTGCCCGCCTCGCCGCCCGGCAGGAACCGCAGGGTGCGCGTCGCCGGCCGGGTCACCCCCCGCCAGGTGAAGTCCCCGGACTCCTCGTGCAGCAGGCCGCCGCCGTCGAGCGGCCCGAAGACGGTCACCCCGGTGAACGCGCCCTCGCCGTCGCCGGACAGGTCCCGTACCCGGCGTTCGACGCGCCAGGGCCCGGCCAGAAACGCCAGCACGTCCGCCACCGGCCACCACGCGCCCATCCTCAGCCCCTTCCGGCCACCCGCCACGCCATGCCACCGAGCTTACGAGGCGCCGCCCCGCCCGGCCGGCGCGGACTCCTCGCCCAGCGGCAGCAGCCCCCGCTCGGCGAAGACCTTCTTCGCGGCGAACGTGGCGTTCAGCGCCCTCGGCATGCCGCAGTAGACCGCCGAGTGCAGCAGCGCCTCCGTGATCTGCTCCGGTGTGAGGCCCACGTTGAGCGCCGCGTTGACGTGCACGTCGAGCTGCGCCTCGCAGCCGCCCAGCGCGGTGAGCGCGCCCAGGGTGACCAACTGCCGGTCGCGCGGGGCCAGTCCGGGACGGTCGTAGATCTCGCCGAAGGCCCAGGCCACGACCTGGTGGCCCAGCTCCGGGCTGACGTCGGCGAGCGAGTCGACGACCCGCTGCCCGGCCTCGCCGTCGACCCGCCGCAGCACGTCGAGGCCGTGGGCGAAGCGCTCCTCGCGGGTGGTGGTCTCGTTCACGCCGGTTCTCCCGTTCCCGGCCGCTCGGACCCGCCGAGCAGCCCTTCGTAGTGTCGGATCTTGTCGTCGAGCGAGCCCGCGCTGCGCCGCAACGCCCGCATGCGCACGGCCAGTTCGGCGCGGTGCTCGCGCAGCATCGCCAGCCGGTCGGCGACCGTCGCGTCCCCCGCCGCCCGCAGCCGCGCGAAGCGCTGCATGTCGGCGATCGACATGCCGGTCTCGCGCAGCCGGAGCAGGAACTCCAGCCAGGCCAGGTCCGCGGCCTCGTAGCGCCGCTGGTTGCCGGTGGTGCGGCCGACCCGGGCGATCAGGCCGGCCTTCTCGTAGTAGCGCAGGGTGTCGTGCGAGAGGCCGGTGCGCTCGGCGACCTCGGCGATGGTCAACGTCGGTTCCCGGCCCCCGCCGAGGGGCTGTCCGCTGGTCATGGGAGAACCGTAGAACCTGGAGTGTGCTCCAGGTCAAGCGCCCTCCGCGACCCCGTCCGCGACCCCGTGGGCGAGACGGCCGGGAACGGGCCGGGGAGAGGCCGGGAACGGACCCGGGACAGGCCGGGGACAGCATTAACCACGGGATCATTCGAGGGACGGGACGTGTTTCCCCGGCCGTCATGGAATTCATCGAAATTCCACTGTACGCATTCCATGTTCCCGGCGTTCTCCACGGGCTACGGCACACACCGTCCGCGACGGACCGCCGCCCGGCCGGCGAAATGGACGGCGCCCGGGGAGCGATCTCCCCGGCCGAGACGCACCGTGTCCCGAAATCGCCTGGGAGCCTGTCGGAAAATGCCACGCCCGACCTTGCGGGGAAAACCGCGGCCGGCCGCCGCCCTGCTCGCCGCGGTGCTCACCGTCACCGCGTTCTGCGCGGCCGACGCCGTCGCCGGCAGCTACCCCTTCGGCCCGCGCACCCGGGACGTCAACGACCTGGGCAACCAGTACGTGCCGTTCCACGCCCACCTGTGGGACCTGCTGCACGGCAGGGCCGACGGCGGACTGCTCGTCAACTGGCAGTCCGGGTTCGGCTCCAGCTTCCTGCCCGACCTCGGCACCTACCTCAGCAGCCCGTTCGCCCTGCTCGTGGCCCTCTTCCCGCGCGACGAGATCGACCTCGCCGTGTACACGGTCACCGTGCTGAAGACGGCGTGCGCCGGCGCGGCCATGGCCTGGCTGCTGCTGCGGCTGCGCCCCGGCCGCTGGTGGGCGGCGGGCCTGCTCGGCGCGGCCTACGCCCTGTGCGGCTGGTCGGTCGCGGACGCCTCGTACAACCCGATGTGGCTCGACGGGCTCGTCGCCCTGCCCCTGCTGTGCCTGGTCGGCGAGTGGCTGCTGGCCGGGCGGCGCCCGCTGCTCGGCGTGCTGGTCGTGGCGCTCGCCTGGATCGCCAACTTCTACACCGCCTACATGGCCACCATCGGCGCCGCCCTGGTGCTGCTGCTGCGGATGTGGCTCCTGGGCCTGCCACGCCGCCGGGCGCTGGCGACCGCGGGCCGGGCCGCGGCCACCGTCGCCCTCGGCGTGGGCCTGTCCGCGCCGCTGGTCACGGTGATCTACCTCGGCACCCAGCACGCCTACCCGGGCCGCGTCACGCACTTCGCGCCGGTGGACGCCGAGGACCTGCTGGCCCGGCTGCTGCCGACCACGTACGGCTTCGGCTCACCGGCCCTCTTCGTCGGCACCACGGCGCTGCTGCTCGCCCTCGCCCTGCCCTTCCACCGCGCCGCGCCCCGCCGGGTGCGCACCGGGTGGCCGCTGCTGGTGGCCGCGGTCACGCTGTCGATGCAGTGGACGCCCACCCACCTGGCCTGGCACGCCTTCGCCACCCCGAACGGCAGCCCGTACCGCCAGGCGTTCGTGCTGTGCGCGCTGCTGGTGATCGCCGCCTGGCACGCCCTCTCGTACGGCGTGCCCGACCGGCGCGCGCTGATCGCCGCGGGCGCGCTGCTCGCGCTCGTCGCCGCCGTGGCGAGCGGCAGCGGCCTGGTGCGCTCCTTCGCCTGGCCCGTCCTGCTGCTGGGCGCGGCGAGCGCCTTGGGCGGCCTGCTCCTGCTGGCCCGCACGGAGGACCGGGCCGCCACGGAGACGGGAAGCACCCCGAGCACCCCGCCGGATGCCCCCGCCCCGCCGGATGCCCCCGCCCGGCCGGACGCGCCCGCCGGGCCGCACACCCCGGCCCCCTCGCCGGAAGCGCCCGCCGAGCACCACGCCCCGCTCGCCGGTCACCGTCCGCACCCCACCACCGCCCCCGCCCGCCGCCGCACCCTCCTCGCCGCGCTGGCCGTCGTCCTGCTGACCGGCGCGCAGCTCGGCGAGGCCACCGCCACCTCCGCCGTGGCCACCCGGCTGCGGCTGGGCCACCTGGACGACTACGCGCCCTGGGGCGCCCGCCAGCAGCGGCAGGCGGACCTGATCGCCGAGGCCGACGGCTGGCCCCGCTACCGCACCGACCCGGGCCGCGAACAGACGGTCGGCAACGACCCGATGGCGGTCGGCGGCCAGGGCGCCCAGTACTACAGCAGCCTCACCGCCGACGTCCTCAGCCGCACCCTCACCGCGCTCGGCGACGGCTGGACCTCGCGCGGCCGCAACCTGCAGAGCCTGGACAACGCGGTCACCGACGCCGTCTTCTCCGTCGGCGCCCGGGTGCACTCCCCGCCCGACCAGCACCAGCGCTGGAACCCGCGCGACCACAGCCCGGCCACCGTGACACGGCAGGACGTGCCGCCGCTGGTCACGGTGCGGCCGGCCGGCGCCGCCGCGCGCGGGCTGCGCGGGGTCGCCGCCTTCGGCCCGTCCCCGTACCGCAACCAGGAACTGCTGCTCGGCGCCCGCGTCTACACCGAGCCCGCCCTCACCGTGCGCACCGCCGCCGGACGGCCGCCGCGGACCGGTCACGGCGACCGGCGGGGCCTGCTGATCGACGCCCGCCGCGCGGCGGACGCCGGGCGGCGGCCGACGATCACGGCCACCTGCCGGCCCGGCAGCGAGGTCTACCTGTGGGCGCCGCACTTCTCCGGCACCGCGCGCCTGACCACCGCCCCGGCGGCCGGCTCGGGCGGCACGCCGTACGGGCCGACCGGGCGGTTCGCCTCGGACACGGCCAAGATCGCGGCCATGCAGCGGCTCGGCGCCGTCCCGGCCTCCGGGCGGCTGCGGATCGAGCTGGTCCCCAGCCGCGCCGGCGCCGTCCCGGACCGGGCGGTCGGCTGCCTGGACACCGCCCGGCTGCGCGCCGCCGTCCAGCGCCTGAAGACCACCGGCGCCACCGAGGTGAGCGTCTCCGACGGCGCCGTACGGGCCCAGCTGCCGGCCGGCAGCACCGGCACCGCCGTCGTGGCCGCCCCCCGGATCGCCGGCTGGCGGTGCGCGGCGGGCGACGCGGCCGCCGTGCCGGCCCGGCAGTACTACGGCCTGATCGCCGTCCCGCTCGACGGCGCTGCCACCAGCCTCACCTGCACCTTCCACCCGCCGGGCCTGCGCCTGGGCGGGGCCGTCGGCGGCGCCTCGCTGCTGACCCTCGCCGTGCTCGGCGCCGCGGCGGCCGTCCGCCGCCGCCGGGCCGCCGGCCGCCCCGCACGCCCGACGACCACACCACCGCGCGAGCGCACCACCGCCGCGCTCTGACCGCGCCCTGGGGGAGAACCCATGCTCATCTCGATCGTCGCACCCTGCTACAACGAGGAAGACGTCGTCGAACGCTTCCACGAAGCCGTCCAGCAGGTCGCCGACGACCTGCTGCCGCTCGGCCACGACATGGAGTTCGTGTACGTCGACGACGGCAGCCGCGACCGCACCCTGGTCCTGCTGGAGCGGCTGGCCGAGCGCGACCCACGGGTGCGCTACGTCTCCTTCAGCCGCAACTTCGGCAAGGAGTCCGCCCTGCTCGCCGGGCTGCGGCACGCCACCGGGGACAGCGTGATCGTCATGGACGCCGACCTCCAGCACCCGCCGGAGCTGATCCGGCGCATGGTCGAACTGCGCGGCGAGGGCTGGGACCAGGTGCTCGCCCGGCGCAGCAGGGCCGGCGACCGCTTCACCCGCACCCTCACCGCCCGCCTGTACTACCGGCTGGTCAACCGGCTGGTCGACGTGGAGCTCAAGGACGGCGTCGGCGACTTCCGGCTGCTGTCGCGGCGCGTGGTGGACGCCGTGCTGGAGCTGACCGAGTACAACCGCTTCTCCAAGGGCCTGTTCGCCTGGGTGGGCTTCCCCAGCACCACCTTCGAGTACGAGAACGCGGTGCGCGAGCACGGCCGCAGCTCGTGGACCCTGAAGTCCCTGCTCAACTACGGCCTGGACGGCCTGCTGTCGTTCAACAACCGGCCGCTGCGGGCCGCCCTGCACCTCGGCATGGGCCTGCTGCTGTGCGCCGGGCTCTACACTGCCTGGATCGTGGGGGCCGCACTCGTCAACGGGGTCGAGACACCCGGCTACGTCACGATCGTCACCGCCGTCACCGCGCTGGCCGGGGTGCAGATGGTGATGCTCGGCGTCATCGGGGAGTACACCGGCCGGATCTACTACGAGGTCAAGGGGCGCCCGCACTTCCTGGTGAAGGCGACCAACGTGGAAGCGACCGACGGCCGCGCGCCGCGCGGCACGAAGAAGGACCTCATTCCCTGATGACCACGACGCTCGCCCGCCCGGTGGCGCGGCAGATCCTCACCTTCGCCGTCGTCGGCGTGGTGAACACCCTCACGTACTACCTGCTCTACCTGCTGTTCCTCACGCGTCTTCCGTATCTCGCCGCGCACGTTCTCGCGTTCGCGATCAGCATGGTCGGCTCTTTCTTCCTGAACGCGCGATTCACCTATCGGATTCGGCCGACCTGGCGGAAATTCCTGCTGTTCCCGCTGACCAACGCCACGAATTTCGTGATCACCACGGTGGGCGTCTATGTGATCGTGGACGTGCTGCACGCCGGCAGCCGCTTCGCCCCGCTGCTGGCGTCCGCCGCGGCGATCCCGGTGACCTTCGTCGTCTCCCGCATGATCATGCTGCCCAAGGTGGACGCCGCGTGAGCGGGCCGGCCGATGCGGGCGCCGCATAGGATTGCATAAACGTGCAGCGATACGTATAGTCATGCCATCAAGGAGGAGGGTCCATGGCTGTACGTGTGGCGGTCGCCGGAGCGAGTGGATACGCGGGCGGAGAAGCGCTGCGTCTGCTGCTGGCGCACCCCGAGGTCGAGATCGGCGCCCTGACCGGCGCCGCCAACGCCGGGCAGCGGCTCGGCGCGCTCCAGCCGCACCTGCTGCCGCTGGCCGACCGGGTGCTCGCCGAGACCACCCCCGAGACGCTCGCCGGCCACGACGTGGTCTTCCTCGCCCTGCCGCACGGCCAGTCCGCGGCCGTGGCCGAACGACTCGGCCCCGACGTCCTCGTCATCGACATGGGCGCCGACTTCCGGCTGACGGACCCGGCCGACTGGGAGCGGTTCTACGGCTCCCCGCACGCCGGCACCTGGCCCTACGGCCTGCCCGAACTTCCGGGTGGCCGCGCCGCGCTGGAGGGGTCCAAGCGCATCGCGGTACCCGGTTGCTACCCCACCGCCGCCTCCCTCGCCCTGGCGCCGGCCTACGCCGCCGGCCTCGTGGAGCCGGAGGCCGTGATCGTCGCCGCCTCCGGCACCTCCGGCGCGGGCAAGGCGGCCAAGCCCCACCTGCTGGGCTCGGAGGTCATGGGCTCCATGTCGCCGTACGGCGTCGGCGGCGGCCACCGGCACACCCCCGAGATGATCCAGAACCTCAGCGCCGCCGCCGGAGAGCGGGTCACGGTCTCCTTCACGCCCACCCTCGCCCCGATGCCCCGCGGCATCCTCGCCACGTGCAGCGCGAGGGCCGCGGCCGGCGTCACCGCCGCCTCGGTGCGCGCCGCCTACGAGAAGGCGTATGCCGACGAGCCGTTCGTCCACCTCCTGCCCGAGGGACGCTGGCCCGCCACCGCCTCCGTGTACGGCTCCAACGCCGCCCAGATCCAGGTCGCCCACGACCCGGCCGCCCACCGGGTCATCGCGATCAGCGCCATCGACAACCTGACCAAGGGCACCGCGGGCGGCGCCGTGCAGAGCATGAACATCGCCCTCGGACTCGACGAGATGACCGGACTTTCCACGATCGGAGTCGCTCCGTGAGCGACGCACGCGCGGCCACCGGGCCGCAGACGACGACGATGGCCGCACCGGCGCGCCGCGCGGGCGACAGTGACATCAGCCGCTACCGCGGCGGAGCGAACGAGGAGATGCAGTGAGCGTCACGGCAGCCAAGGGGTTCCAGGCGGCGGGCATCGCCGCCGGGATCAAGGAGAACGGCAACCCGGACCTGGCCCTGGTGGTCAACACCGGGCCGCGCCGCGCCGCCGCCGGCGTCTTCACCTCCAACCGCGTCAAGGCCGCCCCGGTGCAGTGGTCCGAGCAGGTCCTGAAGACCGGCCGGCTCTCCGCGGTCGTCCTCAACTCCGGCGGCGCCAACGCCTGTACCGGCCCCAAGGGCTTCCAGGACACCCACGCCACCGCCGAGAAGGCCGCCGAGGTGCTCGGCGCCGGCGCCATCGAGGTCGCCGTCTGCTCCACCGGCCTCATCGGCGTGCTGCTCCCGATGGACAAGCTGCTGCCGGGCATCGAGACGGCCGCCGCCCAGCTCTCCGAGCACGGCGGCGAGAAGGCCGCCATCGCCATCAAGACCACCGACACCGTCCACAAGACCTCCGTCGTCACCCAGGACGGCTGGACCGTCGGCGGCATGGCCAAGGGCGCCGGCATGCTCGCCCCGGGCCTGGCCACCATGCTCGTCGTCCTCACCACCGACGCCGACCTGGAGGCCGGCGCCCTGGACGAGGCGCTGCGCGCCGCCACCCGGGTCACCTTCGACCGCGTCGACTCCGACGGCTGCATGTCCACCAACGACACCGTGCTGCTGCTCGCCTCCGGCGCCGCCGAAGTCACGCCCGACGCCGACGAGTTCGCCGCCGCCGTCCGCGCCGTCTGCGACGACCTCGGCCAGCAGCTCATCCGCGACGCCGAGGGCGCGAGCAAGGACATCAAGGTCGAGGTGGTGAACGCGGCCACCGAGGCGGACGCCGTGGAGGTGGGCCGCTCCATCGCCCGCAACAACCTCCTCAAGTGCGCCATCCACGGCGAGGACCCCAACTGGGGCCGCGTCCTGTCCGCGATCGGCACCACCGGCGCCGCCTTCGAGCCCGACCGGCTCAACGTCGCCATCAACGGCGTCTGGGTGTGCAAGAACGGCGGCGTCGGCGAGGACCGCGACCGGGTCGACATGCGCTACCGCGAGGTGCACATCGTCGCCGACCTCGCCGCCGGCGCCGAGACCGCCACCATCTGGACCAACGACCTCACCGCCGACTACGTCCACGAGAACAGCGCCTACTCGTCATGACCCACGGACCCGCGCGCAAGCACACCGCGCTCCCCAAGGCCCAGACCCTCGTCGAGGCGCTGCCCTGGCTCACCCGCCACCACGGCAAGACCGTCGTCATCAAGTTCGGCGGCAACGCCATGGTGAACGAGGAGCTGAAGGCCGCCTTCGCCCAGGACGTCGTCTTCCTGCACCACGCCGGCCTCAGGCCCGTCGTCGTGCACGGCGGCGGCCCGCAGATCAGCGCCGCCCTCGACAAGCACGGCATCGTCAGCGAGTTCCGGGCCGGCCTGCGCGTCACCACCGAGGAGGCCATGGACGTCGTCCGCATGGTGCTCGCCGGACAGGTGCAGCGCGAGCTGGTCGGGCTGCTCAACCAGCACGGCCCGCTCGCCGTCGGCCTCACCGGCGAGGACGCGCACACCATCACCGCCACCCGGCACACCCCCGAGATCGACGGCGAGCCGGTCGACATCGGCCGGGTGGGCGAGATCACCGAGATCGACACGGGCGCCATCGAGGCCCTGCTCGCCGACGGCCGTATCCCGGTCGTCTCCTCGATCGCCCGTTCCGAGGACGATCACCATGTCTACAACGTCAATGCTGATACGGCGGCTGCGGCACTCGCTGCGGCACTGGGCGCCGAAACCCTCATGGTCCTCACCGACGTCGAGGGCCTCTACGAGGACTGGCCGAACTCCGACGAGGTGATCAGCCGGCTCACCGCGAGCGAGCTGGAGAGACTGCTGCCCGACCTGTCCTCCGGCATGGTGCCGAAGATGCGGGGCTGTCTGCACGCCGTCCGGGGCGGCGTCACCACCGCCCGCGTCATCGACGGGCGGGTCCAGCACTCGATCCTGCTGGAGATCTTCACCGACGAGGGCATCGGCACCATGGTCGTGCCCGACGAGCAGCCGGACACGGCGCGGGAACAGGGGGAGTCATGAGCAACGGGGAACTGACCGCACGGTGGCAGGGCGCCCTCATGAACAACTACGGCACCCCGCGGCTGCCGCTCGTGCGCGGCGCGGGCACCCGGGTCTGGGACGCCGAGGGCAAGGAGTACCTGGACTTCGTCGGCGGCATCGCCACCAACGCCCTCGGCCACGCCCACCCGGCGATCGTGGAGGCGGTGAGCCGGCAGATCGGCTCGCTCGGCCACATCTCCAACTTCTTCATGGCCGAGCCCACCGTCGCCCTCGCCGAACGGCTGCTCCAGCTCTTCGGCCGCGAGGGCCGGGTGTTCTTCTGCAACTCCGGCGCCGAGGCCAACGAGGCCGCCTTCAAGATCGGCCGGCTCACCGGGCGCACCCACATGGTCGCCACCGACGGCGGCTTCCACGGCCGGACGATGGGCGCCCTCGCGCTCACCGGACAGCCCGGCAAGCGCGAGCCCTTCCGGCCGCTGCCCGGCGACGTCACCCACGTCCCCTACGGCGACGCGCACGCGCTGGCCGCCGCGGTCACCGAGGAGACCGCCCTCGTCGTCATCGAGCCCGTCCAGGGCGAGAACGGCGTCGTGGTGCCCCCGGCCGGCTACCTCAAGGCGGCCAGGGCGATCACCGCTGCGACCGGCGCGCTGCTGGTCCTGGACGAGGTGCAGACCGGCGTCGGCCGCACCGGGCACTGGTTCGCCTACCAGGCCCACGAAGGCGTGCTGCCCGACGTCGTCACCCTCGCCAAGCAGCTCGGCGGCGGGCTGCCGCTCGGCGCGACCGTCGCCTTCGGACGCGCCGCCGAACTGCTCCAGCCCGGCCAGCACGGCACCACCTTCGGCGGCAACCCGGTGGCCTGCGCCGCCGGACTCGCCGTCCTCGACACCATCGAGGACCAGGGGCTGCTGGAGAACGTCAAGCGGCAGGGCGAGAGGCTGCGCGAGGGCGTCGAGTCCCTCGGGCACCCGCTGGTCGACCACGTCCGGGGCGCCGGACTGCTCCTGGGTATCGTGCTCACCGGGCCGTACGCGCAGCAGGCGCAGCAGGCGGCCCAGGAGGCCGGCATCCTCGTGAACGCGCCCGCCGCCGACGTCGTCCGGCTCATGCCGCCGCTGAACCTCGGCGACGACGACGTGGACGCGTTCCTCCGGGCGCTGCCCGGCGTCCTGGACGCGGCCGACGGGGACGGATGATCCGGGTTGACCGGGGAGACCGGGGAGACCGGAGAGATGGGACGACGATGAGCCAGGCGCCAGACCACGGACAGGGCGACGCCGGGGGCGCCGGGCCCGCCCTGCCGCAGACCCGCACCGCACGCCACCGCCGGATCGTGGACATCCTCAACCGGCAACCGGTGCGCTCGCAGAGCCAGTTGGCCAAGCTCCTCGCCGACGACGGGCTGAGCGTCACCCAGGCCACGCTGTCGCGGGACCTGGACGAGCTGAACGCGGTGAAGATCCGCAACGCCGACGGCGACCTGATCTACGCGGTGCCCAGCGAGGGCGGGTTCCGCACCCCGCGGGCGCCGCTGGGCGGGTCGGTCAAGGAGGAGCGGATGCGGCGGCTCTCGCAGGAGCTGCTGATCTCCGCGGAGGCGTCCGCGAACCTCGTCGTCCTGCGCACGCCGCCGGGTGCGGCGCAGTTCCTGGCCTCGGCGATCGACCAGGCCGAGCTGCACGACATCCTCGGCACGATCGCCGGCGACGACACGCTGCTCCTGATCAGCCGCGACCCGTCCGGCGGCCAGGCCCTGGCCGACCACCTCCTCCGCCTGGCCCAGAACGGCGGCTGAGGGTCGTGGGCGCGGAGGGGGTGGTCGCGGGGGGCCGTCGGGCGCGGGTCCCCCGTGCTCACCCGCGCAGTTCCCCACGCCCCTGACAAGTGCCCCCCAGCCACATGCCCCCCACCCCGCCTCTGTACCTGCGGGCATGCGTGCCGCTAGGGGCGGCACGGGTGGGCTGGGGGTCCCCCCTGCTCGCAGAGCTTGGGGGAGGCACCCCCCTCAGCGGGGCGAGCGCCCCGTTATGTTTTCCGCGGTTCCGCAATGGGGCCGCTGGCCTCCGGGCCCGGCATGACTGTTGCCCCCTGTCGAACGGATGACCTGGGGGGTGGTGTCACCGGGCCCGGGAGGTGCCGTCGGAGACGCTGATGA
>NZ_BAABKC010000109.1:0-10219 GCF_039543625.1 Streptomyces similanensis | reverse complement strand
GCGGCCGGCCGCCGCACGGCGGGCCGGACGGCCACCGGCAGCCCCGTGCGCACGCCCAGCGGCAGCCGCTCGACCAGCGGCCGCCGCGCCATCCGCGCCCGGGTCCGCTCCCCGACGTGCGAGGTGCCGTTGCGCGCGTCGAACCGGGCCGCCAGCGCCTCGGCCTCCCCGCGCGCGTGAGCGGCCAGCTCGGCGGCCGTCCAGGGCCGGCCCGCCGGACCCGGCACCGCCCGTCCGCCGTGCCCCAGCTCCACCAGGCGCCCCGTCAGCAGCGCCACCACCGCCAGGAAGTCCAGCCGGCTGCGCGGATGCCCGGAGTCGGTGAAGTACGCCGGCCGCTCGGCCAGCAGCTCCAGGGCGCGCGCCTCGTTGCCGGTCAGCGCGCAGAACTCCACGTGCTCCGCGTACGCGGCGCGCATGCTCTCCATCGGCCGCACCAGCCGCAGCCCGCGCAGATGGTGGGCGCGCGCCTCCTCGGTCCGGCCCAGCCGCAGCAGCGGCAGCAGGGACGAGGCGAGCACCGTGTGCGGCTCGTGGGCGCAGGAGAGCCCGCCCTCCAGCACCGGCCGCCACAGCCGCACCGCCTCCTCGTCCCGGCCGCGCTCGGCCTGCCACCAGCCCTGGGCGCGCAGCTCGCACGCGGGGCAGTCGGCCATCCGGTCCCGGTCGGCCGCCAGCCACGCCCCGTACGCCCGCTCCGCCCGCGCCACGTCCCCCACGTGCGCGGCCACACTCAACTCCGCGCCGCGCACCGCCCGTTCGCTGTACCCGGCGAGCCGGTAGCGGTGCTCCATCTCGCCGAGCCACTTCTCGATCGCGGCCAGCGGGACGTGCGGCCGGTCCACCATGCCGGCCGACATCCACTTGAAGACCCAGTGCAGCGAGTGGGCCTCGTACGCGTCGAAGTCCTCGGGGTGCTCGTCCCACAGCCGCAGCAGCCGCGCGAAGGGCGCGAACATCCTGTCCTTCTCGGAGCTGTGGTGGAGAACCCTCAGCTGGTGCCCGAGCGCCTCGATCACCGCCGGCGGCTCGCCCAGCCGCTCCGCTTCGGCGAGCAGCTCCGCCGCGCGCGCGTTGCGGGCCGGCCCCTCGGGCCGCTCGCCGTTCTCCGCCATGGCCCGCCGCAGCGAGCCGAGGTCCGTGACCGAGCTCATCGGCGGCCGTCCTCCCCGTGGGCGGACCGCTCCGGCGGGCCGGTGAAAGCGCGGTCGAGCGGCGCGGAGCCGGCCGGCCGCAGCGGCTGCCGCGCCCGCTGCGCCAGCGGGTCCACCGGACCGCGCGGGTCGACCCGGAACGTGGCGGCGGACGGGGGGCCTTCGGCTGATGACTGGGGGGTCTGGGAGTCCATCGTCGCAGCGCCGCTGGTGGAGGGGCTTGCCGACGGCGCGGGGTAGGGCGGCGCCGACGGGGTGGCGGGCCGCGGGGGGAAGGTCCGTGAGCGCGTCATCCTAGGGCCCGCACCACCCACCTGACCAGGGGTTTCGCAGGACGTATACGGCGTTGTCAGTAGCGTGGTGTGCAATGGATCCCGTGCCCGCACTGCAAGAACCACTGCGTCGACCGCTGAAGTCGGTGCTCGGCCCCGCCACCGCGAAGGTGATGGCCGAGCACCTCGGCCTGCACACCGTCGGCGACCTCCTGCACCACTACCCGCGCAAGTACGAGGAGCGGGGCCGGCTCACCCACCTGGCCGACCTCCCCATGGACGAGCACGTCACGGTGGTCGCCCAGGTCGCCGACGCCCGCCTGCACTCCTTCGCTTCCTCGCGGGCGCCGCGCGGCAAGGGGCAGCGCCTGGAGGTGACGATCACCGACGGCAGCGGCCGGCTCCAGCTCGTCTTCTTCGGCAACGGCGTGCACAAGCCGCACAAGGAGCTGCTGCCGGGCACCCGCGCGATGTTCGCGGGCAAGGTGTCCCTCTTCAACCACAAGCTCCAACTGGCCCACCCCGCCTACGAACTGCTCCAGGGCGAGAGCGGGGAGACCAGGGATACCGGCGAGAGCGTCGAGTCCTTCGCCGGCGCCCTGATCCCGCTCTACCCGGCCACCGCCAAGATGGAGTCCTGGAAGATCGCCAAGGCGGTCCAGACCGTCCTGCCGGACGCCCGCGACGCCGTGGACCCGCTGCCCGAGGCGCTGCGCGCGGGCCGCGCCCTGCTGCCCCTGCCCGAGGCCCTGCTCAAGATCCACCGCCCGCACACCAAGGCGGACATCGCCGACGCCCAGGCCCGGCTGAAGTGGGACGAGGCATTCGTCCTCCAGGTCGCCCTGGCCCGCCGCCGCCACGCCGACGCCCAACTCCCCGCCGTCCCGCGCCTGCCCCGCCCCGACGGCCTGCTGACCGCCTTCGACGACCGCCTGCCCTTCACCCTCACCGACGGCCAGCGGAAGGTCTCCCGGGAGATCTTCACCGACCTCGCCACCGACCACCCCATGCACCGCCTGCTCCAGGGCGAGGTCGGCTCGGGCAAGACCATGGTGGCCCTGCGCGCCATGCTCGCCGTGGTCGACGCCGGCGGGCAGGCCGCGATGCTCGCGCCCACCGAGGTGCTGGCCCAGCAGCACCACCGGTCGGTGACCGAGATGATGGGCGAGCTGGCCCAAGGGGGGATGCTCGGCGGTTCCGAGCACGCCACCAAGGTGGTGCTGCTCACCGGCTCCATGGGCGCCGCCGCCCGCCGCCAGGCCCTGCTCGACCTCGTCACCGGCGAGGCCGGCATCGTGATCGGCACGCACGCGCTGATCGAGGACAAGGTCCAGTTCCACGACCTCGGGCTGGTCGTCGTCGACGAACAGCACCGCTTCGGCGTCGAGCAGCGCGACGCCCTGCGGAGCAAGGGCACCCAGCCCCCGCACCTGCTGGTGATGACCGCCACGCCCATCCCGCGCACGGTCGCCATGACCGTCTTCGGCGACCTGGAGACCTCGGTCCTCGACCAGCTGCCCGCCGGCCGCTCGCCCATCGCCAGCCATGTCGTCCCGGCCGCCGACAAGCCGCACTTCCTCGCCCGCGCCTGGGAGCGGGTGCGCGAGGAGGCCGCCAACGGCCACCAGGCGTACGTGGTGTGTCCGCGCATCGGCGACGAGGAGGACGGCCCGAAGAAGGCCGCCAAGAAGGCCCCGGACGCCGACGCGACGGCCGAGCGGCGGCCCCCGCTGGCCGTCCTGGACGTCGCGGACCAGCTCGCCAAGGGGCCGTTGCAGGGGCTGCGGGTGGAGGTGCTGCACGGCAGGATGGCCCCCGACGACAAGGACGCGGTCATGCGCCGCTTCGCCGCCGGCGACACCGACGTCCTGGTCGCCACCACCGTCATCGAGGTCGGCGTCAACGTCCCCAACGCCACCGTGATGGTGATCACCGACGCCGACCGCTTCGGCGTCTCCCAGCTCCACCAGCTGCGCGGCCGCGTCGGCCGCGGCTCCGCGCCCGGCCTGTGCCTGCTGGTCACCGAGATGCCCGAGGCGAGCGCGGCCCGCCAGCGGCTGAACGCGGTGGCCGCCACCCTCGACGGCTTCGAGCTGTCCCGCATCGACCTCGAACAGCGCCGCGAGGGCGACGTCCTCGGCCAGGCCCAGTCCGGCGCCCGCTCCAGCCTGCGCGTCCTCGCCGTCATCGAGGACGAGGAGATCATCGCCGAGGCCAGGCAGGAGGCGGCGGCGGTCGTCGCCGCCGACCCGGAGCTGACCGCCCTGCCCGGCCTGCGCACGGCGCTGGACGCCCTGCTGGACGAGGAGAAGGAGCAGTACCTGGAAAAGGGATGAGCCCCCGCTGAGCACCCGCCCCTCACCCACCGAACGCCTGCCGAGCGCCTGCCGAACTCCCGTGGAACACCCACCGAGCACCCGCCGGCCCCCGCCGCCCCGGCGACGCGGTCAACCGCCCGACCGGCCACACTGGACGCCATGCCGCCCACGACCAAGGACCCCAGATGACCCGCGTGATCGCCGGCAAGGCCGGCGGACGTCGCCTAGCCGTCCCGCCGGGGACCGGCACCCGCCCCACCTCCGACCGCGCGCGCGAGGGCCTGTTCTCCACCTGGCAGTCCCTGCTGGGCGGCCCCCTCGACGGCGAGCGGGTCCTGGACCTGTACGCCGGCTCCGGAGCCGTCGGCCTGGAGGCGCTCTCCCGCGGCGCCGGCCACACCCTGCTCGTGGAGGCCGACGCCCGGGCGGCCCGGACCGTCCGGGAGAACGTGAAGAGCCTCGGCCTGCCCGGCGCCGAGGTGAGGGCGGGCAAAGCGGAACAGACCGTCCAGTCGCCGCCGCCCGCCGAGCCGTACGACATCGTCTTCCTCGACCCGCCCTACGCCGTCACGGACGACGATCTTCGCGAGATCCTGCTCACACTCCGCTCGCAGGGGTGGCTGGCGGACGCGGCCCTCGTCACCGTGGAGCGCAGCACCAGAGGCGGTGAATTCGGGTGGCCGGAGGGTTTCGACGCGCTCCGGGCCCGTCGTTACGGCGAGGGAACGTTTTGGTACGGTCGCGCCGCCTCTACGTGCGAAGACGCACGATGACCGGACCGGAGAGCGAGGGATCTCAAGTGCGCCGTGCCGTCTGTCCCGGGTCGTTCGACCCCATCACCAACGGGCACCTGGACATCATTGCCCGCGCCTCCCGCCTGTACGACGAGGTCTACGTGGCGGTGATGATCAACCAGTCCAAGAAGGGCCTGTTCGAGATCGACGAGCGGATCGAGCTGATCCGCGACGTCACCGCCGAGTACGGCAACGTCCGCGTCGAGTCCTTCCACGGCCTCCTCGTCGACTTCTGCAAGCAGCGCGAGATCCCCGCCATCGTCAAGGGCCTGCGCGCGGTGAGCGACTTCGACTACGAGCTGCAGATGGCCCAGATGAACAACGGCCTCACCGGCGTCGAGACGCTGTTCGTGCCCACCAACCCCACCTACAGCTTCCTGTCCTCCTCCCTGGTCAAGGAGGTCGCGGCCTGGGGCGGCGACGTCTCCCACCTGGTGCCGCCGCAGGTCTTCGAGGCGCTGTCCGGCCGGCTGGGGAAGAACTGAGCCGCTGACGTGCCGTCACCCGCTGTCCGCCGGGTGCGCCGTGGTCGTACAGTCGTCCCGTCAAGATGCGCACACCGGTAGGGAGTGGCGAGCACACCGTGGACGTGCAGAAGAAGCTCGACGAGATCGTGACCACGGTCTCCGGCGCCCGTTCCATGCCCATGTCGGCGTCCTGCGTGGTCAACCGCGCCCAGCTGCTCGAACTGCTCGAAGAGGTCCGCCAGGCGCTGCCCGGCTCGCTCGCGCAGGCCCAGGAGCTGATCGGCGACCGCGAGCAGATGGTCGAGGACGCCCGCCGCGAGGCCGACCGGATCATCGAGTCCGCGCACGCCGAGCGCGGCTCGCTGGTCTCCGGCACCGAGGTCGCCCGCCGCTCCCAGGCCGAGGCCGACCGGATCCTGACCGAGGCCCGCCAGGAGGCCGAGGAGGTCCGCGCCGAGGCCGACGACTACGTCGACTCCAAGCTCGCCAACTTCGAGGTCGTCCTCACCAAGACCCTCGGCTCGGTCGGCCGCGGCCGCGAGAAGCTGCTCGGCACCGGACCGGGCCTGGACGAGGACGGCTACGAGGACGAGGACGCGCCCGAGCGCAGCCACGACCCGGAGACCCTGCGCCGCGACGCCGACGCCTACGTCGACGCCAAGCTCGGCGCCTTCGAGGCGGTCCTCGCCAAGACCCTGGACGCGGTCGGCCGCGGCCGGCAGAAGCTGCACGGCCGGATCGCCACCGACGACCTCGGCGCGCTGGCCGACGACACCAGCACCGTCCAGCACTCCAGCGACGCCGACTACCTCGCCGGTCTCGCCGGCCTCGCCGACACCCCCGCGCCCCGGACCGTCGCCCCGGCCCCCGAGCGCCCCGCCGCCCCGCCGCAGCCGCAGTACGAGCCCCAGCCGGCCTACGGCTACCAGCAGCCCCAGCAGGGCGACCCGTACGGCTACCAGGGCCAGGGCTACGACACCCGGCAGGACCAGTACGGCTACCAGCAGGCCGACCCCTACGCCGCCCCCGGCTACGGGACGGCGGCCGGCGAGCCGTACCCGGGCTACGACACCGGACAGCAGCCCGCCTACGACCCGAGCCAGGCCCAGCACGCCCAGCAGGGCCAACAGGGTCACGACGCGCAGCAGCCCCACCAGACGCAGCAGTCGCAGCAGCCGCAGCAGGGCTACGCGCTCGACGAGACCAGCCTCTTCGACACCGGCATGATCAGCGCCGAACAGCTGCGGGCCTACGAACAGGGCCGCGGGCTCTAGTCCGGACACGGCCTCCGGCCGGGCCGCGGGCGGGCGTCAGCGCGGGCGTCCGCGCGGCCCGAAGAGGCCGGATTGGGACGAGAGCGAAAGGTCCAGTATCCTGGCCCTTCGGTCGCGTGCACGTCCGCGATCCGCGCTGCCCGGGAGACACCGACCGGGCCGCGTCCCTCCTAGCTCGGAAACCGAAAGCAGGAATGGCTCAGAACGCCCGCCTCGACCACCACGACCCTCTCGTGTTCGACACACATGAGCTGGGACGGCGTCCCGGCGCGCTGCAACGCCTGACCCGCACGGTCGAGGCCCCCCGGGACCTCGGTATCCAGTCGGTGATCGGAGTGCCGCAGGGCGCCCCGGTCGAGCTGGAGCTCCGGCTCGAGTCGGTCATGGAAGGGGTGCTCGTCACAGGCACCGCCCGTGCACAGGCGGAGGGGGAGTGCGTAAGGTGTCTGGAGCCGGTCGGGCTGGAGCTCGAAGCGGACTTCCAGGAACTGTTCTCGTACCCTGACGCCGACGACCGGGGCCGCGTGATCGCGGAACCGGGCGACGACGCCGAGGACGACGAGGACAGGTTCTACCTCGAGGACGGACTCTTCGACCTCGAACCTCTGCTGCGCGATGCGGTGGTGCTCGCACTGCCGATGCAGCCGGTGTGCCAGGACGACTGCCCGGGCCTGTGCTCCGAATGCGGAGCGCGGCTCGCGGACGACCCGGACCACCACCACGACGCCGTCGACATCCGTTGGGCGGCTTTGCAGGGACTCGCCGGTTCACTCGAAGACGGCGAGAAGGACGAGATGAGCGGCGGCGCGCCTCAGTCAGCACGCGCCGACGAGAAGCAGGAGAAGTAGCCGTGGCTGTTCCGAAGCGGAAGATGTCGCGCAGCAACACGCGCCACCGCCGGTCGCAGTGGAAGGCTGCGGTCCCCACCCTGGTGGCGTGCGAGCGCTGCCACGAGCCCAAGCTGCAGCACATCGCGTGCCCGTCTTGCGGCACCTACAACAAGCGCCAGGTCCTCGAGGTCTGAGCGGCTGGTGAGAGGCACCGTGTCCACGGCGAAGAAGAACGCTCCCCGCGTCGGCGGGGGTAGCCCCTCGGACAACACCGCCTCGTCCCACACGCTTCTGGAAGGGCGGCTCGGCTACCGGCTCGAGTCCGCCCTTCTGGTGCGCGCGCTGACCCACCGTTCCTACGCGTACGAGAACGGCGGCCTGCCGACGAACGAGCGGCTGGAGTTCCTCGGTGACTCCGTCCTCGGGCTCGTCGTCACGGACACGCTGTACCGCACCCACCCCGACCTGCCCGAAGGCCAGCTGGCCAAGTTGCGGGCCGCGGTGGTCAACTCGCGTGCGCTGGCGGAAGTGGGCCGCGGCCTCGACCTGGGCGCCTTCATCCGGCTCGGCCGCGGTGAAGAGGGCACGGGCGGCAGGGACAAGGCATCCATCCTCGCCGACACCCTTGAAGCGGTGATCGGCGCGGTCTATCTCGATCAGGGCCTCGACGCGGCCTCCGAACTGGTGCACCGCCTGTTCGATCCGCTGATCGAGAAGTCCTCGAACCTCGGAGCCGGCCTGGACTGGAAGACCTCCCTCCAGGAGCTGACCGCGACCGAAGGGCTCGGCGTCCCCGAGTACCTGGTCACGGAGACCGGCCCCGACCACGAGAAGACCTTCACTGCTGCCGCCCGCGTCGGAGGCGTCTCGTACGGCACCGGCACCGGCCGCAGCAAGAAGGAGGCGGAGCAACAGGCCGCCGAGTCCGCCTGGCGCGCCATCAAGGCCGCCGCGGACGAGCGCGCCGAGGCGGCCGAGTCCGCCGCGGCCGCCACCGGCACCGACGAGGCTCCCGCCTCCGCCTGACAGCGGCATACCGAGCTGACAGCGGCACCGAGCGCCCGCCCCACCGTTCCGGCCGGGGCGGGCGCTCGGCGCGTGTGCCGTTACCGTTGTCCGTTCCTGTGTCGAGTGAGTGCGGGGGAGCCATGCCCGAGTTGCCCGAGGTCGAGGTCGTACGGCGCGGTCTGGAGCGCTGGGTCGCCCAGCGGACCGTCGCCGAGGTCGCGGTGCTGCACCCGCGCGCCGTGCGCCGGCACCTGGCGGGACCGGACGACTTCGCGCGGCGCCTGGCCGGCCACCGCGTCGGCACGCCCAGCCGCCGCGGCAAGTACCTGTGGCTGCCGCTGGCCGACAGCGGCCAGGCGATCCTGGCCCACCTCGGCATGAGCGGCCAGCTCCTGGTCCAGCCGCGGGAGGCGGCCACCGAGAAGCACCTGCGCGTCCGCGTCCGCTTCGCCGACGAGGACGGCACCGAACTCCGCTTCGTCGACCAGCGCACCTTCGGCGGCCTCTCGCTGCACGACACCGGCCCCGAGGGGCTGCCCGACGTCATCGCGCACATCGCCCGCGACCCCCTCGACCCGCTCTTCGACGACGAGGGCTTCCACCAGGCGCTGCGCCGCAAGCGCACCACCGTCAAACGCGCCCTGCTCGACCAGTCGCTGATCAGCGGCGTCGGCAACATCTACGCCGACGAGGCGCTGTGGCGGGCGCGCCTGCACTACGAGCGCCCCACCGCCACCCTCACCCGCCCCCGCACCGCCGAGCTCCTCGGCCACATCAGGGACGTGATGACCGACGCCCTCGCCGTCGGCGGCACCAGCTTCGACAGCCTGTACGTCAACGTCAACGGCGAGTCCGGCTACTTCGACCGCTCCCTGGACGCCTACGGCCGCGAGGGCCTGCCCTGCCGCCGCTGCGCCACCCCGATACGCCGCCGCCCGTGGATGAACCGCTCAAGCCACTACTGCCCCACGTGCCAGCCCGCGCCCCGACTCCGCCCGGCGGCGAACGACCGGATCTGAAGGCCGACGACCGGATCTGAAGGCCGGCGACCGGGTCGGGAGGCCGACGACCGGGTCGGGGCCGGGAACCGGGCGTCAGTCCCGGCGGGCGTCGTAGCGCTCGCGGGCGGCCAGCACGTCGTCCATCCGGCCCTCCACGCAGTGGATGAGGGCCAGCAGCCGTTCGGTCACCTCGTGTCCCAGCGCGGTCAGCTCGTAGTCGACGCGCGGCGGGTTGGTCGGCTGGGCCTCGCGGTGCACCAGGCCGTCCCGCTCCAGCGCCTGGAGCGTCTGGGACAGCATCTTCTCGCTCACCCCGTCGACGCGTCGGCGCAGTTCGTTGAAGCGCAGCGAGCCATCGCGCAGCGCCCCCATGGTGAGCGCGCCCCAGCGACCCGTGACGTGCTCCAGCGTGCCGCGCGAGGGACACGCCTTGGCGAACACGTCGTACGGGAGGTCCTGCGCCTCGATGCCTTCCTGGGTGCCGCTCATACCCGGAGCGTACGCGAGCACAGCGCCCACCGACAGAGAGCGCTCACCGAACCACAGCGCCCACCGGACGCCGGCGCGTCAGTACCCGAAGTCCTGCGTCCACCACGGCCCGCCCGGGCCGAAGTGGACGCCGACGCCGAGCGTGGTGAAGTCGCAGTCCAGGATGTTGGCGCGGTGGCCGGGGCTGTCCATCCAGGCGTCCATGACGGCCGCCGCGTCCGCCTGGCCGCGGGCTATGTTCTCGCCGCCCAGGCCGGTGATGCCGAGCCGGGCCGCACGGTCCCACGGGGTCGCTCCGCCGGGGTCGGTGTGGTCGAAGAAGTCCTGGTCGGCCATGGCCCGGCTGAAGTCCTCCGCCAGCGAGGTCAGCGCGCCGTTCGCGGCGACCGGGCCGCACCCCGCCCGCGCCCGCTCCTGGTTGACCAGGCTCAGCACCTGCGCCTCGGCGGCGCTCTGGGCGGTGGCGGTGGCGGTGGCGGGGGGCTGGGTCCGCTGGCGCGGGATCTTCGGGGCGGGCCGGGCCGCGGCGCTCCCGCTCGGGCTCGCGCCGCCGGCCGGCGCGGTCGTCGGCCCGGCCGTCGGCGGCTGCGCGGGGGTGGCCGGGGCGGTGGC